>CAYSBD010000032.1:0-21476 GCA_964429175.1 uncultured Marinosulfonomonas sp.
TTCAAAACCGGCATCGCTCAGCTGCTGTTTTAAAGGTTGCATAATTTGCAGTGAGGTTAAATCCGTGGCCGCAATTTTCCAAGCCTGCTGTGTAACTTCGCCTTTTGTCAAAACCGTTTCCAGATCCCCATTGCTCCAGGGGCTCACCGGCAAATGGTGACTGCCCAAAGCAATTACATTTTCACGGACGAGGCTGGATCTGGCCGGAAATTCAAGCTGCAATGCCGATACTGGCGCGCCAAGCATTGTGCTGCACACCAAGATAAATTTGGCAAACCCTGAATAAGCGCGCCATTTATGTGTTCGCAATTGTTTCATTTTGCCGATCAAACCTGTTCATCCCTTTTCGGGTTTTTTTATTCTGTAATGATAGTGTCCCACATTTTGCATATTCAGGGAAGCATAGAGAGCATTGGCCGCCATGTTATCACGCAAACAGATAGCACTGAAGCTGGTTGCCCCGTTATCTTGTGCCCAAAGGGCGGCGCGCCCCATGATGTTGTTGGCAACGCCTTGCCGACGGTGATCAGAAAGCACCTCGAGCGCATGCAACATGGCGGCTTTTTTATGTATCGCCACATAGGCCGCCCCGGCCGGTTTGTCATTTTGGCGGGCAAGGATCGCGGCCTTTGGCCCTTTTGCGCGCTGCATCACGGCTTGGCGTCCGGCATCTATGCCCTGTTTTGCCCAAATTTCATTGATGATCGCCAAAGGCGGCCAAACCGCAAAGGCGGCCATTCGGTCAGGCGCTATTTTTGTCAGGTTTTCGATCGGGCATTGATAGGCCGTAACCGGATCATGGCGCCGGTATCCCTTGGCCGCAAGCAGTTCGTCCAATGCCTCGTCGCCTTGGCGGATCATAAATAAAGCGCTTTGATCCAATGCCACCATGGCCTGCGCGGCAACGTTAATATCAGCCGATGTAACCGGCCCGTTTGCGGTGGCGGCCGAAACACGTTGACCGCCGCGAGCACCTTTGCGGATGGTCCAGTTGCCGATGGTTAAATATTGGGCGGCAGGCCATGTGGCATCAACAATGTGATAAAGATTTTGCTGCATATTTATTTAAACTCTGTCGGGAACAGCGCGACAAGTTTTACAATGGCGGCATCAATGATTGTCACGTCATCACCGCGGATCACAACGTTGGTGCCAAAGTTGCCATCGGTATAAAACGGGTATGAGCCAAATGAGGTGTCCGTAAATTGTGCGGCAAGCTTGCCAAGCGGCTTGGCGATTGCGCCTTCAGCGGCATTCAGGCAGATGGTTTTGCTAATCAGGGCGGTGCCGCCGCTGAGGCTGGGCAGCAGGGCTGTAAGCATGGCCTGGAAAACCATCGGCACGCCGGCCAGTACATGCACATTTTGCAGGCTAAAGCCGGGGGCGGCCGAAACCGCATTTTTAATCAGCGCTGCACCAGCCGGAATGCGCGCCATTCGCAAGCGGGCCTTGTTTAGTTTGGTGCCGGTTTTGGCGTAATGGTTTTCCAGCAACAGGCGGGCGTCATCGCGGATACCGATCGGGGTGCCAAAGGCGGCGGCAACCGCATCGGCGGTGATATCATCATGGGTCGGGCCAATGCCGCCCGAAGTAAACAGATGCGTGTGCTGCTTGGCAAGGCGTTGCACGGCCGCGATGATTGCGCCGGTGTCATCAGGCACCACGCGTATTTCGGTCAAATCGATGCCGTGTCCGGTTAACGCGCCTGCCAGATAATGGCTGTTGGTGTCTTGGGTGCGACCCGAAAGAATTTCGTCGCCAATCACCAACATTGCCGCTGTGGGGTTCATCATCGCCGATTCCTTATTAGCGTCTCGGGTCTAATATAAGGCTGAATCCGCGTGGTTTCAAACCCCTCTGGTTAACGGTCATATTTTGGCAAGCTCCGTGTCTTTGAAATAGCTTGGAAGCCTGCGGCGCGGATATTTATAGAACAATAATAAGCAGGTGCTGGAACTTTTTGATTTGCTGCATTATCTAGGCATCAACAACGAGGAGAAATGCAGTGACTGTGACTAAAGGGCGCGTGACCAAAGACGGTATACGGATATTTGAAACGGCGGATCATGCCGGTATGTTCGGGGCAGGGAAACTGGCGGCAGAAATTCTGGACGCGCTGGCGTTGATGGTGGTGCCCGGTGTCAGCACCGGCGAGCTGGATAAATATATTACCGAGCGGATTGATGCGTCGGATTCAACTTCGGCTACGATTGGCTACAAGGGTTATAAACACGCCAGCTGCATTTCGGTGAACCATGTAGTTTGTCACGGTATTCCGGGTGATAAAATTTTGAAATCCGGCGATATTGTCAATGTTGATGTTACCGTGATTCTGGGTGGCTGGTTTGGCGATACCAGCCGGATGTATGTGGCGGGCAAGCTGGGGCGCAAGGCTGAGCGGTTGATCCAGGTTACGCATGATGCGTTGATGTTGGGCATCGAGGCGGTGAAGCCGGGCAATAGTTTTGGCGATATTGGCCACGCAATCCAGAGCTATGTCGAAGCTCAGCGCATGTCTGTGGTTCGCGATTTTTGCGGGCATGGGTTGGGGCAGGTTTTTCATGCGCCGCCCAATGTGCTGCATTATGGCCGTGCCGGAACCGGACCTGTTTTAGAGGAAGGCATGTTTTTCACGATCGAGCCAATGGTTAATCTGGGCCGCCCCGAAACCAAGGTTTTGGCCGATGACTGGACGGCGGTGACGCGCGACAAATCGCTGTCGGCGCAGTTTGAACATTCGGTTGGTGTGACGGCGGATGGCTGTGATATTTTCACGCTGTCGCCTGCGGGTCTGTTTCATCCGACGTATGGTTAAAGCCTCTGGATTATTGAAATCCAAGTGTCGCCATATTTGCGTTGGTCGTGCAGCTCAAAACCATCCACGGCATGTTGCGGGCTGTTTTCTTCCCAGATGATCAGCGCGTTTTCAGACAGCCAGTTATTTGCGCCAGCCGAGGCAAGCGCTAACTGGCCCAGCCCTTCGCCGTAAGGCGGATCAAGAAAAACAAGGTCGCAGGTTTTGTCTTTGTTGGCTGGCAAACGGGTGGCATTTGCGCGTAAAATCGTAGTATCGGGTTGCCGACGGGTCAGGTTGATGTTTTCACGAATGAGGCTTTGGGCCTTGCGCCCGTCATCGACAAAAATGCTGTGCGCTGCCCCGCGCGAGAGTGCCTCAAGCCCAAGCGCGCCGGTTCCGGCAAATAAATCCAGCACACGGGCGCCACTGATCGGGTTGCCATAAACGCCCGATAAAAGCACGGAAAACAGGCTCTCGCGCACGCGGTCCGAAGTGGGGCGCAAATGGGCGGCGCTGTCGCCTTTGCCAACCGAGGCAAGCGTTAGGCCGCGATGCTGTCCGGCGATGATCCTCATGATTTCAGCAGCGATTTCAGATCGGTTTGCGGGTTTGCGATTAAATCGGGCGCGGGTGATTTTTGCGCCTCGATCAGACGTTTGCCGATCATGTAGGCGCGCGGATCGTTCATCGCGTCAACGGCCAGCAGCGTGCCACCGGCGTAATACCAATGCGACCGGGCGCGCGTTTTGTCGCCTTGGCGCGTGATCACGTTGTCATAGCCCGTGTTCAGGCCGGCGATTTGCAATTTTACATCATATTGATCCGACCAAAACCAAGGCTTGGCCGCGTAAGTTTTGGCCGCCCCCAGCATGTTTTCGGCAACCAATTCGGCCTGCTCAATCGCGTTTGGCACGCTTTCCAGACGGATGCGGCTGCCCCGGTAAGGAAACGAGGCGCAATCACCTGCGGCCCAGATATTTTGATCCGAAGTGCGCCCCGACGAATCGGTTTTGATGCCGTTTTCAAGTGTCAGGCCTGCAATTTCGGCCAAGGCTGTGGCGGGCGCAATGCCGATGCCGGTGATAACAAAATCAACGGGGATGGTTGTGCCGTTGGTCAGTTTTGCGGACTCTACTTTGGTCTTGCCGATCAGGTGATCCAGCCCGACACCCTCAAGGATTTTTACACCGTGTCCGCTGTGCAGATCACGAAAATAATCCGAGGTTTGCGGGGCAGAAACCCGTTGCAAAATACGGTCGGCCATTTCAACCAAAGTGACGTTCAGGTTTAGTTTCGCAGCAACCGCCGCTGCCTCGAGCCCGATGTATCCGCCGCCGACGATCAGTGCATTTTTTCCGGCTGTGAATTCCGGCTGCATCGCGTCAATATCGGCCAAGGTGCGCACCACATGCACGCCACGCAAATTGCCACCGATTGCGGCGGGCAGATGATGCGGGGTGGAGCCTGTGGTCAGGGCGAGTTGATCGTAATTCAGGACGCCGCCCGCGATCGTGACAGTTTTGGCATTTGGGTCGATATCTGTAACCGTTGTGTTCAGGCGCAGGTTGATATTTTGGGTTTTATAGAATTCTCTGGGGCGCAGAAACAGGCGTTCGCGGTCCATTTCGCCCAAAAGATAGGCTTTGGAAAGCGGCGGGCGCTGGTAGGGGGGCACGGATTCCTGGCCAATCAGGGTGATCTCGCCAGCATAGCCAAGATTGCGCAGTTTTGCGGTGAGCGACGCGCCAGCCTGTCCGGCGCCGATGACGATGATGTGGACCATGGTGTTTTTTCCGTGTTAGTCAATTTTGCTGATCGTAACGTGGGGCAAGGGGTGAGGCAATTGCAGAGTGAAAGAGATTTTATGCGCGCTGCGCGGGGATATTTATGGAACAATAATAGAGGCTGGCAAGTATCTGCGGATTTTGCGGGGACGGAGGTGTTTTCTAGCGCGTTCAGGTCAGACAAAATAGCCGCAAGGTGGTGTGCTCAGGATGTAATTCGGGGGCTGTAGTCATCAAAGGTAATCGCATCCGCAATCTTTCGCGCGTTTGTTTCTTCGGTTGTGTTGCGCACAGTCCAGCAGCAGATTCCGGCCCCCGCAGCCTTTAATTTGGCGACCTGCGGATTGTTCAGATCATCATGCCGGTGGCTGATGAAACAGGCACCAACGCGGTTGTAATCAGGGATTTCACGCAGGCGGGCGCGGGTTTTTTCATTCAGGATTGGCCAGTGTTGCGCCGGAAAATGGCAGGTCACAAGACCGCGTGCCGTATCGGGGGAATATTCGGCCATTGCCGCGATGGAATGGGGATTGAAGCTCATGACTCCAACAGGCCCGCTGTAGTTTTGCAAAGCCCGCGCTACGGATTTCTCGAGCGGGCCAACGTCTGGTCCCATGCCGCCGTCCTGATCCTTGATTTCGATTAATAACGGCACTTGGCCCGCGATAATTTTCAAGATTTCAGGCAGGGTCGGGATGGTTTCATTACAGCCCGACAGGCAGGTTTTGGTCAGATCATCACGATTAAAAGTGCGGATCGCGCCTGATATTGCTGTTAACCGAAACAGGTCATAATCGTGAAATACCATCGCGTGGCCATCGGCCGACAGCTGGACATCCAGCTCGATTCCATAGCCCGATTTTATTGCTGCACGACACGCGCTGCGCGAATTTTCTATGCAGCCTGCTTTGGCATTGTGAAGCGCGCGATGCGCAAATGGGGCATCAAAAAACCCATCAGGTAATTTTGTCATTTGATTTGAAAAATGCCTTCGATTTCAACAGCCACACCCAGCGGTAGTGATGGTGCGCTTACGGCGGCGCGGGCGTGGCGACCTGCATCGCCAAATAGCTGAACCAAAAAATCAGAGGCGCCGTTGATGACCTTTGGCTGATCGGTAAAATCATCGGTAGAATTTACAAACCCGCCCAGTTTAACCACCCGGACAAGCCGTGACAGATCGCCACCACACGCGGCCTTTAGTTGCGCCACAAGCCCAAGCGCGCAGGTTTTGGCGGCCGCAGCACCGGCAGCAATATCCATGTTGTCACCCAACTTTCCGGTAATCAGCCCATTTTCATCGTTCGAGATTTGGCCCGACACAAACACCAGATCGCCCGCGACAACGTAAGGCACATAATTGGCGGCCGGTGTTGGTGCGTCGGGCAAGGTGATGCCCAGCTCTGTTAAACGGGATTCGTAAATGTTGCTCATCGGGTTCTCCGTTGGTATGGATTTTGCAGAGGTTATCTGCGTTTGGCGCGCAGGAAAACCGTTATTTTATCTTTCGCGAAAAGCCCGGTTAAAATAATCGGCCAGCGGTTTCAGCAGATAGGCCATCGGCGTGCGATCATTGGTGCGCATGAAGGCCTGCACCGGCATGCCCGGGATCAACACCGCATTTTCGGGCAGCCTGTCAATCTCGCCGTCGAGCAGCACGATTTCAGAGCGGTAATAGCTGGCCTGCGTGCGCTCGTCGGTAAATACATCGGCAGATATTTTCACCACACGGCCCATAAGTTCAGGGGTGGTGCGCGCGTCAAATGCGCCAAATAGCAGCCTGATTTCCTGACCGACGAAAACCTGATCTATGTTATGGACCTGTATTTTGGCCGTAATAACCAGCGGACGGTCTTGGGGCACCAAAAACAGCACGGGCTCGGCGGGTTTGATAACTGCGCGGGTGGCAAAAAACCGCAAGCCGTGCACAATGCCTGAAACCGGCGCGCGAATATCAAGACGTGATAAATGCTCTTTTAAGGCGCTGCGCTTTTCTTGTAATTCCAGTTCGCGAAATTGCAGATCACGCAGGCTGGTGATGGCATTTTCGCGCTGCTTGGTGGAAAGTTTTAGCACTTCGATGTCAATTTCGGTGATGCGCCCCTCGGCTTGGGCTTTGCCGGCGGCAAGCTCGCCCATCGCACCATGCAGCCGGGCCTCTTCGCGCAGCAGGCTTAAAACGCGCGACGCTTGGGCAAGGCCGCGATCAAGCAGGGTTTGCTGGGCCTCAAGTTCTTGTTTGATTAAATCAAGCTGCAAGCCAAGCGCGGTTTGCTGGGCCGTGATGCCGCCGATCTGGTCGCTGATTTGAGAGCCACGCTTTTGCATTTGAGCAATTTCCTGATCCAGCGATTCGTGCCGGGCCTCAAACAGGCGTTGCTGGCCCTGCATCAGGCTTGCGATATTTGGCGACGAGGCTGCCGCGGTAATTAGTTCGGCATCAAACGCGAGTTGATCGGTTTTGTCGCGCTCGGCTTCAAACCGGCCGCGACGCGCCATCAGCTCGAATAATTGCCCCTCGATCACGGCCAATTCCGATCGCAATCTTGTTGCATCAAGGCTAAGTAAAATGTCATTTGCATTCACATGATCGCCTTCTTGCACCAAAATTTTGGCAATCACCCCGCCATCTGGGTGCTGGACAACCTGACGGTTTTGATCAACCTCGATCTGGCCATCGGCAATCACCGCACCTGAAATATTCGCCGTCATCGCCCAGGTTCCAAAGCCGCCAACCAGCAGCAAAACGCTTAAAAAACCCAGCACCAGCGGCTTGTGGGCAGACCAGCCTGCTTTGTCATTCATGCTCATGTCACGCCGCCTTTACCCGTGTTATTGCTGATTTGACCGTGGTTTTTAACGACCTTTTTCAGCACCTCGTCGCGCGGCCCAAAGGCCTGAACGCTGCCGCCATCCAGCATTAGCAACAAATCACATTCCTGAATGGCTGCGGGGCGATGCGCCATGATTATCACCGCATTTCCGGCCGTTTTCATTTGCCGGATTGCGGTGTTCAGCGCCTTTGATCCTTCGTTATCGAGGTTAGAATTAGGCTCATCCAGCACCAAAATCACCGGATCATTATACATCGCGCGAGCCAGCCCGATGCGCTGCAATTGCCCACCCGAAAGCAGCCCGCCATTGGCCGTTACGCGGGTGTCGTAACCATCGGGAAACGCAAGGATCATCTCGTGGGCCGCGGCCTGTTTTGCGGCTTTTATCACCGCCGCATCATCGGGTTTTAGCGCCATTCGGGCGATATTTTCGCTGATCGTTCCGTCAAACAGCTGCACCCGTTGCGGCAGATAACCGATGTGCTGGCCGCGCACGTCCGCATCGTATTGATCCAGCGCGGCACCGTCCAGCCGGATTTTACCCCCCGCCAGCCGCCAGACCCCCGTGATGGCCCGCGCCAAGCTGGATTTGCCCGAACCGGACGGGCCGATCACCCCGATTGCCTGCCCCGGTTTTAAAGTAAAATTAACCATTTTAAGCGAGGCCTGCTGCTGGTTTGGTGGCACGACAGTGACCTGTTTGGCCGTCAGCAAGGCCTTGGGTTTGGGCAGCGCGGTGCGGGGCGGTTCGGGTTTTATTCCAGAGAGCAATTGGGCCAGATTATCCCAACTATGCGAAGCGGCCTGCACTATTGGCCATTGGCCGATTGATTGCTCTATCGGGGCCAGCGCGCGCCCCAGCAGGATCGAGCCTGCGATCATTGCGCCCGCCGTCAGCTGGTTTTGCAGCACCAGATAGGCGCCCAAACCCAACATTGCCGATTGCAAAAACATACGGAACGTTTTGGTCATGATCGTAAATTTTCCAGTGGCATCGGACGCGCGAACGGTCGAAGAAAGCGCGGTTTCGCGGGCAATATTCCAACGCTCGAACACAGCGCCCTGCATGCCCAGACTTTGCACCAGCTCGCCCTCAATACGCAGTTGTTCGGCCATTTGGCCCGCGTGGTGGCTGGACAAATTGGCCTCGAGGACCGGATCGCGCGTAACCCATTGGTTGATAAAAGTAATGGCAATCAGCAAGCCGCCACCGCAAATCGCCAGAATGCCAAGCCATGGGTGAAACAGAAAAATTCCGGCTATAAATGCCGGCGTCCACGGGATATCGAATAGCGCGCTTAGGGCCGGCGATGTCAGTAAACGCTGCACGGTTTCCAGATCACGCAAGCCGTTGTTGGTGCCGGGGCTGCCCTGTCCGGTGGCGTTGGCGCGCAGCACGGCCGAAAAAACCCGTTCATCAAGACTGGCCTGAAACCGCGCCCCGATGCGCGCCAAAACACGCCCGCGCGCGTAATCCAGCAGGCCCATCATTAAAAACAAAAACGCCACCAATATAGAAAGCGCCAATAGCGTTTCTTCGGATCCGCTGGCCAAAACGCGGTCATAAACCTGCAACATATATATCGGCCCCGTCAACATCAGCAGGTTCACAAATATGCTGAATATCCCGACAGCCCAGAATAACGAGCGGCTTTTACGACGCGCCGCCTTTAGCTCTGCCAGGCCTGGTTTATGATCTTGTTGTTGCATTTTTAATCTTTAACCTTGTTTGATACGGTTTACATGCTGGGTGATGACATCGATATATAAATCTTGTATCCAATCTGTCACAGCCCCATATCTATTACTGTTTGTCACTGGGCATTCCTGCCGCACGTCCTATTTAGGGTGAAATTACAAAGAAATTGCTGAGAGTGCCATTGCGTGTCATGAAAATTTTAAAGAAATTAAGCTTTACCCCCGTTTTGGCGGGCCTTTTATTTATTATTATGGCGTCTTGCACGGCACCGCAAGCCACCGGAATCACCGACCCCCATGAGGCGCAGAACCGCGAAACACATGAGCTTAACCGCCAGCTGGACCGCAATTTAATAAGACCGGCCGCTGGTGCCTATGGTTCGGGCCTGCCTCTGCCTCTGCGTCAAGGGATCGGTAATTTTGCCTCGAACCTGAACTTGCCCGGTGTGATTGTTAATAATATTTTGCAACTTCGCATTGGCAAGGCCCTGCAAAATTCGACCCGGTTTTTGCTGAACACAACAATCGGTCTGGGCGGGGTGTTGGATCCGTCTACAGCGATGGGGCTGCACGAAGAAAGCACCGATTTCGGTGAAACCCTGCATGTTTGGGGCGTGGGCGAGGGCAATTATGTCGAGCTGCCCTTTATTGGCCCCTCAACCGAGCGCGATATGGTCGGGATGGTGGTGGATATATTTACCAATCCGCTGATGCTTGCTATGCCTAGACCCGAAAGATACATGGGGCCTGTGGTTAAGGGGTTTTCGAAACTTGGCGATCGTTACGATCATGGCGATATGATTGATACGATCCTGTATAATAGCGCTGACAGCTACGCGCAGGCCCGCCAGATGTTTCTGCAACACCGCAGGTTTCAACTGGGCCAGCCGCTGGGCGCGGACCTTAGCTTTGGAGAAGGAGAAGATGGTTATGAAGATTTCTACGCTGACTAATCCGGGGCGGCGCAAATTTGCGTTGGGCCTGACATCGGTGCTGGCGCTTGTGCCGTTTGCACAGCCCGCAATGGCAACCGACAAAGGCAAGGCCGTGACGTTGGTAAGCAGCCTTGTGGCGTCGATTAACCGGGTGATTGATTCGGGTAAATCCGAGACGGCCATGATCCGTGAGTTTGAAAAGATATTCAGCAAATATTCCGACGTGCGCCATCTGGCCAGATCGGCTTTGGGTGTGGACGGTCGGCGTGCGACGGCGGCGCAGAAACGCAGGTTTCAAAAAGTATTCCAGAGCTATATCGCACGCAAATACGGCAGACAGTTCCGTAAATTTATCGGTGGAAAGCTGGAAGTGAAATCGGCCCAAACCGTAAAAAGCCGTGTAGAAGTCACGACTTTGGCGCATCTGCGCGGCCAAGCCCCGTTCGAGGTGACATTCTTTGTTTCCGATAGATCTGGAAAGCTGGTTTTCTTTAATATGTTCATCGAGGGCATCAATATGCTGTTGACCGAACGCACCGAAATCGGCGCTATGCTGGACAGGCGCGGCGGCAATATTGATAAAATGATCAATGACCTGAAAACGGCGGGCTAGAGCGCATCCAATCCGGTCGCAAACGTGCATTCAGCCAACAGCCCGAGGGCAGCCTTGGCACCAGAAAATGCGTTCGGGGTGTCGGCTAAATTCAATGCGATTGTATTTGCTTTAATGGCCCCGACGCAGTTCTTGTAGCAATGATATCGGCGGGGTTTTACCCGATAGGCGGGCGCGGTAAATCGGCAAGGATTCAGTGACCCGCATCACATAATTTCGGGTTTCTCGAAACGGGATATGTTCGATCCAGTCCACCAGATCCACCCCCGGTTCGCGCGGATCACCAAAGGCCTCGATCCACGCCCTTGCCCGGCTGGGACCGGCGTTATAGCCCACCGAAACCAAAATCGGGGCCATGCCGAATTCTTCCTGTAAATATGCCAAATACCGAACCCCAAGCCGCGCGTTAAAGCGCCAGTCGCTTAACAGCCGATCCAGATCAAATTCCAGCCCCAACTCCGCGGCCACAGATTCTGCGGTTTTGGGCATCAGCTGCATCAAACCCTTGGCACCTGCGCCGCTTATCACCACCGGATTAAATTCGCTTTCGCGCCGCGCAATCGCCAGCGCCAATTCAGGCGCAACCGGCAATTCTTCGTGGATTAAATCATGCAGCGGAAAAGAGGCCGCCGGCAAAACCAGCCCGCGTTTGGCACCCTGTTTGGCGATCATCAGGGCGAAATGGGGTTCTTTTAAAAACAGGGTCAAATCGGCCAGTTGGCCCAATTCGGCCCGATCCAGATTTTCGGCGACCTGTAAAAAGAACCGTCTGGAAAGCGCGGGCTGATTGGCGCGGTGCAGCATCAACGCAGCGCGTAAAACGCTTGAGGACATAAATTCGGCGGTTCTCCAGTCTGCAAATACCTCGGATCCGGTCAGGGCCGTATCCATGGGAAAACCACCGCGCTCGGCCGCCAAAAGACCATAAAATCCGGTTTGGTGTTCGGCCCCGAAAGCGTAAGCTGCCTGCGCGGATTCTGCATTGCCCAAGGCTTCATAGGCGCGCCCCTCCCAATAGCCGGCGCGCCCCAGACTGATCGGGGTTCGCACCGCCACACGGAAAGTTTTGAAATGCGCCAGCGCGGTTTTGGCATCGTTCAGATAGCGCAGGGCCAGATAACCCGACAGCCATTCCAGATCGGCAAAATGGGCCAGATCGGCAAAATGTGACCCTTGGCCAAGCTGGTGCGATGATGCGATCCGATACGCCAACGCCCCGTCGCCCGTGCGCATTATCTGGCGGGCCAATGAGCGGCGACGATTGGCCCAACGCAAAGGCTCGCCCAGTTTTTCAGCCGAGGTGCTGCGCTCCAGCAGCAATGAAATCGCATCCTCGCGGCGCCCCTTTTTGGCACGCCAGACAAAGCGCTCATAGGCCAGACCGGGATGATTTTGCAGCGTTTTGGGAACGGCCTTGATCAAGGCATCGACATCGCCCGCGTCTTGGCGCAACGCGATACGGGCCTGTGCCAACGCGATCCAGCCCTCGTCAACCAGATCAAACATCCGGCGCGCGTCGGTGTGGCGACCGGCCCATAACAACATATCCAGCCGCGCGGTGTGATGTGGGGCCAGCAGGTCTTTGTGCGTCCCCAAAAGCATTTCATGGCCTGATTTGTTCAGCCTGAGTTGGCGCCAAGCCCTAACAATTTCAGCCGCCGCATAACCGGGTTTACCGGTGTTTTCATAAGCCGCGGCCAGTTTATAAGCGCCATGCCCGCTGCGGGGTTTTTGCGGCTCGAAATAGTGGATAATTTCCTGATCCGGGGTTTCATCGTCAATTGCGGCTTCGCCTTTTTTACGCAGCAATGGCAAGCCCGGCCAATCAGGATTTTTGTCCAAAAAGCTGTGATAATCGGCAAAGCTGCCGTGGCCGGCGCGCAAACGGTGCCATTCAATAATACCCTGCCCGATTTCGTCGCCCGCTTTGGCCTGCGCGCCGTCCCAATCACCTTTGGCCATCTGCACAAAAGCGTTTTGCAGCCCGCCATCATTTTGTTGGGCCATCGACAGGTTTGCCGGCATCAGCAGGCAGATAATCAGGATAATTTGGCGCATCAGATCAGAAACCCTTCCGGTTTGGCGAAATATTGCAATAATGTGTCGTTTCAGCCAAAGAAGGGCAACACATAAACTTGGCATTGCCCTCAACTGCGGCTAGTTTCCGCCACAAGGGCCAAAGTGAATCGGCCTGCAAATTCAATCTAAGAGGAGACGTGTCATGTTCAAAGGTTCATTTACCGCATTGGTCACGCCGTTCAAAAGCGGCGAGCTGGACATTGACGCGCTCAAACAGCTGGTCGAGTGGCAAATTGGCGAGGGCACCAACGGTTTGGTCCCGATGGGCACCACCGGCGAAACCCCGACGGTCAGCCATGAAGAACACGAAAAAGTGATCGAAACGGTGGTTCAAACCGCGGCTGGCCGGGTGCCGGTGATTGCCGGTGCCGGATCAAATAACACGATTGAATCCGATCGCTACATGGCCTTTGCCCAGAAAACCGGCGCCGATGCGGCCTTGGTGGTGACGCCATATTATAACAAGCCGACGCAGGCCGGAATGCTGGCCCATTTCACCGCGCTGCACGATAATCACGACCTGCCGATTTTTATCTATAATATTCCGGCCCGATCCGTGGTTGATATGACGCCCCGAACCATGGCCGAGCTGGCAAAACTGCCGCGCATCATCGGGGTAAAAGACGCCACTTCGGATATGACGCGCGTTTCCCAACAGCGCGCGGCCTGCGGCAAGGATTTCATTCAGTTTTCGGCCGAAGACGCCTCGGCACTGGGCTTTCATGCGCATGGCGGGGTTGGCAGCATTTCGGTAACATCCAACGTGGCCCCGCGCCTGTGTGCCGAATTTCAGGCGGCAATGGCGGCCGGTGATTATGCGCTGGCGCTGGAATATCAGGACCGTTTGATGCCGCTGCACGAAGCGCTTTTTATCGAGCCGGGTCTGGTCGGGGCGAAATATGCGCTCTCGAAATTGGGGATGTGCGGCACCGAAGTGCGTTTGCCGCTGGTGGGGCTGACCGAGGATGCCAAAATGCAGATTGACGCCGCAATGGCCCATGCCGGATTGCTTTAGGCGGGTATTATGGCCAATAAAAAAGATCAGAACCCGAACTACAAGGTTATCGCCGATAACCGGCGCGCGCGTTATGATTACGCGATCGAGGATGATGTCGAATGCGGTATTATGCTGATGGGTTCCGAGGTGAAATCCATGCGCGAGGGCCAAGCCAATATCGCCGAAAGCTACGCCAGTTTAGAGGATGGCGAGCTGTGGCTGATCAATTCTTACGTTGCGCCCTATAAACAGGCCAAAACCTGGGGTCACGAAGAACGCCGCAAACGCAAGCTGCTGGTGCGCAAAAAAGAGCTGTCCAAGCTGTGGCAGGCCACCGCGCGCAAAGGCATGACGCTGGTGCCGCTGGTGATTTATTTCAACCACAAAGGTCTGGTGAAGATCAAAATCGGCATCGCCAAAGGCAAGAAAAACCACGACAAACGCGCCACCGAAGCCAAACGCGACTGGGGTCGTCAAAAGGCGCGTTTGTTGCGCGAAAATAGCTAGGTTTATTGACATGAATAAAGAGGCTGTGATGTTCATCGAAGACCCCAAAGCGCTGGTTTCCAGCAAATGGCTGGCCGATCATTTGGCCGATCCGAATTTGCGCATTCTGGATGCCTCGCGCAACTGGGATGATTTTACGCTGGACGCGCGGGCCGAATTTAACGCCCGCCACATCCCCAATGCGCGCTATTTTGACATTGACGATATCGCCGATCACCGCTCGGATTTGCCCCACATGGTGCCGCCGGTTGAAAAGTTTTTATCGCGGGTGCGGGCGCTGGGCGTTGGTGCCGGCCATCAGGTGGTGGTTTATGATACGGCGGGGCTGTTTTGCGCGGCGCGGGTTTGGTGGCTTTTTCGTCTGATGGGGCATGATGATATTGCGGTGCTGGATGGTGGTTTGCCCAAATGGCTGGCCGATGGTTATCGGGTAAACGACAGCCCGCCCCTCATTCGAGACCGGCATATGTTTGCACAATTTCAGCCGCATCTGGTTAAGGATGTTACTCAGGTTGCCGCCGCCTCGAAGCTGGGAAATTGCCAGATTGTCGATGCCCGATCCCCCGAGCGTTTTCACGGAACCGAGCCGGAAATCTACGGCGGTTTGCGCAGCGGTCACATCCCCAACGCAAAGAATGTGTATTATGCCAGCCTGTTGAATTGCGATGGCACCATGAAAGATAACGTCAAGTTAAAGGCGATATTTACTGCCGCCGGTGTTGATCTGGACAAGCCTGTGATCGCCACCTGCGGTTCTGGTGTGACCGCCAATATTGTTACCCTTGCCTTAACGCGCCTGGGCCATATGGACCATTCGGTTTATGATGGATCGTGGTGCGAATGGGGCATGCAAAGTGATCTGAAAGTTGTAAAGGAGTAGAGAAATGCTGACCAATTTAAAGCCACAACCGGCCGATAAAATCCTGCAATTGATGCAGGTATTTCGCGAGGATCCGCGCACCGACAAGATTGATCTGGGCGTTGGAATTTACAAGGATGCAAATGGCAACACGCCGGTTATGCGCGCCGTCAAAACGGCTGAAAAACAGCTGTGGGAAATTGAAACCACAAAGAAATACACCGGCCTGACCGGTGATCCGGCCTTTAGCGATGCGATGATCGATCTGGTGTTGGGCGACAGTGTAGCGCGCGCGCAAGTTGCGGCGGCGGCAACCCCCGGTGGCACCGGCGCGATCCGTCAGGCCATTGAGTTGATCAAAATGGCCAGCCCGGATGCAACGATCTGGATTTCAAATCCGACATGGCCGAACCATCCGTCGATCATCAAATATGTCGGTATGAAAATGGCCGAGTATCGTTATTTTGACGCCGAAACCTGTGGCGTGGATTTTGACGGAATGCTGGCCGATCTGGCAAATGTGAAGGCCGGTGATGTGGTGATTTTGCATGGTTGCTGCCATAATCCGACCGGTGCCAATTTGAACATGACGCAATGGGGCGAGGTGGTTGCCAGCCTGCAAAAAACCGGCGCGATCCCGTTTATCGACATTGCCTATCAGGGCTTTGGCGAAGGGTTGGAGCAGGATGCAAAGGCTGTGCGTTTGATCGCGTCCTCGATGCCCCAGACCCTGATTGCGGCCAGTTGTTCCAAAAATTTCGGGATTTATCGCGAGCGCACCGGCATTTTAATGACCGTGTCCCAAGAGGCAGATCAGCCGCTGGCCCAAAGCACATTGGCCTATTTGAACCGGCAGAATTTTTCCTTTCCGCCCGATCACGGCGCGCGTTTGGTGACGATGATTTTGCAGGACGAGGCGTTAAAGGCCGACTGGAAAGACGAGCTGGAAAGCGTGCGTCTGGGGATGCTGGAATTGCGCCAACAGCTGGCGGGCGAATTGCAGCGCCTGTCAGGATCTGACCGGTTCGGGTTTTTGGCCCAGCATCGCGGCATGTTTTCGCGCCTTGGCACCACGCCGGATCTGGTTGAAAAACTGCGCAGCGAACACGGCATTTACATGATTGGTGACAGCCGGATGAACATTGCCGGCCTGAACCAAACCACCGTTCCGATCTTGGCCAAGGCGATTATGGACGTGGGTGTTTAAAGCCAAGTCATAAAAGCAAAACACTAAAAAACCGGCGGGGCATTTCCCGCCGGTTTTTTAGTTTATCAAGGCTGCGAGCCGATGACCCGCAGCCCTTTTTTTTAATTAGCCTTTGGTGAAATCGGGGTATGCTTCCATGCCCAATTCCGCAACGTCCAGACCGCTTATTTCGGTCTCTTGCGACACGCGGATGCCGAATGCGGTTTTCAAAATCATCCAGACCACAGCCGAAACCACCACAACAAAGACACCGACAATCACGATGCTTTGGGCCTGAATAAACAGCTGCCCCAGCACCGAGCGCGTGACTTCTTCGCCGGCCTCATTGGTAAAGCTGGACTGCGTGTTGATCGCCACAATCAGCGTGCCCCAGATGCCGGCAAACAAATGCACCGGAATGGCACCGACAACATCGTCGATTTTCAGCTTGTCAAGAAACGGCACCGCAAAGACCACGATCATACCGCCAACAGCACCGATCAGGGTTGCTTCGCCCAAAGTCGGGGCCAGCGGCTCGGCCGTGATGGCCACCAGACCGGCAAGCGCGCCGTTCAGGATCATCGTCAGGTCGGGCTTTTTATAAAGCAGCTGGGTCAGTAACAGCGCGGCAACCGCACCACCGGCCGCGGCCGTGTTGGTGTTTGAGAAAATCCGGCTGATATCGGCAACATTGGCAGCGCTATCCATATAAAGCTGCGAGCCACCGTTAAAACCAAACCAACCCATCCACAAAATAAACGTGCCCAATGTCGCCAACGGCAGGTTGGAGCCCGGCATTGGAACAGTCTTGCCGTTTTTATATTTACCCAGACGCGGGCCCAAAATCAGCGCACCAACCAAAGCGGCCCAGCCACCGACGGAATGCACAACCGTAGAGCCTGCGAAATCCTGAAAGCCCATGCCGTCCAGAAAACCGCCGCCCCATTTCCAGCTGGCCTGGATTGGATAGATAAATGCCGTCAGCACAATCACGAATGCCAGAAAAGGCCACAGTTTAATGCGTTCGGCCAAGGCACCCGAAACGATGGATGCGGTCGCGGCACAGAACATCAGCTGGAAAAAGAAATCCGAACCAACCGAGGCATATGTCAGATCGGGTGTGGCGCCTTCAAGGCCGACCGGCTCAAGCCCGGTTAGGGAAAACGCGCCTAAAATGCCGTTGATGCTCCAGCCATCGCCGGGATACATCAGGTTATAGCCGACCAGATAATAGGCAATCGCGGCCAGTGAAAATAGCGACATGTTTTTGGTCAACTGCATGGTCACGTTTTTAGAGCGCACCAGACCGGCCTCGAGCATGGTAAAGCCCGCCGCCATCCAGAACACCAGCACGCCGGTCACCAAAAACATGAATGTGGTAAAAATATAGCCGATTTCAGCGTTGGTCGGCGTGGTGTCGATTTCCTGGGCGATGGCCAGCTGGGGGGCCAGCACGGCAATCGCTGCCAGAGGTAAATATTTGGTAAGTTTCATCGTTATGATCCTGTCATTATCTTGTGATTATCTTGTTTATCAGATGCGTTTTAAATCGCGTCCTCATCGGTTTCGCCGGTGCGCACGCGAACGATTTGATCGACATCCAGCACGAAAATCTTGCCGTCGCCGATTTTGTCGGTGCAGGCTGTTTTGCGGATGGTGTCGACGACCTGATCGGCCATATCTGACGACACAACGATTTCGATCATGATTTTGGGCACGAAATTGACTTCGTATTCGGCCCCGCGGTAAATTTCGGTGTGGCCCGATTGTGCGCCAAAGCCTTTGACTTCGCTCACCGTCATGCCGCGCACGCCTATTTCGGTCAGTGCTTCGCGCACCTCCTCAAGCTTGAATGGTTTTAAAATTGCTTTGATAAGTTTCACGCTGTTTCCTTTTTCTTGGCAGGTATTTTTAGAATTATCCTGCGATCTAGGCGGCAATCCGCTATGAGACATAGAAAATTCAGCGTAAACTTGGCGATGAAACAATAGTTTGTGCATAAATTATACGCACATTCATCACAGTGATTAAAAAATAGGCGGTTTTGGGCGCGATTTTTTAAATTCTAATTTTACAGAGATTCGAAATAGGCGGCTAAATTACGCGGGCCGTCAGCTGTTTGCCATTTTGCCCGGATATCTGCGCTTTTATAACCCGGCCTTCGGGTTGATCCGTTTGGAAAACCACTTCGGTAAACTGTTCGGTGCGTCCCATGCGGGCATTTTCCATCAGGATATTGTGGCTCTGGCCGATCTGGCTGTTCAAATGTTTGGCAACCTGTTTTGCACCCTCGGCGCGCAATTGTGCCGCGCGGGTTTTGATGATCGCGCCATTAACCGGCGGGATGCGCGCAGCAGGGGTGCCTTGGCGGGCGGAATAGGGAAAAACGTGCAGCCAAGTCAGATTGCAATCGGTCACCAGCTTTAACGAATTTTCAAACATTGCATCGGATTCCGTTGGAAAGCCTGCGATAATATCTGCCCCAAAGGTCATTTCAGGGCGCAAACGCCGCGCCTCGTCGGTAAAGGCAATCGCATCTTCGCGCAAATGGCGCCGTTTCATGCGCTTTAAAATCATGTTGTCACCGGCCTGCAACGACAGGTGCAAATGCGGCATCAGGCGCGGCTCGGTGGCGATGGCGCACATCAGATTATCGTCGGCCTCGATGCTGTCGATCGACGAAATCCGCAGGCGCGCCAAATCGGGCACCAGCCGTAAAATCCGCATCACCAGATCACCAAAGCGCGGCGTGGCAGGCAAATCAGCGCCCCAGCTGGTCAGATCCACACCGGTCAGCACGACCTCGTTATAGCCTTTATCAACCAGTCGCTTGATCTGATCGACCACCACACCAGCGGCAACCGAGCGCGAATTGCCGCGGCCATAAGGGATAATGCAAAAAGTGCAGCGGTGATCACAGCCGTTTTGCACCTGAACATAGGCGCGGCTGCGACTGCCGAAACCATCGATCAGATGGCCGGCGGTTTCGGTCACCGACATAATATCATTGACCTGAACGCGCTCGCTATTGCCAATAAAATCCGGCGCAAGCGCGGTCCATGTTCCGGCCTGCATTTTCTCGGCATTGCCAACCACCAGATCAACTTCGCCCATTTTGGCAAATGTTTCCGGCTCGACCTGCGCGGCGCAACCGGTGACAATCAATTTGGCATCGGGGTGCTCGCGGCGCAGGCGGCGGATTTCCTGACGCGATTTGCGCACGGCCTCGGCGGTCACGGCGCAGGTGTTGACCACCACGGCATTTTTCATGCCCGCCTTTTGGGCCAGATCCTTCATGGCCTCGGATTCATACGAATTCAGCCGACAACCAAGCGTGGAAAATACGGGGGCTTGTGCGGGCATGGCTAAATCGACCCCAGAAAATCGGCCGTAAGCGTGCCGTTAAAAACATGCGCGGTGGGACCGGTCATCCAGACGCCGTCATCGCGCCAGTCAATTTGCAATATGCCGCCATCCAGATCAATTTGCACCTTTCGCCCCGTCAGCCCACGGCGCGCCGCAGCAACAACCGTGGCGCAAGACGATGATCCCGAGGCCAGCGTAATGCCCACGCCGCGCTCCCAGACCCGCATACGGATATGATCGGCTGCGATAATCTGCGCAATTTGCACGTTGGTTTTCTCAGGGAAAATCGGGTGGTTTTCGTGGGTTGCGCCAAAGCTGGCCAGATCAACGGTGGCGATATCATCAACGAAAAAGGTGCAATGCGGGTTGCCCATGCCAGTTGCAGTTGGCGCGCCTTTGATCGGCAATTTCAGCGTATCCATTTCAGTGGCCAGCGGCACATCGCGCCAATCCAGCTGCGGCTTTCCCATATTTACCGAGGTCAGCCCATTGCCGGCATCAAGCGCAAACAGATCGCCATGATCGCTGGTCAGGTGCAATTGCGCAGCGCCGGTTTGATCCATCAGATAACGCGCAATGCAGCGGGTGGCGTTGCCGCAGGCATTCGAGAGCGAGCCATCGCTGTTATAAAACACCAGATGCGCATCATGGGCACCCGTCGAAATGACGGCAAGCTGGTCAAACCCGACGCCGGTATGGCGATTTCCAATCGCGCGGGCCAGTTTGGGCGAGACAACATCACCCAACCCGCGAGAATCAATCACCACGAAGTCATTGCCCAGCCCGTGCATTTTCATAAACGGCAGAGAAGTATTTGCATTTTTATCGCCCATAAGCGCCATATAGCGGGGGTTTTTGATAATTTCCAGTGAGCGTTTAAAAAAGGTGTCATTTCGGGCTTGACCCCGCCGCGTCTGCTACCTAATTAAACGCCTTGTGTGGGCCGGTAGCTCAGTTGGTAGAGCAACTGACTTTTAATCAGTAGGTCCCGGGTTCGGATCCCGGCCGGCTCACCATTAACGCCTTTTTGATGTGAATAGTCAGGGTATTTGGACTCTGGGGTCAACATTCTGTCCTTTTGCGTCAAGGTTTTTGTCCTTTGTGTCGAATTCTACGGAAAATGAGGCTACGATGCACTTTTTATAGAAATTGGGCAGATACGTTCCTAGAATAAGACCTGCATCAGATTTTATGATTGTTTTCTGTCGCCCGTTCAGTCACCGTCAGAAATTTTTCGCTTGGTGTGCCAAGGGCTCTTGCTATTACAATCAACTCAACCACATCAATTCTACGCTCACCGCTTTCAAATCTGGCGATAAATGATTGATGGCAACGCAGGCGTTTTGCTAATTCCATTTGGGTGAGACCAGCCTCAACCCTCGCCGCGATAAGGGCTTCGCAAAGCGCCAGATGGCCGTTACTTCGTATTGTTTTGGCCATGCTATTGCGAAACCCCTTTCACAATAGCGATAATCTAGTTATTAGATTATCTAAAAAGTGGATATTCGCTATGAAACATGTGACTGAAACTTCAGATCAGACTTGTCCGTTTTGCAGAACAAGTATCGATAGAGTTGCGGTGGTCTGCCCTAAATGTCATGCCGTCAAAGGCTATAAACTCCGCGACGGGATGCATAGTAAGGCGTATGTGCTGGCATATTCGGTTTCGCTTGGGGCAGTCTCCATTATCTTGTCTGTGATTATGTTTCTTGTATCCCCCGGAGAAGTCTTATCTTGGATAATGTTCTGTGCGATTGCGGTATGCGCAATCAGTGGCATCTTCCTGTTCAGATATGCATCCGGGGAGCCGCGTTGGTATCG
>CAYSBD010000033.1:0-1184 GCA_964429175.1 uncultured Marinosulfonomonas sp.
TCCTTCAGTGCAATTATTGCTTGAAAGAGACCGGAACTAAACCGTGACAAGACCAGATTGGCTGGTGGTCGGGCTGGAAATCGACCTGCTGCCCCAAGGCGATGGTGAAACCGGCGAGCATCCGAACGATACCTGTTTGATGATGGAGGGCTGCGGGGATGTGTCTCCGATCCGCCTGCTCGAGGCATGGTCGCGCCATACTTTGGTCTGGCTAAACGATATCGAAAACGGCGGCACCCCTGCCCTGCATGAAATGTGGCGCGGGTTGGCGAAGGGCATTGGTGAGCACGTTAGATTGAACATCCCTGATGCTCTCAACGGTACCTTTGTTGGGGTTGATGAACAATTTGGCATGCTTTTAAAAGTCGGGGCCAAAACCCGTTTAATCCCGCTATCCCATGTCCTGAAGACTGGAAATTTATTATGAACCTTGCCCGCGCCATCCACTTTGACGAAAGCGATACACTGGTGTTTCATAATCCCGCGCGCACCGGAGAATGGGCTGTTTCCGGCGGGTTTGAATTTTCAAACTGGAGCCAGGGCGATTTGGTTGGCAAGGCACGCCAAGCCTTTGCCAATGGCTGGTTGGGGCTGGAAACCTTTGGTCGCGTGACATTCGTGGCCGTGACAAAACTGGAAACGTCGGAATATCAGCTCCTGATCGATCTGCTGGCCCAGCATTTTGTTGATATTTACGGTGCCCCTTCGCTAGAAGCCGCACGCGCTGTCGCCCGCGATGAAATTGGCCATATGATCGAGCTGTGCGAAGGCCATGACCCCAATACGCTTTTGAGTGTGGTGCGCGAACTGTCCGATACAGGTGTCGCCGAAGCCTTTCGTGTGATCGCCCCCCCCGAAGCCGGGTTGGATATTCTGGCTGTTCATGGCGAGTTGGAGCCGTAACTCCTATAAACTGCCCCCGCCTAGGGCCTTGCGTTAAACGGGAACAGGTGTTCGCCGTTGATCGTCTTGTTATCGATCAGGCCCGCGGCCTTGTCGCTGGCCAAGCGGTCATCCAGCTGGCGCCAGATCATTTTAACGCTTTGGGCTGACGGGAATGGCTCAACAGCCCCGGATCACCTTTGTTGCCAAGTTTTGCCACGAAGCGCCATCCGCGAATACATAGGCATTCATCCCGCCCGCTGTGTCCTGACTTGCAGACCTGATGCGCGAGCAACCGCGAA
>CAYSBD010000033.1:1284-11197 GCA_964429175.1 uncultured Marinosulfonomonas sp.
AACCGCGAATATTTGCTGCATTTTGCGTGCCTATTCGCAGCTGATATTCAACCGGAACTGGCGGCCTCTTTATACGGTTAACATGACAACGCCTAAATTACGGATAAGCGCCAACCGCCGCGAACGGGCGGTTGGCGCACCCTTTTATCTAACCACATACACCGAAGTTGTGGCATGGCGTACAACGCGTGCAGCATTCGGGCCCAGAAGAAAATCCTTGAGATCGGGCTTATGCGCACCAATCACAATAAGCGCGGCCCCATCTTTTTCGGCAACGCTTAGAATCTCGGCATAAGGCGTGCCAACCGCAATTATGTGGCGCACCTTGCCAGCGGCCTCGGCCCCCAAAGTTTCTGCGACCATCCTCTTTAGTTCGGATTTGGTGTGAATAATCGCTTTTTTCTGATAGCTTTTATCAAAAAAACCGCCGACAACGCTCATGCCGAAATCGGGAAGCACGGTTATGATGTCAAGCTGCGAACCTTCAAGCTGCGCCAGTTGCGCGGCCTTTAGCACCACATCCTCATCCCATGTCTGGTTGCTGATATCGATAGCGCAAAGAACTGTATTGCTCATGCTGGTTGTCCTTTTTTGTTCTGCCGGCCCTTTTGCAGCATGACGATAAAGCCAAGAAACATCAGTGCCGGAATGAAGATGAGTTCCTTTGGCAACTGCTCGGCCGGTGCTTTTACCGACACCACAGTAACAGGTTCATCGCCGTAGAAATCGAAAGACGACAGTTTTCTAGCGAATGGCGTTCCGAACATTGGCTCGTCCATTTTGGCAATCCCGTCTTCCAGCAGCAACATTAGGCCCGTATCCGACAAGCGCGATGCCGCGTCGCCATCTCCGGTTATTGCGACCAGAAGCGTTGTTTCCTTCATCTTGCCCGTATCAAAATCAGGACCGGAAACAATCAGTCGCAGGCTTTGGCCATCGGATGCCGCACCCAATGCCTGCTCAAATGCCACCGGTTCTACCATTTCGAAAGGTGACTGGATCTTGTTCATAAAATATCCGGGCTGAAACAGGGCAAAGGCGATGAATACCAGCGCAACACTTTCATAGAGGCGGTTTTTAACCAGGAACCAGTTCATCGTGCCCGCTGTGAACACCAAAATGGCGATCGAGGCGGTGACAAAGACCAGAATGCCTTGCATCCAACCCACGTCAATCAGCAACAAATCGGTGTTGAAGATAAACATGAACGGCAGGGCGATCGTGCGCAGCGAATAGAAAAACGCGATAAATCCGGTGCGAATTGCGTCGCCCCCCGATACCGCAGCCGCCGCGAAACTGGCCAGCCCCACCGGCGGCGTTACATCCGCCATGATGCCAAAGTAGAACACAAAGAGATGCACCGCGATCAACGGAACAATCAACCCGCTTTGCGCGCCAAGGCTAACAACAACCCCCGCCATCAGCGATGAAACCACAATATAGTTCGCCGTCGTCGGCAGCCCCATACCCAGGATCAAAGACAGCATGCCCACCAGAGCCAGCATTGCTATCAGGTTTCCGCCCGACAGAAATTCGACCAGCTCGGCCATGACCTGACCAACACCCGTCAAGGTTACAGTGCCCACAATCACACCGGCCGTCGCGGTTGCCAGCCCGATACCGATCATATTGCGCGAACCGTCAATCAGGCCCTGAATCAGATCGGCAAGCCCGTCTTTGGTTTTGTTCATCATGTCTGATTCGCCGCGGAACATCGCCTTGATCGGGCGTTGCGTCAGCAAGATTACAAACAATAACGTGGTGGCCCAGAAAGCCGACAGGCCGGGGGATTTTTGCTCAATCATCAAGAAGTAAACCAACACGATAATCGGCAAAATATAGTAAAGCCCGGCTTTGTATATTTCGCCAATCACAGGCAGCTCGACGTCTTTGGAATTGGGGTCATCCGGCACCAGATCATCGACACTGGCGGCAATTTTCAGCAAGGCAACATAGGCCACAAAAACCAGCAGAGCCAGAACCCAGGATGCCATGTCGGGCATCATCCACACAACCAATTTAACCGGATATTGGACACCATATGCAAGGGCGGCAAATCCGACAAAGAATGCCGCCATTCCGCCAATGGTGCGGCCCATGGAAACAACCCGGTTACCAAGAACCGGCATGTTGTTTTTCACAGCCTCCAGATGCACGATATAAACCAGCGCGATATAAGAGATCGTCGCGGGCAGGAACGCGTGGGTAATTACCTCGACATAAGAAATGCCGACATATTCAACCATCAAAAACGCAGCCGCGCCCATAACAGGTGGCATGATCTGACCATTAACCGAGCTTGCCACTTCGACAGCGCCGGCTTTTTCCGAACTGAAACCAACCCGTTTCATCAACGGAATGGTGAACGTGCCGGTTGTCACAACATTGGCGATCGAGCTGCCGGAAATAAGACCGGTTGCCGCCGAGCCAACAACAGCCGCCTTGGCAGGTCCACCCTTAAGGTGACCAAGCGCGCCAAAGGCCATTTTGATGAAATAATTCCCCGCGCCGGCCTTATCCAGCAGTGAGCCGAACAAAACAAACAGGAACACAAACCGCGCCGAAACCCCCAGCGCAATGCCAAACACCCCCTCGGAGGTGAGCCACATATGGCTCATGGCTTTCATCAGGGATGCGCCTTTCCAGCGGATCACATCCGGCACGACGTGGGACGAGCCAAAGAAAACATAGAGCAAGAATATCGTGGCGATAATGGCCATGGCAGGCCCAAGCGCACGGCGTGCGGCCTCGAATAGAATGATCAGGCCAACAAGCGCAAACCATTTATCCGTATCATCGGCAAGCCCGCCGGAGTTGACGATTTTTTCATAAAAGAAAAAGCCGTAAAGCGCGATAAAAGCGCCCACGGTTGCGAATATCCAATCGGGTATCGGAATATAATTCCGGGGTGATTTTCTGAATGCGGGATAAGCCAGAAAGGCTAGAAAAATAGCAAACGCCAAATGAATTTGACGTTGGTTATTTATCCAGTCACCGGGTAAAATATGAGGCGACCACGGCGAGGCGAGTATAACCTGGAATACGGCCCAGAGAACGGCGGTGACCGCCATTAGCATACCAACACTTCCGCCAGGATCACGCGCCCCGGAATCAGAAGAGGCCACTAAATCCTGAAGCTCCTCTTCACTTAACGGGCTGGTGCCCGCGCTTTGCTTGACCATATTCACGTCTCCCTGAGTAATTTGCTTAAATACAAATTTATTTTGTTATTTTAGTGTCCCTTTAATATGCCTGTGGGGGCGCAAATATAGCCCCCACAGACTTAACTTACGAAAGCAGTGGCGTTATTCAATCCAGCCTTGCTCTTTGTAATATTTCGCAGCGCCCGGATGCAGCGGCGCAGAAAGACCTTCTGTTGCCATCTTTTTCGGATCAAGATTTGCGAATGCAGGGTGCAGCTTTCTGAAAGAATCAAAGTTTTCAAACACCGCCGAGACAATAACATATACAGCCTCTTCAGATACATTTGCCGAGGTTACGAACGTTGCGCCCACACCGAATGTATGCACGTCTTCGTCAGAACCGCGATACATGCCACCGGGAATTACGGCTGCGCGATAGTAATCACGATCATTGATCAGCGCGTCAACTTCGGGGCCGGTTACGGGCACCAGAATGCTGTCACAGCTTGTTGTCGCTTCGGCGATTGTGCCGGATGGGTGACCAACCGTAAAGGCAATCGCGTCGATCTGGTTGTCGCACAAAGCCGCGGATTGTTCAGATGATTTCAGCTCTGTTGCAAGGGCAAAATCGTCTGTTGTCCAGCCGAATGCACCAAGTACAACCTCGAATGTGCCGCGTGAACCGGAACCGGGGTTGCCAATATTAACCCGCTTGCCCTTTAAATCGGCAAAAGTTTTGATGCCCGAATCGGCGCGTGCAACAACAGTGAAAGGCTCGGCGTGAACCGAAAACACGGCGCGCAGATCCTCAAATGGGCCGGCATCCTCGAATTTGGATGTGCCGTGATACGCATGGTACTGCCAATCAGATTGCGCCACGCCAAATTCCAGCTCGCCTGCGCGAATTGTGTTGATGTTATAGACGGACCCACCGGTTGATTCTACCGAGCAACGGATCCCGTGGGTTTTGCGGTCTTTGTTGACCAAACGGCAAATCGCGCCACCTGTCGGGTAATAAACGCCGGTAACGCCACCCGTGCCAATAGTCATAAACTCTTCGGCAAATGCTGCCGGAGCCATCATAGAAGCAAGAGCAATACCTGCGACCGTAAGTTTCATTTTATTCGACATCATAGTCTCCCTTTGATTGATGTAGCTTGGTTGTTGGTGGTATCGTCGCTACCGGTTTGTGGCATGCGGCGGTAAATCGTTCTATGATCGCATCGTTCTATGATCGCAATGGGTCTGTTTGTATTCGGATAAGATCAAGCAGCCCGTTTATGATAATTAGTCCCCAAAGAAAGGTGATGGTAGTATGGGTTTGAAATAAAATGCAAGCTTTTGTTAAGGATGTTAAATGTTCTGTCGCAAATTTTTGGTGTTTCGAATAGCTCTTGCTGCAAAATACCGTTACCCAGTGAGCCGGGCAAATTACTGGAAAGCAGATTTGGCCGTTTTAGCGAAACAAATCTTTCGGATCATGTGCACGACTTCGAGACCTTCCAGCGTTGCGGTTGCTGAATTCGAAACCCTTCATTGCTTGGTAAGATTCTTGAAAAAATCAATGCTACTTGATCGGCGGGGGTATTGTCACGTTAACGGCCCACATTGGCAGGGCAATCGATTGAACGCGTTTATGCCCAAAAGCTGGTGACGCTCTAATTGAGTTGCTAACGGGTAAGGATTCGGGCTTAAATCCACCAAAGCAGTTTAGCCCCCCGTAATAATCGGTTAGGAACACAGGAAGGCATATATAAGAATGAATAGATCTATACATATTTTTCTCGGAGCATCCACCCATGAGCAACAACCCGTATTCAGCGCTTGACCTGAAAAAATCCGCTACCGATGCGGAAATCAAAAAGGCCTATCGCAAAATCGCCAAAAACAGCCACCCGGATCTAAACCCGGGCGATAGTGCGGCCGAGGCCAAATTCAAAGCCGCATCCGCCGCCTATGATCTGCTAAAAGACAAAGACCAGCGCCGCCGTTTTGATGCCGGTGAAATCGACGCAAGCGGTGCCGAAAAACAACCCGAGCGTAAATTCTACCGCGATTACGCCGAGCAGCCCGGCCATGGTTATGGCAACACCCACGGCTATGAGGATTTTGGCGATATGTCGGATGCTTTTGCCGATATTTTACGCCAACGCCAAGCAAGCAGCGCGCGCGGCGCTTATGGCGGGGGCTTTGATGCGCGCGGGGCCGATGCGGGTTTTATGCTCGAGGTTGATTTTATCGCGGCCGCAAAGGGTGGCAAAAAACGCATCACTTTACCATCGGGCGATAATCTCGAGGTTAAAATTCCCCAAGGCACCACCGATGGCCAAACCATCCGGTTGCGCGGCAAGGGTGGTGAAGGTCACGGCAAAGGGGCGCGCGGCGATGCCTATGTTACAATCAGCGTGGCGGCGCATAAATTTTTCCGCCGCCAAGATGATGATATTCTGATCAGCCTGCCCATCACCATTGCCGAGGCCACGCTGGGGGGCAAAGTGGCCACGCCCACGATCCACGGATCAGTCAATCTAAGCATCCCCAAAGGTGCCAATTCTGGCCAAACGCTACGGCTGCGCGGGCGCGGGGTGAAACGGGGCGACACGGCGGGCGATCAAAAGGTTGAGCTGCGCATTGTGATGCCGCCCAAAATTGATGACGAGCTGGAAGAATTCATGCAGGGCTGGGCCAAAACCCACGGATATGACCCACGAAAAGGGATGAACACATGAGCCATTTTTATTCCGAAGAACAGCTGATCACCACGGTTTCGCGCCTGACCCGCACGCGGCTGACCACTTATATAAAGCACGAATTTTTATGCCCGGCCCAATCAGAATCCGGCCCGGTTTATTCGGCCGCCGATCTGGCCCGGATCGAGCTGATTTGCGATCTGGACGAGCAGTTCGATCTGCAGGGTGATGCGCTGGGTGTGGTGCTGTCATTGATTGATCAGCTGCACGGGGTGCGCGGTGAATTGCGCCGTGTAATGGCGGCGATCGAGGCACAACCCGATCAGGTGCGCACGCAGATTATTGCAGCATTAACCAAAAGCTAGCGGTCAGGTTTTTTTAGCCGCAACTTTCTTTTTCACAGGCTTCTTCACAGCGGCTTTTTTCTTAACCGGAGCCGCAGCCTCCAGCGCATCCAGCCGCGTCTTTAGCGCCTCGTTTTCTTCGCGCGCCTTTTGCGCCATCGCCTGAACCGCATCAAATTCTTCGCGGGTGACAAAATTACGGTCCGCCATCCAGCGCTCAAGCCAGCTTTTCATCGCGGTTGATGCCTCGTCCTTGGCGCCTTGGGCAACACCCATAGCATTGGTGAACAGGCCGGAAAGATCGTCGATTGTTTTATTGCGGTTTTGCATTGGGATGCCTTTAAATTGATTTGCGGTTGCCTTATATATGGTGCCACAAAGCGCAAATCACAAGGTTGACTTTGACGCATTAGAAACGGCAATTAATAAATATGCAAAATATGATCCCCTTTCCCGGCATCGGCAATGAAATTTTCAGCGTCGATCTGTTCGGTTTTGATCTGGCCCTGCGCTGGTATGCGCTGGCTTATATCGTTGGAATTATCGTCGGTTACCGCATCGTTTTGCACGCCGTGCGCAAAGCGGCATTGTGGCGCGATAATACCGCACCGATGCCGCCAAATCTGGTCGAGGCATTTTTAACATGGGCCATTATCGGCATCATTATCGGTGGCCGTCTGGGCTATGTGCTGTTTTACGAATTTGATCTGTTTTTGCAAAATCCGGCCGATATTTTCAAGGTCTGGCAGGGCGGCATGGCCTTTCATGGCGGGTTTTTGGGTGTGGTTGTGGCCGGCCTGCTGTTTTGCGCCAAACACAATATTAAAATGCTGTCATTTGGAGATCTTATGGCAATGGCTGCACCGACCGGCCTGTTTTTGGGCCGCTTGGCCAATTTCAACAGCGCCGAATTATGGGGCCGCCCGTCAGATGTGCCTTGGGCTGTGATTTTCCCCGGCAATGCGGCGCAATATTGCCCCGATGTTGTCGCCCATGTTAGCGGCCTGTGCGCGCGCCACCCCTCGCAATTATATCAGGCGGCGCTTGAAGGGCTAATCCTTGGCATCGTGTTGCTTTATCTGGGATTTCGGCGCGGTTGGCTGAAAAAACCGGGCCAGCTGATGGGGCTGTTTATTGCCGGATACGGTGTGGCACGTTTTATCGTTGAATTTTTTCGCCAAGCCGATGCGCAGTTTATCACGCCGGATAATCCGATGGGTTTTGTGATGCAGATCGGCGAATTTGGCATCACCAAAGGCCAGCAGCTTTCTGTGCCGATGATCGCGATTGGCATTGGCTTTATTATTCTGGCACGACGCCGCGCGTGACACCGCTTGGTGATATTCTGATGGGGCGCATAATTGCCAGCGGCCCGATCAGCATCGCCGATTATATGGTCGAATGTTTGCTGCACCCGACGCACGGATATTACAGCACGCGTGATCCGTTTGGCGCGTCCGGCGATTTTACCACCGCGCCCGAAATCAGCCAGATGTTTGGCGAATTACTGGGGCTGTGTCTGGCCCAAAGCTGGCTGGACCAAGGCGCGCCGGCGCATTTTATTTTAGCCGAATTGGGACCGGGGCGCGGGGCGCTGATGGCCGATGTTTTGCGCGCCACCAAAGCCGTGGCCGGATTTCACGCTGCCGCACAGATCACCCTGATCGAAGCCTCGCCGGTTTTGCGCAAAATCCAGCAGCAACGGCTTGCCGACTACAGGGTGACTTGGGCGGGCAGCATTCACGATCTGCCCCCTGCCCCGCTGTTTTTGCTGGCCAATGAGTTTTTCGATGCGCTGCCGATCCGCCAATATATTCGCGCCGGATCGGGCTGGTCTGAACGGTGCGTTGGCATCACCGATGGCGCATTGGCTTTTGGCGCAAGGCCGCCGGTTCCGGTTGATGCGCTCGCCCACAGACTGGCCAATTGCAACGCCGGAGATCTGGTTGAAACCTGCCCCGGCGGGCACGGCATTACGGCTGAAATCGCCCGGCGCATTGGCCATTCTGGCGGGGCGGCAATTATTGTTGATTACGGCGATTGGCAGTCACTGGGCGACACATTGCAAGCCGTTAAAAACCACGCGTTTGATCCGCCGCTGGCCCACCCCGGTCAGGCCGATTTAACCGCGCATGTCGATTTCAAGGCCCTGAACGACGCCGCCAGCCCATATGCCGCGGTCACTAAAATGATGCCTCAGGGCGAATTTCTGCAGCATTTGGGCATTGCCCGGCGCGCGCAGATGCTGGCGAAAAACCTGACCGGCACAGCGCTGCAAAATCATCTCGCAGCCTTTATGCGCTTGACCGATGCGGATAAAATGGGGAAGCTGTTCAAAGCAATCGCCATTCATCCCGAAAACACCGCCACCCCAGCCGGATTTAGTCATGACACTTGAAATTATTACCGCCGACAGCCTGTCCGGTTTTCGCCACGGTTTTTTCAGCCGCCGCGGCGGTGCTTCGAGCGGGGTTTTTCAGGGGCTTAACTGTGGCTTTGGCTCGACCGACCAAACCGAGGCCGTGGCCATAAACCGCAATCACGTTGCCGACGCGATGCAAATCGACGCTGGCGCTCTGGTTTCGGTGCATCAATATCATTCCAGCAAAGTGCTGACAATTTGCGCCCCCCTAACCGGTGAGCGCCCCAAGGCCGACGCGATGGTCACGGCCACAAAAGGCATCGCGCTGGGCATTTTAACGGCCGATTGTGCGCCGGTGTTGTTTGGCGATCATCAAGCCGGCATTATCGGCGCGGCCCACGCGGGCTGGAAAGGCGCGCTTGACGGGGTGCTCGAGGCCACGCTGGACGCGATGCTGGCGCTGGGGGCTACGCGTGAAAATATTTGCGCCGTTATCGGCCCCTGCATCAGCCAAGCCGCCTATGAGGTCGGGCCTGAATTTATGGACACGATCATGGGCAATGGTCCGGATTATTCCCGGTTTTTTGCAGGCGGCACAGCAGGCGGCACAGCAGGAGGCACCGACGAGCGGCTGCATTTTGATCTGCCCGGGTTTTGCCTGCTGCGATTGCGCGAGGCCGGCGTGAAAGACGCCGAATGGATCCGCCATTGCACCTATAATGATCCGGCGCGTTTTTATTCTTACCGGCGCAGCGTGCATCAAAAAGAGGCCGACTACGGGCGCCTAATTTCTTCGATCCGGCTTTAATAAAATTGGCCCTAATTAAGGCAATAACCGCCCAATTTACGCCCTGTTTTGCAAGGCCGATCGTAGAAACCAAGCGATTTCAGGTAAATTAAACCCATAATCTTTAGTAAATACGGCTTTCTCGCGCAAAATCAGGCTTGCCTTAATTGCTGGGAATAAATTTTTCCTTGGGGGCGGTTTTTTAAATTTCAGTCATTCTATCGCCTCAATGGGCTGCGATATTGTATCTTGTCAGCACAGACTGGCACCAAAGTTTAACACTTCGCCATACTGACAGGCAAACCGTTAGAATAAGGCGAGAGGGAGCAGCAAAATGAAAAAGCAACAATCCATGATCAAGAGCATCGTATCCGAAGCCGCAAAAACAGATGTGGTTATGCCGTGGACCAGAGGCGCGCGCCGCCGTGAATGGATCGCCAAACGCAAAAACACCTGCGCCCCGCTGAAAGCCGCACACGGGTAACCGAAATTTAATACCGATAACGTATCAACTGGTATGTTCCTTGTAGCCAGTAATCAGGTCACCCCTTGCGGGTGGCCTTTTCCTTTTGTGCGGGTGGCCTTTT
>CAYSBD010000033.1:11297-20358 GCA_964429175.1 uncultured Marinosulfonomonas sp.
GCGGGTGGCCTTTTTATTACAACTGATTCTAACCTGCCCGCGCCGAATCTGCGCCAAATAAGGCAGCAGAACGCCAAATTCAGAAACAATGCCGCGCTTGCCGCTGAATTGCCCCGTAAAATCACTGGATTGCGTTAACTTTTTGACAAACCCGTCAAGAATCTACCATTTTCACCCTAACAAATATCTTACGCATCTTCGGTGGGGACCGAAGGAAGATGTAACACCAAAAGGACGTTACATGACCTACTCCCCGCCAACCACGATGGGTATCGGTAATAATAATTCGGTTCTACGTTTGCGAACCGCTCAGCCAGAAAGGCGGTCTCTATGCGGCTTGCCTCAGTCTCTCTTATGTGAGGCCGCCTATCTGGGTCACAATTCAGAAATTCAACAGCTTCAACGCGCCATCCCGCAGGTGCCAGCGTTCACCGATGCCTTTAGCGCCATTGCTCGCGGCAGCTTGATTGGCTGCGAAACCGGCCCCGTTGCCGTCGAAGATTTGCTGCCCGGAGATCGTGTTTGCACGCTTAATGCCGGCCCGCAGACCTTGCTCTGGATTGGCTCGATGTCGATTTCAAACCAGCCGGATGCCGCGAAAAACCCCACCACCCTGTCGCGCATTACCGCCGATAGTTTTGGCTTGGGGCGTCCGATGCCCGATTTGCTGCTTGGCCCTTCGGCCCGTATGTTGCGCCGTGATGCGGCGATTGTCGCCACAGTTGGCACAACCGTTGCACTGGCCCCGGTCAGCGCATTTATTGATGGCGATACGGTGCTCGAGATCCATCCGGCAAGCCCGACCCGCGTTTATCACCTGCTGTTTGAAAACCATCAGATTATTTATGCAAACGGTTTGGAAATCGAAAGCTACCATCCGGGCAAAGAAATCGAAACAAGCCTGAGCCACGAGGTTTGGCCCATGTTTATGGATATGTTCCCGCATATTTCAACGCTGGGAAATTTTGGCCCGATCGCCTATCCGCGGCTTTCCAAAGCAACCACGCTTAACGTTCTGGCCGCCTAGGCCTGTTTGGCCAGCCGTTTTTCCAGCACATCAAACGGCACCCCCGGCTCGTCCTTGGCGCCGCGAATAACCAGCGATGTTTTCACGCTGGCTACATTATCGGCCGCAGTCAGTTCCTGCGTCAAAAAATTCTGAAAGGTCGAAAGATCCGGCGCGATACATTTCAAAATAAAATCCACCTCGCCATTTAGCATGTGACATTCGCGAACCAGCGGCCAGCCCCGGCATTTATCCTCAAATGCCGACAAATCCACCTCGGCCTGGCTTTGCAAACCGACCATGGCAAACACCTGCACCTCAAAGCCCAATTCGCGCGCATCCACATCGGCGAAATAGCCGCGAATATAGCCGTTTTCCTCTAAGGTGCGCACGCGGCGCAGGCACGGCGGCGCCGAAATGCCGGCTTTTTTGGCCAAATCCACATTGGACATCCGTCCGTCAGCCTGTAATTGGGCCAAAATCATCCGGTCAATCGGATCCAGTTTGGAATTTGCCATTATTTTTTTCCTGTTGTTTTTTTGGATTGTATGCGTCCGCCCGTCTGCGCGCAACAATATTTCACAAATGCATGATTTTCTTAACTATACCAAAAAACACACGCCATTTCAGCGCATGTTTAACGTCGCCCCTTCCCCTGCCCGACTGTCGCGATTATATCACTTGAAACGCAGTCAGCCAAAGGGGGCTATCATGGCCGAAACACGTCACACAAAAGTTCTGATCATCGGCTCCGGCCCTGCGGGTTACACCGCCGGCGTTTATGCCAGCCGCGCCATGTTGCAGCCGATTTTGGTGCAAGGCATTGAGCCGGGCGGCCAGCTGACCACCACCACCGAGGTTGAAAACTGGCCCGGTCACACCGAAATTCAAGGCCCCGATCTGATGGTTAACATGGAGGCCCACGCCCGCGCCGTCGGCACCGAAATTATTAGCGATATCATCACCGGTCTTGACCTGTCGAGCCGCCCCTTTACGGCAACCGGCGATAGCGGCACGGTTTACACCTGTGACGCGGTTATTCTGGCCACCGGCGCGCGCGCGCGTTGGCTGGGGCTGGAGAGCGAAGACGCGTTTAAGGGTTTTGGCGTTTCGGCCTGTGCCACTTGTGATGGTTTCTTTTATCGCGATCAGGAAATCGTGGTGGTTGGCGGCGGTAATACGGCCGTGGAAGAGGCGCTGTTTTTGACCAATTTCGCCAGCAAAGTCACCCTGATCCATCGCCGGGACGAATTGCGCAGCGAACGGATTTTGGCCGATCGTTTAATGAAAAACCCCAAAATTGAACCGCTGTGGTTTCATGAACTGCTCGAGGTGGTCGGCGACGACATGCCCAAGGGCGTCACCGGCGTGCGCGTCAAGCACACAAAAACCGGCGAAATCAGCGAAATCCCTTGTAAAGGCGTGTTCATCGCCATCGGCCACGCGCCAGCAAACGAGCTGGTCAAGGGCACGCTAAAAACCCACATGGGCGGTTATGTGATGACCGAACCCGACAGCACGGCCACCTCAATTCCCGGTGTGTTTGCGGCGGGTGATCTGACCGATCATAAATATCGCCAAGCTGTTACCTCGGCCGGAATGGGCTGCATGGCGGCGCTGGAAGTTGAACGGTTTTTGGCAGAGGCTGGCAGCTAGACCTGCAAAATCGGGTTTTTTTGCTTCATTTCGTAAAACAAACTTAATGACGCTTGAATTATAACATATTCGAGCGCTATCTGACTGCAATTGGTCGCCATCTTGCAGGCCGTTTTAAATAATAATGTAAATCGAGAGTAACCAATGTCTATACAAATTCTTGCCCCGATTCCTGAACTATATGTTTCCTATGAAAGTGCGCAAAAATTAAAGGTGGAGGCCGGCGAGCTAACATCGTGGGATCTGACTCCGCGCCAGACATGCGATCTGGAGCTGTTGATGAACGGCGGCTTTAACCCGCTTAAGGGTTTTTTAAGCGAAGATGATTATAACGGCGTTGTCAAAGATATGCGTCTGGCCGATGGCACACTTTGGCCGATGCCGATCAATCTGGATGTCGATGAAAAATTTGCCGACACTATCGAGCCGGGGCAGGATATTGCCCTGCGCGACCAAGAAGGCGTGATTTTGGCGATTATTTCTGTTACCGATAAATGGCAGCCAGATAAATCAGCCGAAGCCAAGGGCGTTTTTGGCGCCGACGATCAGGCCCATCCTGCGGTGAATTATCTGCATAACACGGCTGGTAAAATCTATCTGGGCGGCCCCGTTACCGGTATCCAGCAGCCTGTGCATTATGATTTCAAAGGGCGGCGCAACACACCAAATGAATTGCGTGCCTATTTTCGCAAACTGGGCTGGCGCAAGGTTGTGGCCTTTCAAACCCGCAACCCGTTGCACCGCGCCCATCAGGAACTGACCTTTCGCGCCGCGCGTGAAGCACAGGCCAACCTGTTGATCCACCCTGTTGTCGGCATGACCAAACCCGGCGATATTGACCATTTCACCCGGGTTCGTTGTTACGAGGCGGTGCTGGATCAATACCAACCCTCGACCACCAGCCTTAGTTTGCTAAATCTGGCCATGCGCATGGGTGGCCCCCGCGAGGCCCTTTGGCATGGTTTAATCCGCAAAAACCACGGCTGCTCGCATTTTATTGTAGGCCGTGATCACGCCGGGCCGGGCAAAAATTCGAAGGGCCACGATTTTTACGGGCCGTATGATGCCCAAGAGCTGTTTCGCAAACACGAAGCGGAAATGGGCATCACGCTGGTTGATTTCAAACACATGGTTTATGTGCAGGAACGCGCCCAATACGAGCCGGCCGACGAGATTGAAGATGGCCTGACGGTTCTGAATATCTCCGGCACTGAATTGCGCCGCCGTTTGTCGGAAGGGCTGGAAATTCCGGAATGGTTTTCCTTTCCTGCCGTGGTCACCGAATTGCGCAAAACCAAACCGGCCCGATCCAAGCAGGGCTTTACCGTATTTTTCACCGGCCTGTCGGGTTCCGGAAAATCCACCATCGCCAATGCGCTGATGGTTAAACTGATGGAAATGGGCGGGCGCCCCGTAACTTTGCTGGATGGTGATGTGGTGCGCAAAAATCTGTCTTCCGAGTTGGGCTTTTCTAAAGAACACCGAGATTTGAACATCCGGCGCATCGGTTATGTGGCCAGTGAAATCACCAAAAACGGCGGCATCGCCATTTGCGCCCCGATCGCGCCTTACGGGGCAACGCGGCGTGCTGTGCGCGAAGACATCCAGCAGTTTGGTGCGTTTTTAGAGGTGCATGTGGCCACGTCGCTGCAAGAATGCGAACGCCGTGATCGCAAGGGGCTGTATAAATTGGCGCGCGCCGGCAAGATCAAGGAATTTACCGGGATTTCGGACCCCTATGAAGTGCCCGAGAACCCTGAATTAAGCGTTGAGACCGAAAACGTCGAGGTTGATAACTGTGCGCATCAGGTTTTGTTGAAGCTGGAAAGCATGGGGCTGATTGCAAGCTAATTCAGCTCGCACTTCAACTAATTTACAGGCGGGATGAAATCGAAGGATTTTGCCCGCCTTTATTGTTTGATCCGGCAAACTCCAACCGACACACAGCTATCATAACCGTTTAACGTTTCCTTGGATCAAGCTATAATATATTTCGCGGTTGAGCGTTAGCGAAAGCAGTGGGTTATGTCTCAATATTAAATCGAATCGCTTTATTCTGGATGTTTTATGGCCATGCGATTCGGTTTTTTTACAGTTTTTTAAACTGGCATCGTTCTCGATTTCTGCAGTTTAACCAAAATTTCTGCAAATTATCGCTATTTTGTTAACAATAAACACAACATGAAATTATGATAAAATCTTTTCAATTTGCTGGCTTTTATATTGCCGAATTATCTACAATTTCGAAAAAATGGTTTACTTTCTGCATCTAAAAACATGATCAAACCTGCACTTTTAGATAATAAAATAGAGCAGTATTTTAACTTTATCCAGCAAAATCAATTGATTGCAGTTTTCCGGTATTTTTTTTCAATAATGCACCTAAAAAAGAAAAAACACCCGCAAGGACATCAAAAAAAATAGATGTTTTTGCTATAAATATTGGACAGATTGCAATAATTTTAACATCAATTATTCACATTTCCCTTTTATTTCATCGCAACTTGGAATAGCTAGCAGGTAGCCCATCTGGGGTGATGTCTGTTTGGCCACGGGGGCGGCCGCACACGAAAGATCGCAATTTGTTGCGGGGAAGGTGTGTGTCTAATCTGTCCTTTGTGGCGGTTTGATACACTTATATTGTAATGCACTGCTGAAACGGAAACCCGTTTCGTATCGCAATATTCGGGCGCTGCTGCCCAACCTGCCCCTCAATATGAGCTTGCTGTTTTTCAAGTGCGCGTCCGCTCGGGTCTGATGTCACTCTTGGTGTTTGGTAAATGTAACAAATCTGCGCCCGCTGCTGGGCCAGAGGTTTTAAAAGTTTGAGCTCAGATCAGATTGTTCTGAATACTCTTGGATTTAGGGGATTATAAAATGCCGATAGAAACAATAGCCGACGCGATTCAATTGTCTGGTCCGGCACCAGCCGTGGGGGCCTCTCTGGCTACATCTACTGGAGATCTGGTCGAAGTAAATGACGCTCTGGTATTCCAGACAGCGGTTGACAATATAATCACTGCGGGCGACACGACCGTTATCGGCGGCATTACTTATACAGTTTCCAATGTCTCGGCTTATTACGTTGATGCAACGCTGCTGGACGGCTCTGTTGTTGCCACCAAAATGTTTTCCATCTCGCTTACCGATCCGGCCGGAGGAGGCACGCTTGACTTTCTGGCAAACGCCGATATCGAGGCCGCTGGCCCTGCTGCGGACCTGCCCCTGATAACAAACCTTGAGATCACCAGCCTTGCCGTTTCACTGCCTCAAGGCCATGCATTGGTCTCGCTGGCGGATGCAAATGACAATGTAACATTGGCCCCGGCCGTATTGGCCCCGGCCGTATCCGACGGTTATGTCGATGGCACCGCTGGCGCTGATTTGATCGACGCGACTTACGTTGGCGACCCTGATGGCGATATGGTTGATAATAACGATGCCGTTCTGGCTGATCCCAATAGTCCCTGCCTAACAGATGCCGGTAATAATGATGACTGGATCCGCGCCGGTGCCGGTGACGACACTGTGTTTGCCGGTCTGGGCAATGATCTGGTCATGGGCGGCACCGGAAACGACACCCTGCACGGCAATGAGGGCGATGATTGCCTGCAAGGCGAAGAAGGCAATGATACCTTGTATGGTGGCGAAGGTGGTGACATCCTTGACGGTGGCACCGGCAATGACACACTCTCGGGTGGCCAAGGCAACGACACGATGTCCGGTGGCGATGATCGCGATACCTTCATCGATATCACAGCCGGCGATGTGGTTGACGGCAATGAATACGGCGATGATTTCGATGTGCTTGATCTAAGAGGATCGACCCCGGCAGGAGGCAGCCATAGCGTAATTTACGATGCCGCCAACCCTGAAAACGGCACTGTGCAATATTTCAATGCCGACGGCACTGATGCCGGTAGCATGACCTTCACCAACATCGAAAACGTGATCTGTTTTGTTGCCGGAACCCGGTTGAAAACCACCGCCGGTGAAATTGCAATTCAGGATATGGAAGTTGGCCAAATGGTGCAAACCATGGATCACGGCCTACAGCCAATCCGCTGGATCGGTTCAACCAAGCGCGCCGCTGTTGGCAATCTGGCGCCCATCCGCATTCGCAAAGGTGCGCTGGGAAATGATCGTGATCTGTGGGTTTCACCACAGCACAGAATGCTGCTATCGGGTCCGCAAACCGAAATGATGTTTGGCGAAGCCGAGGTTCTGGCCACAGCAAAATCACTGCTGAACGACTACTCGATCACCCGGGTTGAAGGCGGCGAGGTGGAATATTTCCACATCCTGTTCGACGCACACGAAATCGTTTATGCCGAAGGTGCGCCCAGCGAAAGCTTCCACCCCGGCGAGCAAGGTTTCAACGCTCTGGATCAGGCGACCCGCGACGAAATTCTAGAGCTGTTCCCTGAACTTGCCTCTGGCAATTTCAAAGCATACGGAGCTGCGGCACGTCTAAGCCTGAAAGCCCACGAGGCCGAAACTCTGAACATCGGCTAAGGAATTTTAGAGCGTAATATTTCCTGCGGCTGTGATATTTTGCAGCGCCGCCGCAGGAATACATTTCAAAACCCCTTGGAATAAAACCAGTTATGCAGCTATCCCTGACAGTGTAATAACGCGTGGTCACACCTTGCGTTATGGATCATTGTCAGGGATATTGCATTTTTATCAGCGCGTCTTTTCCGGGCGAAACCTGAACACTGGATATTCCAATGACATCATCTTCGCAGGCCAATAAACCCTATGATTTATTCATCATTGGCGGGGGCATTAACGGCTGCGGCATTGCGCGTGATGCGGCGGGGCGCGGGCACTCTGTTGGCTTGGCCGAAATGGATGATCTGGCCCAAGCCACGTCTTCGGCTTCAACAAAACTGTTCCACGGGGGCCTGCGTTATCTGGAATATTTCGATGTTAATCTGGTGCGCAAAGCGCTGATTGAACGCGAAGTTTTGCTGCGCAACATGCCTCACATCAGCTGGCCCATGCGTTTCGTGCTGCCTTATCACAAAGATATGCGCTTCGAAAACAGCACACCGGCCTCGCGGCTTTTGTCGGTTGTTATGCCCTGGATGAAGGGGCGCAGACCGGCTTGGTTAATTCGGTTTGGCCTGTTTATTTATGATCATCCGGGCGGTCGAAAACTTTTGCCCGCCACCCGCAGCTTGGATTTAGCGCAGGATCCGGCTGGTAAACCGCTGAAAGATAAATTCAAAAAAGCCTATGAATATTCCGATTGCAGCGTCGATGATGCCCGCCTTGTTGTCCTGAATGCACGCGATGCCGCCTTGCGCGGCGCAAATATCATGACCCGCCGCAAAGTGATCAAGGCCGTGCGCGCCGATGATCTGTGGCAAATTACTGTGCAAGATACCAGATCAAAAAACACCGAAACCTACAGCGCGCGCGCCTTGATCAATGCCGGCGGGCCTTGGGTAAAAGAGCTGCTGGATGGCGCGCTAAACACCCAAACACCTGAAAATATCCGTCTTGTGCGCGGCGCGCATATCGTGGTGAAACGCCTGTTTGAACACGATCGCGCATATTTCTTTCAAGGCCGCGACGGGCGCATAATTTTCGCCATTCCCTACCAGAATGATTTCACCATGATCGGCACCACCGACGCAGATCATCCGAATGCCGACAGCCCGGCAATTTGCACGAAACAAGAGCAGGATTACCTCTGCGAATTTGCCTCGAATTATTTCAGCAAACCGGTGACAACCGATCAAATCATCTGGACATTCGCCGGTGTGCGCCCGCTTTTTGACGACGGCGCAGGCTCGGCCTCGGCCGCCACTCGTGATTATGTGATCTCGTTTGCCGATGATGCAAAAACAGCGCCGCTGCTTAATATTTTTGGCGGTAAAATCACCACCTACCGTAAACTGTCCGAAAATGCGCTGAAAAAACTCGCGCCTTTCTTTGATAATCCGGCTGGAAACTGGACCGGAACTGCCCCCCTGCCCGGCGGAAATTTTGCTGTGGACGGGGTTAATAAATTGCTTGAGGCTATCCAGAAAAACTATCCGTTTCTGGATGACATCTGGGCGCGCCGCCTGCTGCGGGCCTACGGAACAGATGTCTTCAAACTGCTTGGCGGCGCAAAATCGGCGAATGATTTGGGCCAACATATCGGCTGGAATCTTTACGCATGCGAAGTCGACTGGATGGTCAAGAACGAATTCGCTCAAACCGCCGATGATATTTTGTGGCGCCGCTCCAAAATAGGCCTGCATCTAAACAAAACCCAAATCCAAACGCTCAAAAAATCCTTACACACCTAGCTCCATTATTGTTCCCTAAATATCCCCGCCGGAGGCAATCTGAACCGCCCTAGGTTTACTGGAGGGTAAAACTCTCCAAGGATGGACCTTATGA
>CAYSBD010000034.1:0-20341 GCA_964429175.1 uncultured Marinosulfonomonas sp.
CTTATTCATAACGGGAATTATCTGATAAAATATCCAGAAATGCCGCCCCGAAACGGGCCGATTTTTTATCACCCAGCAGACGTTTCATTGTGGTTATATCCCGAGGCTTTACACTGGCAACCTTGGCAAGAAGCGAAGCAGAGCAGCTCATCGGCTTATCGGCACCATCCGGCCCGCGGGCAAGCAAACCTTGTGCCGTAAGCAAACGATCATAAATCCCCCCCGCATCGCGCCCGACCAATTTGCGCCGCGACGGGTGGGTGGATTGCGCCGTTTCGCCCGTTATTATCTGCAAAAATATAGCGCCGTATTTTTTCAGCTTTACGGCACCAACCCCGCCAATCCGCGCCATATCGTCCAATGTTTGCGGTCGGGACTCGACCATTTCGATCAGGCTTCGGTCATTGAATATAATATAGGCTGGCCCGCCGGCCTCTTCGGCAAGCCCGCGGCGTTTGGCTTTCAGGGCAGAAAGCAGCGGCGCATTATCCTCTGAAACCAATGATTTCACGGCTGGGCGGCGCGTGTTTCTGGCTTGCTGGATGCTATCACGGCGCAGCTTGATCGTTTGCTCATCGCGCAAAATCGGGCGGGCAATTTCGGTCATACGAAAGGCACCGTATCTTTCCACATCGGGCCGGATTAAATCATGCCCCATCATTTGACGAAATATTGCCTGCCACTGCCCACGGCTAAATTCCTTGCCAACGCCAAATGTCGGCAGGGTATCGTGACCACGTTGCTGCACCTTGTCGGTTTCGTTGCCCAGCAAAATATCTATCAAATGTCCCGCGCCAAAATATTCGCCCGTGCGCAACATGGCCGACAACGCCATGCGAACGGCCTTTGTGCCATCGAAAGTTTCGGGCGGGGTTTCGCACTGGTCGCAATTGCCACAGGCCTGACAGTCATCGCCAAAAAACCTGAGCAATTTTTGACGCCGACAGCCCAGCGCCTCGGCCAAACCAAGCAAGGCATTCAACCGCACATGATCCGCATCACGCCGATCAGCGGGGGCCAGGCCTTCGTCGATCTGGGCGCGGCGCAGGCGAATATCGTCAGAGCCAAACAGGGTCAGGGTTTCGGCCGGTGCACCATCGCGGCCCGCGCGGCCGATTTCCTGATAATAGGCCTCGATCGATTTGGGCAAATCGGCATGGGCAACCCAGCGGATATCGGGTTTATCAACGCCCATTCCAAAGGCCACGGTCGCCACCACAATCAGGCCATCCTCGCGTTGAAAACGGGTTTCGACATGACGCCGATCATCGGGTTGCATCCCGCCGTGATAATGGCACGCGTTATGGCCCGTATCATTCAAGGCGCTGGCCAGACTTTCGGTTTTTTTGCGGGTGGCGCAGTAAACAATGCCCGATTGCTCCTTGCGGGCGGCGGCAAATTCAAGGATCTGGCGGCGCGGCGAATCCTTGGCCTCAAAACGTAGATGGATGTTGGGCCGATCAAACCCGTGCAAGAAAATTACAGGGTCAGTATCCGCAAATAAACGGGTAACAATTTCGGCCCGGGTTTCTTCATCGGCCGTTGCCGTAAAGGCCGCCATTTGCACATTCAGGGTTTTTCGCAAATCACCAAGGCGCAAATAATCAGGCCGGAAATCATGGCCCCATTGCGAAACACAATGCGCTTCGTCCACCGCGATAAAGGTAATGTTAATGCGCTGCAAAAATGCCAAGGTGCCCGATGACGCCAACCGTTCGGGTGCCATGTAAAGGATTTTTAAACGCCCGTCATTCAGCGCGCTGTAAACATATTCGGTTTCTTCATCGGTGTTGCCCGAGGTCAGCGCGCCCGCTTCGACCCCGGCTTCGCGCAACGCCCGGACCTGATCGCGCATCAAGGCAATCAGTGGCGAAATCACCACCGTCACCCCGTCACGCAGCAATGCCGGCAGCTGGAAACACAAAGATTTACCGCCGCCCGTGGGCATGATGGCAAGCGCGTTACGCCCGTCAATTATCGCATCGACAATTTCAGCCTGACCGGGCCGGAAACTGTCAAATCCAAAGACCGCGGAAAGAAGAGCAGAGGCGTTTGACACAATCTAGAAAGAGAAAAAGAAGGCTTTGTTATTGGCCAGAATGATCCGCAAGATTATAATGCCGATAAACGCAACCAGCGGCGCAAGATCTATCCCCTGCATGTTCGGTAAATACCGGCGAATGCGACTATATAGTGGTTCGAGCAATTTATTTAGGCCAGACCATATTTGGGCCACGAATTGCTGGTTCAGGTTTAAAACCTGAAAGGTAATCAACCAGCTCATGATGATATGGGCCAGCATGATAAACCAGACAACATCAAGGATCAGATTAAGGATTTCATATATTGATTGCATTAGCAGAGCGCCTTTTTATTTGCTTCTGGATTATCTAAGCTTCACAGGGGCATATAGCAAGCATCTGCCGCGACGTTATTATTGACCCGAACCCAAGTTCATTCAAATTGCACATAACTTATTAAGGAATCGTATCCATGTATCCATTTTTTCGAATGGGCAAAGAAATAATTTTGCACAGAAATGCCGCGCCATTGGAAATGGGTCAGGTGCATGTATCGCATCACATCTGTTGGCCGTGGGATCTGGATTTCTGGTTCGAGCTAAATAACGGGCGCACCTTGATGCTTTATGATCTGGGGCGCATTCCGCTGGCCACCCGGATGGGGTTGATCGGGGCGATCCGCAAAAATAAATGGGGGCTAACGGTGGCGGGTGTTGCCGTGCGGTATCGCAGGCGCATCCGAATGTTTCAAAAATTTGAAATGCACAGCCGGGCGCTGGGCTGGGACCGCCGGTTTTTATATCTGGATCAGTCAATCTGGATCAACGGCCAATGCGCAAATCAGGCGCTATACCGCACGGCCGCAACCGGGCCGGACGGCATTATAAGCCCCGCCAAGGTCGCCCTCGAAATGGGTGCAAAAGGGCCAAGCCCCGCATTGCCAGAGTGGGTGCAAAACTGGATCAAAGCCGAAGACAGCCGCCCGTGGCCACCTGAAAATCACGCCGCCGAGTAAAGCTTACCTTGCGTCCAGCCTATTTTCCCTGTTCTATCAGAAAAAGCAAACAGGGAAATGCGCGTAATGACTAAAATTTCGGCGAAAAAACGGATTTGGGGCTGGTTCTTTTTTGACTTTGCCAGCCAGCCTTACAACACACTTCTGTTGACATTTATTTTCGGGCCATACATCGCCACAGTGCTTGGCGACGGCACCAAAGCCCAAAGCGCATGGGGTTTTGGCATCGGCGCGGCAGGCATTATCATTGCTATTTGCGCGCCAATCCTTGGGGCAATTGCCGATAACAGTGGCAATCGCGTCCGCTGGATTTGGTTGTTTTCTGTGATGTATGTGATTGGCTCTTTTGGCATCTGGTGGTCTGCGCCTGAAACCTTCAACCTGTATTTTGTGCTGTTTGTATTCGCCATTGGCTTGATCGGCATGGAGTTTGCCACGATTTTCACCAACTCCATGCTGCCCGATCTAGGCACAAAAGAAGAAATCGGCAAAATTTCAGGCAGCGGCTGGGCCTTTGGCTATGTCGGCGGCTTGGTGACCCTGATTATCATGCTGTTGTTGTTTGCCGAAGGCGATACCGGCAAAACCATGCTGGGGATTGACCCGCTGTTCGGGCTGGACGCAAGCCAGCGTGAAGGCACACGTTTTGTCGGGCCGCTTTCGGCGATCTGGTATATTATATTCATGATCCCGTTTTTCCTCTGGGTGCGTGATCCAAAAACAACCGCCGTTTCGCGCCTCAAGATAAAAAGCGCATTGTCGGATCTGGGCAAAACCCTGAAATCGCTGCCAGGCACGCCCAGCCTGTTTGCCTATCTGGCGTCCTCGATGTTTTATCGTGATGCGTTAAACGGCATTTATGTATTTGGCGGAATTTACGCGGCAGGCGTGTTGGGCTGGACCAGCACGGACATCGGCATTTTCGGCATTATTGCAATTATCACCGGCACAATTTTCGCCTGGATTGGCGGTCGGGCAGATCAGCATTTTGGGCCAAAACCGGTCATCACGGTTTGCATTCTGGCGCTTACCGCGGCTTCTATTTTGATCGTATTTATATCGCGCGACGCCGTTTTATGGATTGCGGTTGAACCCGGATCTTACTTTCCCGATCAGGTGTTTTATGTGTTGGGTGCCGTCATCGGCGCGGCCGGTGGTGCGATTCAGGCCGCCAGCCGCACGATGATGGTGCGCCAAGCCAACCCCGAACGCATGACCGAAGCCTTCGGACTTTATGCGCTGGCGGGCAAAGCCACAGCATTTATTGCACCGCTATCCATCGGCATTGCCACGGCTGTAACGGGCAGCCAGCGTTTGGGTATTACACCGCTTATCGGGCTTTTCCTGATTGGGCTGGTTTTGTTAATCTGGGTAAACCCCAAAGGTGAGCCGGCCACAAAATGATTCGGTTTGCACTCGTATTGATGCTGGCATTCGGGCTGGCCGCACCCGCCACGGCCGAGCCATTGGCCAAGCAGTTATTCGGTGCCAAAGCCAGCCCATCGGCCCAAGCACCGGCGGCTTTTGGCAGCTACGCCAAGGGCTGTTTGGCCGGCGGTGTGCAGCTGGCAGCAACAGGGCCAAGCTGGCTGCAAATGCGGGTCGCGCGCAACCGTAGCTGGGGCCACCCGAGCTTGGTAAAATACATCCAGCGCCTAAGCAAAAAAACCGCGCGGATGCAGGGATCAAAGGGGCTTTATCTCAGCGATTTATCCCAACCACGCGGCGGGCCAATGACCAGCGGGCACCGGTCTCACCAAATCGGGCTGGACGCCGATATCTGGCTGATGCCCGCAACAAACCTGAACCTGAGCATCCGCCAGCGCGCCAATCTTTCGGCCGTTTCCTACAGGCGTCACAAGGGCGCTTTTGTGAACAGCAAATGGGGACCTTACCAGCACGCGATGCTAAAAGCCGCCGCCAAAGACCCGGCCGTTGCGCGGATTTTTATTTTCCCGGGTGCCAAGGTTCAGATGTGCAAAGATGAAAAAGGCGACCGGCGCTGGCTGAATAAAATCCGGCCTTGGTGGGGGCATCATTATCATTTTCATGTGCGTCTGAAATGCCCCAAAGGCGCAAAAGGTTGCATTAATCAGGCCCCGCCGCCGGCCGGTGATGGCTGTGCGGATGCGCAAAAATGGGTGGATAATATCTTAAACCCGCCGCCGCCTGATCCCAACGCTCCGCCGCCAAAACCGCGCCGTGAATATCTAATGCCGGATTTACCTGCCCAATGCCAAACCGTTTTGAATTCGCGCTGATATTGGCGGCGCTGGCAATGGTTGCCCCACACGCGCCCAAAGCCAGCAAGCGAAATATATCGGCAGTCTCGCTTGGTCCGAAGATAGGCCGGGTTTGGCGGGTTTTCGAAGATCGGACGATCGGATGACGGGGCGCCGTTTCCTGATAAATCTGGTAGTGTCCCGCTTTGAAATCAGTTGGCCCAAGTGTTGCCTACCTGTAGGTTTTTTTTGATCGCTTATGGCAAAATTCAAGTAATTAAGAAAGCCGGTCGGAAATTTACACCCTAACCAGATCCAGAGCGGTTCATCCGCTACCATCAGGATACCCCAAACCAGACAGCGCCAGTTTTATTTCGTCCAAAATCAGCGGATCATCAATGGTCGCGGGCATTTTGTAATCCTTGCCATCGGCAATATTTGCCATCGTCGCCCGCAATATTTTGCCCGATCGGGTTTTGGGCAAACGCTCGACCACCACAGCCAACTTAAACGCGGCAACAGGGCCAATCCGGTTACGAACCTGTTTGACCACATCCTTGATGATATCCTCGGGGCTACGTTCACAACCCGCATTCAGGCATAAAAAACCCATCGGCAATTGCCCCTTTAGCACATCCTCCACCCCGATTACGGCACATTCGGCGACATCATCGTGGCTGCTTAAAACCTCCTCCATCGCGCCGGTAGACAGGCGGTGACCGGCCACATTTATCACGTCATCGGTGCGCGCCATGATGTAAAGATAGCCATCGTCGTCTTTATACCCCGCATCGCCGGTTTCGTAATAACCGGGAAAACTTTGCAAATAGGCCGCATGAAACCGCGCCTCGGCATTCCACAGATTTGGCAGGGTTCCGGGCGGCAGTGGCAGCTTGATTACAATCGCGCCCATTTCGCCGGCTTTAACTTCGTGGCCGCCTTCATCCAAAATACGCACATCATAACCGGGCATCGGCACCGAGGGCGACCCCAGCTTGACCGGCAACGGCTCGATCCCCATCGGGTTGGCGGCGATTGCCCAGCCGGTTTCGGTCTGCCACCAATGGTCAATCACCGGAACCCGCAATTTGCTTTGCGCCCAGACGATGGTGTCAGGATCGGCCCGCTCGCCGGCCAGAAACAGGGTTTCAAATTTGGACAGGTCGTATTTTTTCAGCAAATCGCCGTTGGGGTCTTCGCGTTTAATCGCCCGAAATGCGGTCGGTGCGGTAAACAGCGCCTTCACGCCGTATTCTTCGATCACCCGCCAAAACGTGCCGGCGTCGGGCGTGCCAACCGGCTTGCCCTCAAATACCAGCGTGGTCGCGCCATGGATTAACTGACCGTAAGCAATATAGCTGTGGCCAACGACCCAGCCCACGTCGGACGCGGCCCAAAACACATCGCCCGGATTGATGTTGTAAATCGCGCCCATGGTCCAATCCAGCGCCACCAACTGGCCTGCGGTGTGGCGGATCACGCCTTTGGGTTGGCCCGTGGTGCCCGAGGTATATAAAATATAGCTGGGGTGATTGCCCGCCACCGGCACACATTCGGCAGGCTCGACTCCGTTTTGAAAATCGTTCCAGTCATAATCGCGGCCATCTTGCAGCTGCGCGATTTCCTGTTCACGCTGAAAGATCACGCAGAAATCGGGTTTATGGCGGGCCAGATCAATCGCGTTATCCAGCAGGGGTTTGTAGTGGATCACGCGGTTCGGCTCGATCCCGCAAGAGGCGGCGATGATGGCCTTGGGTTTGGCATCATCAATACGCACGGCCAGCTCGTTCGCGGCAAATCCGCCAAACACCACCGAATGGATCGCACCCAGGCGCGAACAGGCCAGCATCGCCTCGATAGCCTGAGGAACCATCGGCATATAAATCAAAACCCGATCACCTTTTTGCACACCCTTGGCGCGCAAAGCACCGGCCAGCGCGGCAACGCGCCTTTGCAATTGGCTGTAACTAATCCGCTGTTTAATGTCGGTTACGGGGCTGTCGTAAATAATCGCGGTGCGATCCCCGTTGCCAGCCTCGACATGACGATCAATCGCGTTGTAACAGGTGTTAACCTCTGCATCGGCAAACCATTCGTAAAACGGCGCGTTTTCATCAAACAGCGCTTTTGATGGCGGTTTATACCAGCTGATCGCCTCGGCGGCTTTCATCCAGAAAGCTTCGGGGTCTGTTTTCCAGCTGTCGTAAACCTCGGCGTATGTCATGTTATTCCTCCCTAGAACGGTTGTCACTTTAGGGGGCCATACAAAAAGTGCAAAGACTCATTTGCTATATTCGCAAACTACCTTGCATCTGGCGCTAGACGGGCGCAAAATCCGGTCAGTTAATCAAAGGATAACGCCATGACATTGTTAAAAGCCGCCACAGCGGTGCGCGAAAAAGCTTATGCACCCTATTCGGGCTTTAAGGTCGGTGCGGCTTTGCGCGGGCAATCGGGCGAAATATATTGCGGCTGCAATGTTGAAAACGTGGCCTACCCGCAAGGAACCTGCGCCGAGGCCGGAGCGATTGCCGCAATGATCGCGGCGGGTGAAACCGGGTTCAGCGAAGTTTTGGTGATCGCCGACAGCCCCCTGCCGGTTTCCCCCTGTGGCGGTTGCCGTCAAAAACTGGCCGAGTTTGGCAGCGGCGATGTGGTTGTCACCATGGCCACAACTGCGGGCAAAACGCAGCGCATGACATTGGCGGAATTGCTGCCCGGTGCCTTTACAGTTGAACATATGCGGGGGGATTAAGGGGTGGATGCACGTTCGGTTCTGACACATCTTCGGGATGCGAAAACCCTTACAAAAGCAGAAATAACATGGTTTGCCAACGGGTTGGCGACCGGACAAGTAAGCGATGCGCAGGCCGGTGCGTTCGCCATGGCTGCGTTGCTGAACGGGCTGTCGGAACCTGAAAAGGTGATGCTGACCTTGGCCATGCGCGACAGCGGTGATGTGTTGAAATGGGATCTGCCCGGCCCCGTTTTGGACAAGCATTCAACCGGCGGCGTGGGTGATGCGGTGTCATTGCCGCTGGCCCCGGCATTGGCGGCTTGCGGGGCTTATGTGCCGATGATTTCGGGGCGTAGCTTGGGCCACACGGGCGGAACACTGGATAAACTGGAATCAATTCCCGGCTATAAAACCGATCTGGGCATCGCTAAAATGCGCCAAATCGTTGGCGATGTGGGCTGTGCGATTGTCAGCGCCTCGGGGCAGATTGCGCCGGCCGACAAACGGCTTTATGCGGTGCGCGATGTCACGGCAACGGTCGAAAGCATTGATCTGATCACGGCCTCGATCCTGTCCAAAAAGCTGGCGGCGGGGCTGGATTATCTGGTGCTGGATGTGAAAATGGGCAGCGGCGCATTTATGAAAACGGCCGCCGAGGCAAAGACGCTGGCGCAATCTTTGGTAAAAACCGCCAACGGCGCGGGCTGTAAAACCAGCGCTTTGATCACCGATATGAACCAGCCGTTGGCCAGCGCAATGGGCAACGCCTTAGAGGTAATGTCGGCGGTGGAATTATTGACCGTGGGCCATGTGCAAAGCCCGATGGCAAAAGTCACGATCGAATTGGGGGCCGAGGCGTTGTTGCTGTGCGGCTTGGCCAAAACCCGCGCCGAGGCCGTGGCCAAGTTGCAGCGCGTTATTGAGAACGGGCGCGCGGCGGAAATATTTGGGGCAATGATTGCGGCCCAAGGCGGGCCTGCCGATTTTGTTGACCGCTGGCGTGACCGTCTGCCAGCCGCGCCTGTGGTGCGCGATGTGATGGCGGTGCAAAGCGGGCGCGTTTTGGAAATTGACGGTGCAGCGCTGGGCATGGCGGTGGTGCATCTGGGTGGTGGACGATTGGTGGACGGGGCCAGAATTGATCCGTCTGTGGGGCTTGGCCGTGTGGTGCGATTGGGCGAAATGGTCGATGAATACACCCCGCTTGCCTTGGTTCACGCGCCAAATCCCGATGCGGCAGATCAGGCGGCGAAAATGGTGCGCGCGGCGATAACAATCGGATCTGGCGAGGCGCCGGTGCCGCCGCTAATTCAGCAAAGGATTACCTGATGGCGCGTGCATTTTTGGTGGTGATGGATAGCGTTGGCTGTGGCGGCGCGCCCGATGCCCACAAGTTTTTCAACGGCGGCGTGCCCGATACGGGGGCGAATACTTTGGCCCATATCGCACGGGAATGCGCTGCGGGTCGGGCCGATGAGGGGCGCTGCGGCCCGCTGCATATTCCCAATCTGGACGGGCTGGGTTTGGGGGCCGCGATAATGTTGGCCTCGGGTGAAAATGCGGCCGGATTAACGGCCACCCCTGCCGGTTTATGGGGTGCGGCCAGCGAGGTGTCGATGGGCAAGGATACGCCCTCGGGTCATTGGGAGCTGGCCGGAATTCCGGTGCCGTGGGATTGGCATTATTTTCCGGATCAGGTAAAATCTTTTCCGCCGGATTTGATGGAAAAGGTAAAAATCACGGCTGGGGTCGATGGTATTTTAGGCAATTGTCATGCTTCGGGAACGGCGATAATTGACGATCTTGGCGCAGAGCACATGCGCACGGGCTGGCCGATTTGTTACACCTCGGCCGATAGTGTTTTGCAGATTGCCGCGCATGAAGACAGCTTTGGTTTGCAGCGGCTTTATGATTTATGCACGGATATGGCCCCGGTTTTGCACCGGATAAATGTTGGCCGTGTCATTGCGCGCCCCTTTGTTGGTGACGCTAAATCCGGGTTTAGCCGCACAGCCAACCGGCGCGATTACGCCATGGCTGCGCCCGCGAAAACATTGTGCGACTGGGTGCAGGATGCGGGGCGCAAGGTTTATGCCGTTGGAAAGATTGGCGATATTTTTTCGATGCAGGGCATTAACGAGGCTCGAAAAGGCACCGACAAAGAGCTGATGCAACATTTGCTGGATTTGCTGGATCAGGCCCAGGATGGCGCGCTAATCTTTGCCAATTTTGTTGAGTTTGACAGCCTGTTTGGCCACCGCCGCGATGTTTCGGGTTATGCGCGCGCGCTGGAATGGTTTGATAGTTGTTTGCCCGAGATTTTTGGAAAAATGCGTGCCGATGATCTGATCATTTTCACCGCAGATCACGGGAATGATCCGACGTGGATTGGCGGCGATCATACCCGCGAACGTGTGCCGGTAGTGGGTTATGGTCGCGGTCTGGAAGCGATCGGATTATGCGGGTTTGTCGATGTGGCGGCCAGTGTGGCGGATCATTTGGGCGTGGCCGCGCATGGTCAAGGAAAGAGCTTTCTTAAACAGGTTTAAAGCGCTAAAATAACGAGCAGCCAGAAACAATCGGAGCACCGGCATGAAAGAACACCTGAGCATCGTAGCGCATCCTTTGATTCAACATAAACTGACTTTGATGCGCGAAAAAACCACGTCAACGGCAGTGTTTGGCCAATTGTTGCGCGAAATCAGCCAGCTTCTTGCATATGAAATCACGCGCGATCTGGAGATGACCACGAGACAGATCCAAACGCCGGTTCAGGAAATGCAGGCACCGGTTCTGGCGGGCAAAAAGCTGGCGTTGATATCAATTTTGCGCGCCGGTAACGGGCTGCTTGACGGGGTGCGTGATTTGATCCCCTCGGCGCGGATCGGTTTTGTCGGGCTTTACCGCGACGAAGAAACCCTGCAACCGGTGCAATATTATTTCAAAGCCCCCACCGAGCTGGAGCAGCGCCTGGTTATTGCGGTGGACCCGATGCTGGCAACCGGAAATTCGGCCGTTGCCGCGATTGATCTGCTAAAAGATGCCGGTGCCACCAATATCCGGTTTTTATGCCTGCTGGCCGCCCCCGAAGGCGTTGCGCGAATGAAGCAAGCCCACCCCGATGTGCCCATCGTAACAGCCGCGCTTGATGAGCGTTTGAACGCGCTCGGATATATTGTTCCGGGGCTAGGGGATGCGGGTGACCGGATGTTCGGCACTAAATAAGCCAACAATTGCTTTACATAGAAAGGATTATCTTGCATATTGCCACAATAACTTGTGGGGGTATTATGCAAGTATTCAAAGTTTTCACGGTCGCTATTTTGGCGACTACGCTATGTGCCGGCGCGATTAACGCCAAACCGTTGCGAAATGCAGGGCATCCGGCCGAATTTCCGCCAAGCAGCTTTAAAGGCAAGCAATTCGTTGATAGCAAGGGCTGCATTTTTATCCGCACCGGCTCTGGTGGCAATGTTAACTGGGCGCCGCGGGTGACGCGACAGCGCAATCAGATTTGTGGGCAGCAACCTACTTTTGCCAAAGCCGTCGCGCCAAAAACACCGGTGGCGGCAACCTCTAGACCGGTCTCTAAACCCGCACCGGCACGCGCGGTTCGTAAAGTCGCTGCCAGGCCGGCTGCTGCCCCCAAACCTGTCGTAAAGCGCGCTGTTCGTAAAGCTGTGCCAACGGTTATGGCGGCTCCAAAACGGGTGGCAACCAAGCCGGCCGTCAAGCGTGTAACAACGCAACGATCAACGGCGATCTGTCAGGGTGGCCTGGCCATCAATCATGGTGGCCATACCGTTCGTTGTGGCCCGCAAACCCAACCCTTGGCGCGAGGCGGCGTTCATTCCGGTGCCCAAACGGGGGGGCGGCAAGCAGGCCAAACACAAACCCGGAAATTTGTCACAACAAAACCTACACGCGCCGTTGCGCCTGCAACCGCAAAGCAACGCAAAACATCCGCCCCCCAACGCGTGGTGCGCCGCGCAACCGTTAACAAGCCACCCGCGGGTTACCGCACCGCATGGGATGACGGGCGCCTAAACCCGAACCGCGCAAAGGGCACAGCACAGGGTCGCGCCCGGATGGAGATGGTTTGGACCGATACAGTTCCACGTCGTCCGGTTGCTGTCAGCGCCTCGCAAGACACAAGAAGCCGTGTTATTCTGCGCAAAAACGCATCGGGGCAAAAGGCAACTCTTGCATCGGTTTCGACCAAAACAAACCCCGGAGTCCGAAATACAGTATCGGCGGCCTCGCACCGGTATGTTCAGGTAGGCACCTATGGCAATCCGTCAAATGCCAGCAAGGTAATCGCCCGCTTGCAGGGGTTGGGTTTGCCGGTGCGCGTTACACAAGCCAAAAGCGGTGGGCGGGTTTTGCAAACCGTGATGGCCGGGCCGTTCACGCGTCAGGCGAATTTAAATGCAGCCTTAACAGCCGCACGGAATGCCGGTTACCGTGACGCAATTTTACGTCGCTAAAACTTGAGCATCCAGATTTAAGGTGACCTGCTTTGAACGGCAGGTCACCTTATTTGAAAGAACATATCAGTCGTTGATATCTTGTTCTTTATCCCAGGTTTTCACCTTTTCCAGCCGGACCCCGAATATCAAACGCAAAGCCAGCCATGAAATCAGCGATACAAGCGCAAAAACCAGCAGGATAACGGGTAAAGATAACGAAACCAGCAGCCCGAAATATAGCAGCCCGCCGACAGCAAACGCGCCAAGAGCAAAGCCCAGAAAAATGTAGACCGGGCTTAGAACTTCCAGAATGGCCAGTATCAGGCCACCCGCCATCCAAACCCACCATGTGGCCCACATTACGCGCGACCTTTCAGCATTTTGAACGCATCGCCAAAGGCATCAACGATGTTGGAGGGCAGCATTATCGTTTGCTTGCCAGCGCCTTCTGCAATCACGCCCACGGCCTCGACCTGCTTTAGCGCCACCTGATATTGCGCCGCTTCCACGCCATGTTCATTAATTGCCTTGGCCACAACTTCGGTTGCATAGGCCTCGGCATCTGCCGTGATCCGGCGGGCTTTGGCGGCTTGCTCGGCGGCGTATAATTCCGCATCGGCGCTCAATTCTACCGCACGTTTGGTCCCCTCGGCCGCGGTCACTTGGGCACGACGCTCGCGTTCTGCGTTTAGCTGCTGCAACATGGCTTGGCGGGTGGCCTCATCCAGATTAACGTCCAGAATTTCGGCGCGCGTTACCTGGATACCCCAGTCATCTATGGAATCCGCAATCTGGCCCTTGATCTTGGAAATCAATTGCTCGCGGTTTGATTGCACCTCGTCCAGTTCCATTTCACCAATGCCCGAACGCACAATCCCGGCCACCACGGTAGCAATTGCCGCATCCACATCACGGATCCGGTAAACGGTTTTTTCAGGTTCCAGAATGCGGTAAAATACGCTGATTTCAACCTGCACCAACACGTTATCGGCGGTGATCGCATCTTGATGCGCCGCTGGCAACTGACGCTCCAGAATGGAAACCTTGTGCTGCACATTATCTAAAAACGGCACGATAAAATTAATGCCGGGCGTCAAAACCGAGCGCAGCTTGCCAAAGCGTTCAACCACATGTTTTTCCGATTGCGGAACAATGCGGATGCCTTTGAGAATGACAACGACGATGAAAGCAACAAGCAGCAAATAAACAATATTTCCGCCAATAAGTTGCGTAATAATACCTTGAGTATCCATAAAAACCTCCAATAGTTCTTGGGGTATGATATGGTTTGTTCAGGGCTTTAAATCAAGTGCCAAGCGATTAATTCATGCAGCTCAAACAGAATCAGACAACCTTATAGTTCAGTTTTCAACATCCGGAGACCAAAATGCCTGCCCTGTGTCGCGATTGTATGTGCCAATTCAAATCTGGTCTCCGCTGCCCGGATTGCGCCAGCCCGCGCCTGGTTCGGCACCCTGAATTATTCTCGCTGACGATCGCGCACATGGATTGCGATGCGTTTTATGCCTCAGTTGAAAAACGCGACAATCCTGCGTTGCGCGACAAACCGGTGATCATCGGATCACGCCATGCCCGCAGCGTGGTTTCCACCGCCTGCTACATTGCCCGCATCAAAGGCGTGAAATCTGCGATGCCGATATTTCAGGCGCTAAAACTGTGCCCCGATGCCGAGGTGGTTGCGGGCCGGATGCAGGTTTACGCCCAAGCCTCGCGCGATATTCGAAAACTGATGGACGAGCTGACCCCCAGCATCGAGCCGCTGTCGCTGGACGAGGCATTTTTAGACATGTCCGGCACCGAAAATCTGCACCACGCCCCGCCCGCCGTGATGTTGGCCCGCCTGCTAAAGCGCATGGAGGACGAGCTGGGATTATCAGGATCGGTGGGGCTTTCGCATAATAAATTTCTGGCAAAAATCGCCTCGGATCTTGATAAACCGCGCGGATTTTCCGTGATTGGCAAGGCCGAAACCGATGCGTTTTTGCGCGATAAACCCGTGCGGATGATCTGGGGCGTTGGCAAAGCCATGCAAATATCGCTGCACGCGGCCGGCATTCGCACATTTTCCGATCTTTTGCGCTGGGATCGCAAGGATCTGGGCGCAAGATTTGGCACGATGGGGGATCGTTTGTGGCATTTGGCGCGGGGGCAGGATGTGCGGCGTGTTTCGGCCAATGCACCGGTAAAAAGCATTTCCAAGGAAACCACATTTTCCGAAGACACCTCGGATTTAGAGCTGCTGGACGGGCATATTTACCGGCTTTCCGAGCAAGTTTCCGACCGCGCCAAGGCCACGGGGCAGGCCGGTTTGATTGTCACCCTGAAACTGAAACGCGCCAATCACACGCAGTTAAGCCGGCGGGTCACTTTGTATGATCCCACCCAGATGACAGACCGGATTTATCGAACCGCGCGCGATTTGATGGCCAAAACCGGCGATCAGGGACCGTATCGTTTGATCGGCGTCGGGATCAGTGATTTATCGGCGGCTGACACGGCCGATTTGGCGGCTGATTTGCTGGATCAGGATGCCGCCAAACGCGCCGCGGCCGAACGGGCAACCGATGAAATTCGGGCCAAATTCGGGCGCGATGCGATCAAAAAGGGCCGCGCATTGCGTTAACGCAGAATCGGCGGGTTGTCGGGGTCGCTGCCCGGGGCGGATGGCGCGGATGTTTGGCGTTTTTGTTCGGGTAAATCAAAGCGCAAACCGACTTTTTCAAACAAGCCGCAAACCGGATCATCGCCGCTAAAAAATGCCACGTCCAGCTGGCCGTTTTCAAGCGCGCTAAAAACCAGAGCCTCGTTTAACGCCTTGGCCATCGCGGCTTGGGCCTCGGGCAGCGCGTCAATGATTGCGAGCATGTGGCTGTGCCTGTTGCCCGCATAAATCACCGCAACCAGATAGGCGGTTTTGGCCATGCCTGCCGCCGTGGCCAGCTTGGCGTCCAGCGCCTGTAACAAGGCTTCGGGCAAGCCCTTTGGCGCATTGATGCAAACCGGCTGCTCGGTGATCTGCTCCGGCGTATTATCCAGCACTTCGACCAGCCACCCCATTGCATCCGCGGGTATCAAAATCGACGATTGCGCAACCCCTAAATTCAGGCCAAGCCCGATGCCCTGCCCCGCCAACATCGCCGCCACCACACGGCCCGATAACGCGGCGTGATGGGCGCTGTTGCCGACAAAATCGGCCAGACGTTCTTCGCGATCAAAAGCCAGCAGGTATTTTACGCCCTCGACCTCGATGGTTTCAGGCGACAGATTATCACCGGTGGCTTCTTCTTTTAGCAGCAGAAAAACTTCGCTGTCAGCGAGACGTTCGAAAAACCGCATCCGGGCCGTGTTATTTCGGGGTGCGGCCTGCATCGCTTGATGGGCCAGATCCAGTGGGGTTTGATCCGTCATGTTGCACCTCTTTTATGTGCTCTTTGGTGAAATAAATTATTTTTCATTCTTGATTGGAAATCCCCGAAAATTGCGGCATAATGCTGCCATAAAGGTAATTTATACTACCCGTTAACTAAAATCCGCTAAGAGATTTAAAGTGTAACCAGAGGCAATATCGGGGCAAAATGCTCGAATTTGTAAATGTCAGCAAGTCCTTTTGGACCGGAAACCAGCGCAAGGTCATCCTTGATCGCGCCTCTTTTCGGCTGGAATTGGGTAATTCCATCGGTATTCTGGCCAAAAACGGCACCGGAAAAACCACGATTATCAATATGATAGCAGGGCTGGAAAAACCTGACGAAGGCACAATAAACAAAAACTGCCGGGTGTCATTTCCGCTGGGGTTTATGGGGGGCGTGGTTAACAAGCTGTCGGCAATGGAAAATTCTCGCTATATTGCCCGGCTTTACGGTCTGGACCCGGATTACGTTGAGGCATTTTGTCGCTGGATGTGCGGATTGGATGAATATTTCGATATGGCCGTGGGCACCTACAGCGCCGGTATGCGCTCGCGGTTCAGTTTTTCGTTAATGCTGGCGCTGGATTTTGATCTTTATCTGATTGATGAGGGCATGCCATCGACAACCGACACCGAATTCAATAAAAAGGCCGGTGACATCCTAAGGGAACGCTTGCAGACCACCACGGTTCTGATCGTTTCGCACAGACCGGAAGTGCTGGAAAAATTCTGTCGTTCGGCGGCTGTTTTGCGTGATGGCAAGCTGCATATGTTCAACACATTGGAAGAGGCAAAGCAACTTTATGACTACGAAGCCTAAAGCCAAAAAATACCGCATCCGGCGGGGCAGTTCTTTAAGCGCGGCGCCTGCGACCAACAAAGCTGCGCGCCCTGTCGTGGGCAGTGACGTTGCCGATCCCGGCCAGATTGCGAGCGAGCAAACCATTGACGACATCCGCAAAGAGGGCCTGACGGGCCGTCAGCTGCGCATGGCCCGCAGGGTTGCACAAAAATACGAGCTGGCGCCGACTTCGGATTTTGATGCTGTCCGGCTGTTGCGCGCCAAAGGGGTGGATCCTTTTCAGCGTGTAAATATGCTTGAACTGGCTGCCATCGACGATGAAAAAAACGAGATACACGCACAACTGCCCCAGACCGTGCCTGCAGGACAAACCAATTTGCCCTCGACCGAGGTGAACACAGAAGAGCAGCGCGCCAAGGCAATTCTGGAAATCCAGAGCGATATCGCGAAACGTCGGCGGCGCAAATTAAGCCTGTTGCTGACGCGTCTGGCTTTTTTCGTGTTCTTGCCGACATTTTTGGTTGGTTATTACTATTATATGATCGCCACGCCGATGTATGCAACAAATTCGCAGTTTCTGATTCAAAAGGCAGACGCCCAGACCAGCGCCGGCATCGGCAGCATGTTTGGTGGCACCGGACTTGCGACATCGCAGGATTCGATTGCGGTTCAAAGTTATCTGCAATCGCGCGACGCTATGTTGCGGCTTGATAAAGATCACGGTTTCAAAGCACATTTCTCGCAAGATTTCATCGATCCGATTCAGCGCCTTGCCAGCGATGCCACAAACGAAGACGCCTATAAGCTTTATAAACGCAATGTTTCGATCAGCTATGACACAACGGAAGGCATCATTAAAATGCAAGTCACCACAGCCGATCCGCTGGTGAGTGCAACCTTTTCCAATGCCTTGATTTCTTATGCCGAAGAACGCGTTGACCACTTGACGACTCGCTTGCGCAATGACCAAATGCAAGGTGCCAAAGAAAGTTTTGCGCAAGCTGAACTGGAATTGGCCAATGCGCAGGAAAAAGTGATCGATCTACAGGAAAAATCGAACATTATTAGCGGCGATATCGAGATCACGCTGTTAACCACCCAGATCACAGCCTTGCAATCCGAGCTTATCCAGCAAGAATTATTACTGGCCGAACTAAGATCCAATGCACGGCCAAATCCCGCCCAGGTTAATCCGCTAGAGCATCGCATAAATTCGATGAAAAACAAGATAAGCGAGCTTCGAAGTCAGCTGACCGAGGACACAAGCGACGGCCAGTCCATTGCCCGTATCGGCAGCGAATTGGCCATGGCGCAGATTAATCTGGAAACCCGCACCCTGATGTTGCAATCCTCTTTGCAGCAGCTTGAAACCGCCCGAACCGAGGCCAACCGCCAAACCAGATACCTGTCTTTGGGGGTTAGCCCGACACCGCCGGATGAGGCCACCTACCCGCGTAAATTCGAAAACACCATTTTGGCATTTCTGATCTTTGCTGGCGCATATTTAATGATGTCTTTGACAGCATCAATCTTGCGCGAACAGGTAACATCCTAGGACCATAATTTTTTAATTAATAAATGGAAAATCCATGAAAAAACCAATGCAGCAAGTCCGTGAAAACACTTGGGAATTTTTGCGCGATGCGATGATAACCCCGACCGGATTTCGCGAATATGACGCCCGCTGGAAATACCCCGACGACATTAATCTGGCCGGCATTACCGCCCTTGGTCTGGGGCTTGGCACCCAAATGCGTCGCCGCGGAATCGAACCTGTTATTGCTGTTGGCAACGATTATCGTGATTACTCCCTTTCGATCAAAAACGCTCTGATGCTGGGTCTGATGCAGGCTGGAATTCACGTCAAAGACATCGGCCCGGCCCTGTCGCCGATGGCCTATTTTGCCCAGTTCCACCTGGATGCTCCGGCCGTTGCGATGGTCACTGCCAGCCATAATCCAAACGGCTGGACCGGCGTTAAAATGGGGTTTGAGCGCCCGCTAACCCACGGCCCCGATGAAATGGACGAGCTGCGCGATATTGTGCTGGGCGGGCACGGAAAACCCCACGCGGGCGGCGGTTATGAATTTATTGATGGTGTAAAAGAGGCTTATCTGGATGATTTGGTCGGCGATTTCAAAATGTCGCGCCCCTTAAAAGTGGTCTGCGCCACGGGCAATGGCACGGCCTCTGCCTTCGCTCCAGAGCTGTTTGAACGCATCGGAGTTGAGGTTGTGCCGTCTCATAACGAACTTGATTACACCTTTCCGCATTATAATCCCAACCCTGAATCCATGGAAATGCTGCATGATATGTCGGCTTCGGTCACAGCATCCGGCGCGGATCTTGCGCTTGGATTTGATGGCGATGGTGATCGTTGCGGCGTGGTCGATGACGAAGGCGCGGAAATTTTTGCCGACAAAGTTGGCGTTATCATGGCGCGCGATTTTGCCAAGATTTACCCCAATTCAACCTTTGTGGCCGATGTGAAATCGACCGGCCTGTTTGCGTCTGACCCCGAGCTGAAAAAATACGGGGCCAAGGCCGATTACTGGAAAACCGGCCACAGTCACATGAAGCGGCGTGTAAAAGAGATTGGCGCGCTCGCAGGGTTTGAAAAATCCGGCCACTATTTTTTGGCCGAACCCATTGGGCGCGGTTATGATTGCGGCATGCGGGTGGCGGTTGAAATCTGTAAATTGCTAGATCGAAACCCTGATAAAACGATGTCTGATCTGCGCCGTGCCTTGCCACAAACGTTTTCCACGCCGACGATGTCACCCTATTGCTCCGACACAGAGAAATACGATGTGCTGGAACGGCTGGTGGCTAAACTGGTTCAACGGCACAAAGAAGGCGGCACGCTTGCCGGGCGCAAAATTGAGCAGGTTGTCACCGTAAACGGTGCGCGCGTTATTCTGGATAATGGCGCGTGGGGGCTGGTTCGGGCGTCCTCGAATACCCCGAATCTGGTAGTGGTTTGTGAAAGCCCCGAAAGCGACGCCGAGCTACGCCAGATTTTTGCCGATATTGACACTGTGATCCGCGCAGAACCAAGCGTTGGCGACTACGACCAGACATTTTAACAGGTGAGAACAGGGCAATCGACTGAACGTCACTGAGCGATAATTTTGCACATGTAGTCATCGTCCCAGGCCGCGCAATGGCGTTTTTGCGGTATGCTCATTTTGGCAGGATCATTGCGTAACAGGTTTACGGCCGCGTGTTTAATTGTCGCAAAATTAGCGGCATAATTTCCGATTCTGATCCGGCACTCATCTTGCCTGAATGTCACATCCATAACCCAGTGCAGGCTATTTTCGATCTGCCAGTGATTGCGAATAAACGGAGTTATAGCCGAAAGTTGGTGACGCCCTAAAAAGGCGGCATATCATGGCGTTGTTGAAGTGTCACGATTCAACGATCCTACAAAGCGTCCAGTCTGTATATTGCACAATCGAGGGCAGATATTCAGCGTAAGTATGGTGAGAAAGATACAGCAATTTTGGAAGAAAACTGCCCTGTGGTTCAATGGCTAAGTTTTTCAAATCCTGAGGAAGCAGAGCGGATTAGCCGTGCCATGGGTGAAGCCAAAAGCATCACACAAAGCATCGGCATCAATTCAAATAAACAGGATTTCTCCAG
>CAYSBD010000035.1:0-20284 GCA_964429175.1 uncultured Marinosulfonomonas sp.
TGAAGCAATCCATTATCATGATTTATTTCTCTCTTAATAGAACTAAATAAACATTAGGTAAAAGATGGCAGGTAAGATTTTAATAGCTGATGGTGTTGCGACCAATCGCATCGTTATGAAAGTAACGCTGATGGAAGCGTGCTATCAGATTTCGCAAGCCTCGGGCGGTGCCGAAACCATTGAGCGGGCCATAAAGGACGCGCCTGATCTGATCCTGCTGGATTTGATGATGTCGGATATGGACGGGGTTGCTGTCTGTGCGGCCTTGAAAAAAAATCCCCAGACCGCGCATATTCCGGTTATTATTGTGACCTCGAAAAATAACGACAATGCTATAATAAATAGCGCCAAAATCAACGCATTGCGCGCCGGTGCCGATGATTTCATGATCAAACCGCTGGACGAGCTGACCTTGCTGGCCCGGGTGCGCAGCCTGCTAAGGGCGCGCGATACAGAAGAAGAGCTGCGCCTGCGCGAAAGCACCAGCCGTGATTTGGGCTTTGCCGAAGACACCACCAAATTTTTGCCCCCCGTGACCATTGCGATGATTGCGGCCGAAAACAAAACGGCGCTAAACTGGAAAAATTCGGTGGCGGGCAAGCTGGATGCCAATATTGTTGTAATCCCCAAAGAAAAAGCGCTGGCAACAATACCAGATCATCAACACCCGGACGTTTTTATCATCAACTGCGATCTGGCCAAACCCGATGACGGCTTGCGTCTGCTTTCGGAATTACGCAGCCGGCCCGAAACCCGCCACAGCGCGATAATTATGGTCGCCCCAAAAGACGGCCATGATAAATCGGCCTCGGCGCTGGATTTGGGGACGAATGATTTAATGTTTGACGGCTTTAGCCCCGAAGAGCTAAAGCTGCGCCTGAAAACCCAGATCCGGCGCAAACAGCAATCGGACCGTTTGCGCCAAACCGTGCGCGAGGGCTTGCGCATGGCGGTGATTGATCCGCTGACCGGGCTTTACAACCGGCGCTACGCCCTGCCCCACCTGACCCGGATTTCCGAGCGCGCCAAAACCACGGGCCGTTCCTTTGCGGTTATGGTGCTGGATCTGGATCATTTTAAAATCGTTAACGACACCTACGGCCACAGCGCAGGCGATGCGGTTTTAAAAGAGGTCGCACACCGGATCAAAGACAATCTGCGCAGCGTCGACATGGTGGCCCGCATTGGCGGCGAGGAATTTTTGTTGGTGATGCCCGACACCCGTCTGGATCAGGCCCGCCTGACGGCCCAGCGGCTGTGTAACGTGATCAGTCAGGCCAAAGTGGTGCGGGCCAAAAACCAGCCCGAAATTGCGGTTTCGCTTTCTATCGGTGTTGCCATGGGCGGTCTGCCCGATCAGGCCCAAAGCGTGAACCAGCTAATCGAGGCCGCGGATCGCGCCTTATATTCGGCCAAATCCGATGGTCGAAATCAGGTTATTTTCAGTCAATCGGCCGCTTAACGCCGCGATTTGAATTCAGCTGCAAAAACAGGCTTTCTTCATCATCATTTCGAAAAAACGGCACCCTGTCGGGTTGTTCTGCGCTGCGGATCAGTCGGCTGACTTCGGCCATCACTACCTCGGTAATAAAGGGCAAATCGAAATGGCGAATTTCATCCAGCCCGATCCATTGCAAATGGCTTAGCTCGTCGCTGGCATGGCTGAAATCATCCAGATCACCGCAAAGCTGCGCTGCATCCAGCATAAAAAACCGCGCATCAAACCGGCGCGGGCGGCCCGGCGGGGTGATGGCACGAAACACAAACCGCAAACCGTCCGCCGATGGCAAATAGCCGGCATCGGCAAAACCGGCCCAATCGGTTGGCGCAGGCTCGCTCCACTGCCCGCTTTGGCCCAAAATCAGGCCGGTTTCTTCCCAAACCTCGCGAATGGCCGCCGCGGCAATTGCCCCGATCAGCGCGGGATCGGTTTCATGGGCAAGCCGCGCGATGCAATCTTGCTGCATACCGGTGGCCAGTTTTATACCACTATCCGCCAAATCCACAGCCCCGCCCGGAAAGACGAATTTATTGGGCATAAACGCCGCCTTTGCCCCGCGCTGCCCCATTAAAATACGCGGATTTGTGGCCCCGTCGCGCACGATAATCACGCTGGCCGCATTGCGAATTTCCGTTTTATCCATGCGCGTCTCCTTTGATACCAGACTGTAATGCCAATGCGTTTTTTCACAAGCCGCATTTTTTTTACAAACCCCGCGACGGAACCCCGCGGCTTTTGCGTTTAACCTACATGATCGGCCACAACGGCCCTTATTCATGCAAAAAAAAGGAAATATAATGGAAAAGAAATATTGGGTTTCAGCGATTGTGGTGTTGGCACTTGGGGTTGGCACGTTTGGTGTGGCCAGCGCAAAACAAAAAGCATTTGGCGCGTTTGGCATGGGGGCGTTGACGTTTGAAGATATCGATGCCAATTCGGACGGTAAAGTCACCAAAGACGAAATGGCCAAGCTTAAGGAGCTGCGTTTTAAAAAGGCCGACAGCAATAATGATGGCCAACTTTCCGAGGGCGAAATGGCCGAGCAAGCCAAACAGATGGCTGCCAAAATCGTGCAACGCATCATCGCTAACAAAGACGAAAATGGCGACGCGATGCTAAGTGCGGCTGAAATTTCAGCCGATCACAAAGGCAAAAGCCGCTCCGGCACCAAAATGTTTGAACATCTGGACGCCGATAATGACGGCGCAATTACCGCCGAGGAATTTGCCAAGCGCGGCGAGCACCAAGGCAAATGGGGCAAACGCCATCAACGCAAAGGTGCATCCGAGTAATAACGCTAGCCGCGTTGCGCGCCATGCTTTATGGTTTTCAGGATCATGCCAATGCCCTTTGACACCATGTCTGACACACCGGATGAAACACTGCTTTTGCTTTATTCCAATGGTGACAAAGCGGCGGCGCGGGCTTTGATGTTGCGCCTGACACCACAGATTTTGGGCTATGCGTCGCGGCTTTTGAATGACCGCAGCGAAGCCGAGGATGTGGCCCAGGAAGCCATGTTGCGGCTTTGGAAAATCGCGCCGGATTGGCGGCAGGGCGAGGCCAGAATTTCAACCTGGCTTTACCGTGTGGTCAGCAATCTTTGCACGGACCGGCTGCGCAAAAAGCGCGGTGTGGCGCTTGACAGCATAGCCGAGCCGCAAGACAGCAAGCCATCGGTGGCCAGTGCGATGATCGAGGCCGAGCGCGCGGATGCTTTGCAAACGGCCTTGGGCACATTGCCCGACCGGCAACGTCAAGCGGTGGTTTTGCGCCATCTTCAAGGGGCCACCAACCCGCAGATTGCGCAGGTTTTGAAAATCAGCGTCGAGGCGGTCGAAAGTCTGACCGCGCGGGGCAAACGGGCCTTAACGGCCGCATTAAAAGCGCGGCGCGCAGAATTGGGATACGGTGATGACGGATAAAAATGACACAAATTTAAACGCCTATTTCGCAGCGGCGCGCAAAACGGCCATGTTGCCCTCGGATAATCTGATGGCGCGAATTTTGGCCGATGCGGATGCGGCCATGCCGGTTTTGGTGCCCGTTTCAAAAATGACGCCGCACAATAATTCCACAGGTTTTTTTGCAACGCTTTGGGCCGCGATCGGTGGCTGGCCTGCGGCGGCGGGCATGGCCACGGCAACGCTGGTCGGGGTCTGGATCGGCTTTAGCCAACCGGCCGGATTGGATATTTTAAGCATGAAATTTTTGGCCGCAGATAGCGCGCTGGTTGATCTGGTATCGGTATTTGACGCTGAATTATGGGAAGGATAAGCTATGTCTGAACAAACCACCCCCCCCACGCGCGGCTGGGTAAAGGCGCTGCTGGCGCTGTCTTTGGCGCTGAATTTACTGGTGATCGGCGCGGTCGGCACCGCGATCTATTCATTTAAATCCGGCAAAGGCCCGTTCGAGGCACGCAGCGCAAATTTTAACCATTATGCCCGCGCCTTAAGCCACCAGGACCGCAAAGAAATCGGCCGGGAGATCCGGCGTGAAATGAAATCCCTGCGCCGCCAAACGCCTAAAACGCGCGAAACATATCAGGCATTACGGGCCGCCTTAATGGCCGATATTTATGACAGCCAAGCGGTTCATGCACTGATAAAAGGGCAGCATAAATCCGGCCTGAAACGCCAGGAAATTGCGCAACGCCTGTTCTTAGAACATCTGGATGGCATGACAGCCGACCAGCGGCGCGAATTTGCCGAACGGCTGGGGCGCGGGGCGAAACACGGTAAATAAACCTGCGGTATTTAGGGGGAGAGCTGTAAATTCCGCCCTTTTGGCGCTGTTCTGAACTTTCCCCTTCACAAAGCCTGATTTTTTGGCGACAGATGCAAAATACTTTTGTCGAAAGAAAGCAGAACCGAAAAAATGACGCCTCTTGCAATATTTCTGGACCTGAAAACAAAAACCGTTGTGGTCGATGGCGGCAATATCGTGGCCGCGCGCCGCGTTAAACAGGCGCTGCTGGCGGGGGCCAAGGTGCATGTTTTCAACCCCGAACTTTGTGACGATTTCACAGCGTTGATGCAGGATGAAAACCTGACGCGGCACAAACGTCCGGTTGAAATTAACGATATCAAAGGCGCAAGCATCGTCTATGGCACCACAAGCGACAAAACCCGCAATGAAACCCTGCATCAAGGCGCGAAAATGGCCGGTGCTTTGGTCAATGTGGACGGCCAAAACGCGCGCAACGATTTCAGCACCGGCTCGGTGGTCGAGCGCGCGCCGCTGGTGATTGCCATCAGCTCGGGTGGCACCGCGCCGATTATCGCGCGGATTTTGCGCGCCCGCCTCGAAGCACTGCTGCCACCCGCTTACGGTCAGATGGCCAAATTCATGGGTAAATTTCGCACCGAGGTAGTGGGAAAGATCAAGAATGGCCACAAGCGCCGCCGGTTTTGGGAAAATATGATCGACGGGCCGGTTGGTGACAGCTTTCTGTCTGGAGATGAAAAAGCGGCCGAAAAACAGCTGAAAAACGCGCTGAAAACCTCTGGAAAAACGCCTCAAAATGGCGAGGTTTTTCTGGTGGGGGCCGGTCCCGGTGATCCTGATCTGTTAACCTTTCGCGCGCTTCGCCTTATGCAGCGCGCCGATGTGGTGCTTTATGACCGGCTGGTGGGCGATGGCATTATGGATCTGGTGCGCCGCGATGCAAAACGTATTTATGTCGGCAAACGCCCCGATCATCACACCATGTTTCAAGGCGATATCAGTGCCTTAATGGTCAAACTGGCCAAACAGGGCAAACGCGTGCTGCGCCTGAAAGGGGGTGATCCGTTCATTTTCGGGCGCGGCGGCGAAGAAATCGAACAGTTGGCCGAACATAACATCCCGTTTCAAGTGGTGCCGGGCATCACGGCGGCGGCGGCCAGTTCGGCTTATGCGGGTATTCCGTTAACACATCGCGACCACGCCCAATCGTGCATTTTCATTACCGCGCACGGCCAAAACGGGGTGCTTGATCTGGACTGGGATCTGCTGGCGCGCCCCAAGCAAACGGTTGCGGTTTACATGGGGTTGGCATCGTTAAAGCTGCTGACCGATGGTTTGGCAAAACACGGGGTTGATCCGGCCATGCCCGCCGCAATTATTGACAATGCCACCCGCCCCAACCAACGTATTATCACCGGCACCATCGCCGATATTGACCAGAAATCGGCGGCCGAAAACTTTACCGGACCTTCGATTATTATCATCGGATCGGTGGTAAGTTTGCGTGATAAACTGGGCTGGTTTATCGACAAACAGGACGGAAAATTTGCCATGAGCGTTGCTGCAAAAGATGCGCTTTAGCAACGGGGTTTTTGATCGGCACCGATTTCGCCAAATCATGCGCTAAATCAACAGTTTTGGGAAGTTCGCGCTTGAAAATAGCGCCAATTTAATGGATAAAAAGATACCCAGTTTTTGGTAGCCGTCAACCGCGCGACGCCGCAAAAAAACAAGGCAATCACACATATCATTAAAAGGATTTTCAGGTTGGATCCGAAGGGAAAACGCAAGCAACACGGCGGACCACCCCGCCCCGCCCGCACCAAGCTGGAGCAATTTTTTGCCAACCCCACGGACACGCCGCTGGTCGATGCCTTTAAATCCAAAGGCGCCGTGCATCCTTTTGTCGGCATGCAGCCGGTGCCCCAATCGCGCTGGAATGCGATCTGGGATGAAATCGCCCAAACCCCGCGAACCGGCAAATCCGTGGCCTATATCCACATCCCGTTTTGTGAAAATCACTGTCTGTTTTGCGGCTTTTATCAAAACGCCTGGCGCAAGGATGCCGGGCCGACCTATGTTGATATGGTGGTCAACGAAATGCGCCGTGGCCAAGATCAGCCGTGGCAATCAGATGGCCCGATCCATGCGGTTTATTTTGGCGGCGGCACCCCCAGCGCGCTGGATCCCGCCCAGTTGGCCCAACTGCTGGAGGCCGTGCATAAATACCTGCCGCTGGCGCCCGATTGCGAAATCACCGTCGAGGGGCGGGTGCATAATTTCACCGATGAAAAGGTCAAGGCCTGTCTGGACAATGGCGCCAACCGGATTTCGATCGGCGTGCAGACATTCAAAGAGCGCCTTCGCAGCCGGATGGGGCGCAAAGCCGGGCGCGCGCAGATCATCAAATTTCTGGAAAGTCTGGTCGCCACCGATCGGGCCGCTGTGGTGATTGATCTGATTTACGGCTTTCCCGAACACAGTTTGGCCGAGTGGGAAGACGATGTGAAAACCGCCATTTCCACCGGCATTCACGGCATTGATTTATATTCGCTAAACCTGATTGGCTCGACCCCGCTGGTGACCGCGATCGAGAAGGGTAAATTCGAAATGCCGCCGGAAATGAGCGAAAAAGGCGCGTATTATCTGCGTGGCAATCAGCTGATGCATGATGCGCGCTGGGAGGGGATTTCATCGACCCATTGGCGGCGCGACAGCCGAGAGCGTAATTTTTACAATCTGATGGTTAAATCCGGGGCCAATTGTCTGGCCTTTGGCTCGGGTGCTGGCGGGCTGTTAAATGGCTATTCCTTTCGAAATGACGGCAATCTGGAAAATTACATGACCAAGGCGGCTGGCGGCGAAAAAACCTTTAGTTTTCTGATGAAACAGCCCGAACTGCACGCGCTGTTTAACCGGATCAAGGGCGAAATGGAGCTGGGGCGGCTGAATGTGACATGGCTGGCGGGCCAATTTAATGACGAATGGGAAGGCGCGATTTCACCTTTGATCCGCCAGTGGGGCGAATGCGGTTTGCTGACCTATGATGGCGACTGGATTGACCTGACATTGGCGGGCCGGTTCTGGCAGGTCACGATGACGGTCAGCCTGCTGGAATGGATCAAAATCACACTTGCGCAGCCGGTGGCTGCTTAATTTTAGCAAAGGAAATATCATGACACTGACAAAACAGGCACGCGAGGCCGTGCAAAATGCGATCAAGGAAAACCCCGGCGCGGTGATTGATTATGTCGCCAAAGACCACGGCGTTACGCCCGCCGATGTGCTGACGCTGCTGCCCGAGGGTCAGGTTAAATCCGTTTCCGGCGATAAATTCATCGCGGTGATGGCTGAAATGGCGACTTGGGGCGAGGTTACTTTGATTGTCACAAATGACGATGTAATCTTTGAATGCAAGGCCGATCTGTCGCCCGGATCCGAGGGGCGCGGCATGTTTAATCTGCATGGCAAACCGATGAGCGGGCATTTTCGGCTGGATAATTGCGCCAGTATTTCATTTGTGTCGCGCAAGCTGTTTACATCCGACACCCATTCGGTGCAGTTTTACAACCACAACGGCTATTGCATGTTCAAGGTCTATCTGGGGCGCGATGCGGATGGTAAACTGATGGACGATCAGGTGGCGAAATACAGCAGCTATCGTGAGAAAATCTGTGGCTAGAATTTAAACCAGCAAAAAGGAGACGTGAATGTATCTGGCAATGAACCGCTTTAAAGTCTTGAAAGACAGAACCGAAGATTTCGAGCAAATGTGGCATGGGCGCGATAGCGAATTGCCGACATTGGACGGGTTTGTCGAATTTCGCCTGCTGATCGGGCCGGAAACCGAGGACCACATTCTTTATTCCTCGCACACGTTCTGGGAAACCGAGGAAAATTTTGTGGCCTGGACCAAATCCGAAGCCTTTCGCAATTCACATTCGCGCAAACGCTCGGGCAAATCAGGGCCGATGACCATGGGCCACCCGACATTCGAGGGCTTTAAAACCATCCAGATCATCGACAAGGATGGCAACAAAAGCTAGCGCGGCCACGGCTGAAATAAATTGCTACAAAGCCGCGCATTTTAACGAATGGGCGGCTTTTCTAATTCCAGTTTGCGCGCGTCTGGGTTACGATAAAATCAGCTAAAAACTGTCACAACAAAAACAGGGGCCACTGCGGTGGAATTTTTTCAGGATTGGGGTAATTTTATCGCCGCATTTGTGGTGTTTTTCCTGTCCCACTCGATTCCCGTGCGCCCGCCGGTGAAATCGCGCATCGTGGCAAAGATTGGCGCGCGCGGTTTTGCGCTTGCCTATTCCGCGCTTTCGATTGCGATTTTAAGCTGGATCATCGTGGCCGCCGGTCGCACGCCTTTTATCGAAATCTGGCCCTATGCGCCGTGGCAAAATCACGCGCCGCTGACCGGTATGCTGGTGGCCGTTATCATTATTTCGCTGGCATTTGGTCGCCCCAATCCGCTGTCATTTGGCGGCTGGGACAATCACCGGTTTGACCCCGAAAATCCGGGCATCATCGGCTGGATCCGCCATCCGCTGCTAATTGCGCTGCTGATTTGGTCAATCAGCCACATGATCCCGAATGGCAATCTCGCCCATGTCATCGTTTTTGGCCTGTTCGCCGGATTCTCACTGCTGGGGTGCAAAATCATCGACCGGCGCTCAAAACGCATCTTGGGCTTGCAAGAATGGCAGCGACTGGCGGCGGCCAAACGCAAATTCAGCATCACGCGCGGCGGCGTAACGCGGCTGATTATCGGCGTTCTGCTTTATCTGGCTATGCTTTATTCGCATGAATGGCTCATCGGGGTGCCGCCATTTATCTAGGGTGTTGATCTGCGATCAGGACCCATTAACCAGGCTTGCCATCAGGGCGCGGTTTGGTGAGCGCATCCCAGAACGAAACCAAAAACACCACAAAAGCCAAGGCCCAGATCAGCGACGCCATACCGATCGCCATGTGTTGGTAATAATCCGGCAACAGCGACGGCACAAACACCCGCAAAATCGTGGCAATATTGATCAGCGCAATGGACACGATCACCAATTTTGGCACCACCATATCGCGCCCAGTATGTTCCAGCCCGGCCACCACATAAACCGCCATCACCGCCAAACTGGCCGCCCCCAACCCCAACGCATGGCGCGAGGCGGCGAAATAATCCCAATCGATCAGCGCATCAATGCCGATGCCCGCCAGCCCGATCGCCATCCAGACATGGGTTAAATAAACCACCAACATATAGGGTTTCAGCAAAATCCGGCCCACATGCCAATCGGCCATCCGGTCCAGCTGTGCGGCCGCTGCGGCCAATGCAATCCAGCCGGTGATCGGATTATCAGGCATGAAAAAATCGGCAATGGCAAAAATAATCAACGTGGCTGCGGCCAGATTTCGGCGCGGCGGGATCGGACGAAATTCGCTTTCCTCGTCGTTTTGCTCCTCCAGCGCCAGAGGCACCAGAACCATCGAAACCCGCGTGACCACGATGGAAATCCCGATCAGAAAAACATGCAAGGATGCGTTTAATGCGCGCATTCCCAGATCTTCGCCCCAGTTTTGCGGCAACGGAATTTCCAACCAACCCAGATAGATAATCATCTGCACCAGCCACAAAGCCGGCAGAAAATAGGCAAATGAGCGGTGGCGTTTTTGGCGTTCGCGCCACAGATCAGGCACGGTCCAGTAAATCAGCAACGGCAAAAACGCAGCATTCACCAGCGCCACCAGCCCGATTGGCACAACGCCCGACATCAACATTGCCAGCCGCCCCGCAATCCAGATGGCCACAATCAACGCCAGTTTACGGCCCATGATGTGTTTATATTTGGTGCCTCCGGGGTTTTTCAGGGTTGGATCGGCGGTTAATTCTGGCACGGCCGTTAATAAAAAACCGGCCAAAGCCGCGCCGATAAAGCCGAAAATCATCTCGTGGGCATGCCACTGGGTGGTTGAAATCGCGTCAGGCAATTCGACCAAACCATACCAAAAACCGGCCCAGACCAGCACGCTAAAGGCCGCGTAGCCTGCCGAGAGAATGAAAAACGGCCTGAAACCATAGGCAAAGATCACACGGTTGAACATCGGATGATCGTCGTAATGATGCGGCGTTTGCTTCATTTTGCCGCCCTGTCAAAAGTCAGCGGTTTCATCCGCGCACAATAGCCGCTCAGGTTTTCAACGCTGCGGGCATAATCGCGCAATTCATTTGGCTGGTTCTGGTCGGAAATATTGGCAACAAAAGCATAAATTGTCAGGTCCAGACGGCTGACAGTGCTGCCAAAGGCAAAGCCGCTATCGCCCAGAAAATCGGCCAGAATATCAAGCTGCGCGCGCCCCTTGGCATAGGCGGCTTTGCTATTATCGGCGCGCAAACCACGGCGGCGCATCTGGGTTAGCAAATGTCGCCGGATCAGATAAACGGCCGGGCCACGCATAACGCGCGGAATGTTTGATTTCAGGATCGGGCTAAAATTTTCCCAACCTTTTGGATCGGCCCAACGCATGAAAGTAATTTGCCAAAACAGGTTTTGCTCGATCCAGATGCGCATCACCTTGGCCGTGGCCAGATCGCGCGCGCTTAAATCGGCATCCAGCGGCTGGGGCTGTTTGGCCTCGAAATAATCCATAATGTCTTCGGTATCGGTGATGGATTTGGCCCCGTCTTTAATAAACGGCACCAGCTTTGAAGGCGATTTGCGCGGCGATGAGGCCACGAATTTATAGGGGATATCGCGATACAGCAGATAGGCCTCGGCCTTCATGCAAAACGGCGAAGCGTTGGGAATGCCCAGCACGGGTTTGAATTGGTGTAGCTCGATCATGTTTTCATTCTCTGGCTCATATATTTGCTCTGCGCAAGCCTTTCATGGCCTGCGAAAAGTGTTTTTTCAGGGGCGCTTACAGCCCGCCAAACTCAAGGATCAAGTCGGCATTTTCAACCATAAAGGCCCGAATTTTCTTAACATCCTGGGGCGCGTATTCTGCGTGGGCACGCTGAATGCAGCGGGCCTGAATACGGGCACTTTCCAGCCGGATTTCCGACATTTTAACAAAGGCGGTATCCACCGCATCCCAATCATCGGCCAGATAGGCTGCAAACACCTCGGCTTCGGCTTTCTGCATGGCCTGAATTTGCAGGATCATCTCCTCATGGGCGTCCTTGCGGATACGAATGGCGGCGATCCGGGTTTTCTGGCTCAGGCCAAGATCTTGGCCATGCAGCAAGGCAACACCAACGAAACGCGGCATAAGCTGCGAGACCAGAAAGCCCTGATTTGGAACCTTGAAGTCATTGCCGTGCCAGATGATGTCGCGCGAGGGGTCAAGCCCGGCCGCAGCCCATTGCCCGCGCAAGCGAGAATGCAGGGCCGAGGCGGATTTATAATCAAAATGCGCCACGCCGCGCTCCAGCATGTTGGAAAACGCGGCGGGCGGTGGGGTCTTGCCGAAATGCTCGCTAAAGGCGGCGGAAATGATGGCGGCCACTTCTTTACGGTTGGCAGGGTCCATCAGATAGGCCACAGCTTTTTCATAACCGGCAACAAAGGCCTTGTCGTTTTCCTGCTCGCCCACGATCCACAGCCCGGCCAGAGCAATGCCAAATGGCGTTACCGACCGGGTGGAATTGGCAAATATATGATATTGCGTTGGCCAGCCCTGCTTGGCCATTTTCAGCAGAGCCATGGAAAGATGCGGCTCGGCCATGATCACGAAATCAGGGGCATTGTCGGCAGAGGCCATCTGGGTGAAAGCGTCATGCACAGAAATCGGCGCCATCATCACATCCTGGCGCGGGTTGACACCGTTCACCATCATTGCTGCGGCCGAAATCTTGTGCGGCGGCGTCTTGATTCCGGGGGTGACCAGCATTGATCCGCCCTTCATTGCGGCCCAGTCGCCCGGTGCAATATCGCTGCGGCTAAGAATGGCCGGACCGCCCCAGGCAATAATGCCGGCAAGCTGTAAATGGCTCATGCCGCCTTCGGAATGCAGCTTGGCGCCAGCCACGTTGAACAAGGTGGCGTAATCTACCTCGCTGTTTTTCATGGCGGCCATAAAGTCGGGTTTTTTTGGCACCGGATGCATCACCACGTTCATGCCCGCAGGCAGGAATTCGGCGGCTTTTGCCGCAAGCACCATGAAGGGTAGCGACGACAGGTTGGGGCGCACGGCCAAGCGCACATCCTGGGCAAAGGCCACAGGCGCCGACATTGTCAGCACCGCCCCGATTGCAAATGTTTTTAGCAGGATATTCATCATTCTCTCTCCATTTTAGGCCGCTTTTTCGTCAATCCGAAAAGCAGCATCAACAGCTGGCACCTGCATTAACTTGCCAACCGCTTGAAACACATAGGTTTCATCACGATCGGCAACCGGCAATGCAATTTGCTGGCGATAAACGATCCGGCCCGGATCAGGGGCCATCACAACAATTTCATCGCTCAGTCGCAGGGCCTCGGATAAATCATGGGTCACAAAAACGCCCGACAGCCCGTGCTCGCAAATCAGGCTAACCACAAGGTCTTGCAAATCACGGCGCAGGCCAACATCCAGTGCGCTGAACGGCTCATCCAGCAGCAACAAATCCGGCTTAACCGCCAGCGCGCGGGCCAGCGAAACACGCTGGCGCATCCCGCCCGATAATTCGTGGGGGAATTTGGTCAGATCATCATCATCCAGCCCCATCCGTAGCGCCAGTTTGCGCGCGATTTTGTGGCGCTCGGGCTTGGCCATACCGCGCGCCTTCAGGCCGTAAGAAATATTTTCAAGCCCGCGTTTCCAAGGCAGCAGCCGGTGGTCCTGAAACACAATCGCCAGACGCTCGAACGTGTTGCTCAGCTCGCCCTCGGTCGGGTCAAACAGCTGGGCTGCGATGTTTAACAAGGTGGATTTACCGCAACCCGAAGGGCCAACAAGGCTAAGCACCCTGCCCTTTTTCAAGGTCAGGTTTATGTCTTGCAAAACGTCGATAAACCCGAACCGGTGGCTAATATTTTCCCAACGTAGCATAGTCTAAAACCCCTTTGGCGTGTTGAAATTACCTTGGCCAGCCTTGTTGCGCCATGGCTCCAGTTTGCGCTGGATCGGCTCGAGCATCAGATATTCGACCGCCATCAACATGCCCAGCAACAAGATCAGCAGCGCCAATGTTCCGGCCGTGTCCATGCTGATCCGGGTCAGCGCCATTTCGCCACCAATCCCGTCGGTGGTCGACAGCAATTCGCCCATCACCGCAATTTTCCAGGCCATGCCAAGCCCCGTAATCCAGGCCGGAAACAGGTAGGATAAAACATGCGGCAAATAGACATCCCAAAGCATCATCAAAGGCGGCGTGTGATAGCAACGCGCCATATCGCGCAGGCTTTGATCAAGCGTGCGCGTGCCCATCATCGCGCCGGCAAAAGTGATCGGCAAAGTCGTGACAACCACGGTAAAAACGGCCGATCCGCCGCCCATTCCAAACCACATCAACGCCAACACAACCCAAGTGATCGGCGGAATGCCCAAAGCCACGGTAACGATCGGGCGCATGGCGCGCGCCGCCGTCATCGACAGCCCCGCCGCCATGCCCAAAATGCTGCCAAAACCAACCGCCATCAAAAACCCGGCCATCGCCCGTTTTGCCGTGGTGGCCGCGGCCGGTGTGGCGATGCCCTCGTGGTAAAGCGCCGCCAGCGCCTGCATAGTTTCAACCGGAGACGGCAAAATAAGCGAGCCATAAACCTGATGGCCAAATTCCCAGAATGCGGTGAATAACAACAGGGCCGAGGCCGCGCCCCAACCGCTCCACAGATACGCACACGAATCCTTTAGGTATTGTTTGAGCATGCCTGAGAACCTGCCTTGAAGCGCAAAATGCGGGCGCTTTTTAACGCCCGCAACGTGTTATTTAGTCCAAAAAGAACGCATCATCCGGCAGCTTGCCACCAATCAGTTTTGGCGAAAGTTCCGACAGCGCATTGAAGAAAAATACAAGGTCCTCGCGGGCCTCGGCGGCTGTCACCCGCTCCATGTGAATATTATCCAGAGCTTTGCGGATAATCGGTGTCGGCATGCCAAATTCCTTGGCCCCAAGCGCCGCAGCTTCGTCCTTGCTATTGTTCATCCAGTCAACCGAGCTGGCGATGCTTTGCTTGATTTGCGCCAGACGTTCCGGGTTTTTATCGGCCCATTCCGATTGCACCAGCGTGCCGGCTTGCGGCATCCGGCCACGGCCAGTGACCTCCTCCCAGACGTCCTGCAAACTAAAGGTATTTAGCGGCTGACCAACCATTTTGCTTTTGATCAAAGCGGCAGACACGGCCGGTTCGGGCAGGATAATGGTATCGGCCTTGCCAGCCAAAAACATCTGCAAACCTTCCATCGGGGTGCTGGCATAAGACATTTCCACATCATTATCGATGTCCAGTCCCTGCTTCATCGCCAGATAACGCGTGACAATATCAGGCATGCCGCCACGGAAGAACGACATCAGCTTTTTACCCTTCAGATCGGGCAAACCTTTGATGTCATCGCGCCGTGTAACCAGATGCAGAACGCCCCAAGTGGTGATGTCCATCAGCTTGATTTTAACGCCTTTGTTGTAAAGAATCGCGGCCGTGTTGGATGGCGTGGCCGAAACCTGCACCTGACCGTTCATCATCATCGCAATCAGCATATCGGGCGAACGCCATTGCTGAAATTCAACCGTCTTGGCCAGCGCTTTAATCTCAGGCTGCAACGCCATATGCGACAAATAAAGCGTCGGCGGCGCGGGGGGGCCAGCCAAACCCAGCACATCCAGCTCGGCACCTTGAAACGCCTGCAACGGGCCAACTGTGGCCAGCGCCGCACCGGTTGCACCCAGCATTTTCAGGGTGTTTCTACGGGTAAATACAGTCATGGTTTTCTCCTGATAAAATTGTAAATCTTACTAGAACTGCATCACAGGCTCACAACCACAAATTGCAGAGCGTTTTTGCAGAGGCTTGATTTGATGCAATGGCTAAAGGTTGCAACCTTTGGCTGATATTTTGATTTCCAGACGAAAAACCGGATTAAAAAAACGATTTGGCACCGGAATTAAAGAACCTTTTATATCCGATTCTTTTTATCTTCTTTGACATATGTCAAGTAGAGTTTAATTAGTGAAGTATCGCGCTCATTAAGGCCGTGCGTCGCAGATTAATTAACCTGCCGCCCAAAGTAATCGCATAAATAGTAGTTAACTTGATTTACATCAAATCCAAGCAACAGGCAGGCTGCTAATTAATGCACAGTCTGCCCCCAGTCCTGTTCGCGCGTTTCCTTGGGGGTGGGCTGCTTTTCCCGAACCACATATTCCGGCCTTAAATACCCACCACCAAGGGGATTTACGTCACTGATCCAGGAACGATCTTAACTTGCGCGAGCGGCTCGGATGCTTCAACTTGCGCAACGCTTTAGCCTCGATCTGCCGGATCCGCTCGCGGGTTACGCTAAACTGCTGGCCGACTTCCTCCAGCGTGTGATCGGTGTTCATACCAATCCCAAAACGCATCCGCAAAACCCGTTCCTCGCGCGGGGTCAGCGACGAAAGCACCCGCGTGGTGGTTTCTTTCAGGTTTTCCTGAATGGCGCTATCCAGCGGCAGAACCGCGTTTTTATCCTCGATGAAATCGCCCAGCTGGCTGTCTTCCTCATCGCCAATCGGGGTCTCAAGGCTGATCGGTTCTTTGGCGATTTTCATTACCTTGCGTACTTTATCCAGCGGCATTTGCAGCTTTTCGGCCAATTCCTCGGGCGTTGGCTCGCGGCCGATTTCGTGCAGCATTTGGCGACCCGTGCGCACCAATTTATTAATGGTTTCAATCATATGCACCGGAATACGGATGGTGCGGGCCTGATCGGCGATGCTGCGGGTAATCGCCTGACGGATCCACCAAGTGGCGTAAGTGGAAAATTTATAGCCGCGACGATACTCGAATTTATCCACCGCTTTCATCAGGCCAATGTTACCTTCCTGAATTAAATCAAGAAATTGCAGGCCACGGTTCGTGTATTTTTTGGCAATCGAAATCACCAGACGCAGATTGGCCTCGACCATTTCTTTCTTGGCCTGACGCGCTTCTTTCTCGCCCTTTTGAACCTGCTGAACAATGCGGCGGAATTCAGGAATATCAAGCCCGATATACTGGCCAACCTGCGCCATTTCAGCCCGCAATTCTTCGATTTTACCCGTAGATTTTTCCAGCATCACCTGCCAACCACGGCCGGTTTTTTCACTCATCCGCTCCAGCCACATCGGGTCCAGCTCGTGATCACGGTAAGCCTCGACAAATTCGCGCCGGTTGATACGGGCCAAATCGGCCAGCTTTACCATGCGGCTATCAATCGATTTAATCCGACCATTCACGCCATAAATCTGATCAATCAGCGCCTCGATCCGGTTGTTATGCAAATGCAATTCATTCACCAAAACCACAATTTCAGTGCGCAGTTTCTGGTATTTCTTTTCTTCTTTCTTTGAAAAACTGGAGTCCTCGTTCAAAGTCGCCGAAATCCGCGTGTCCTGCATTTCGGCCAGCTTGGCATAATCGCTCGCAATCCGGTCCAGCGTTTCCAAAACCTTGGGCTTTAGAACTTCCTCCATCGCTGCAAGCGACAGATTGGCCTGTTCTTCCTCGTCATCATCATCGTCGTCATCGGCAACAATCGGGTTTCCATCGGCATCCAGCTCGGGGCTTTTCGCCGCCTTATCCACCACCGGCGCACCGCTAACGGGGGCCACAACCGGTGCCTGAACACCCTCGGCCTCCATTGTGTCGCCAAATGTGGTTTCCAGATCGATCACATCACGCAGCAAAATATCTTCGCTCAACAGCTCGTCGCGCCAGATCGTGATAGCGTTAAATGTCAGCGGGCTTTCACACAGCCCCAAAATCATCGTGTTGCGCCCGGCCTCGATGCGTTTGGCAATCGCAATCTCGCCCTCGCGGCTCAGCAATTCAACCGAGCCCATTTCACGCAGATACATCCGCACCGGATCATCGGTGCGATCCAGCTTCTCGCCCCCCGTCACGGTGACGGCCACATCGCGATTGGCATTGCTGGTGGCAACCTCGGTCGAGGCTTTTTCCTCTTGCTCGTCCTCGATGATATTGATGCCCATTTCCGACAGCATCGACATCACATCTTCGATTTGCTCGCTGGTCACCTGTTCGGGGGGCAGCACCTTGTTCAGCTGGCCGTAGGTGACATAACCCTGTTCTCGCCCGTCAGCGATCATTTTCTTAACGGCGGCTTGGCCAGTTTCGGCAATCTCGTCTTTATTGTCGGTGTCTTTAGCAGCCATTTAAACGGTCCTTTCGGGGACAAGGTGATTCGTTTTTAAGTGATTCGCGCGTTTCCGATAGACAACACATCGAATCACTGATTCGCAATACGTTTACCTTGATTTCTTTACCGGTTCCTCACCAAAGCGTTCAGTTTTCGCCCGGTTCGCCCTTTTTCTTGCCAATTTCGGCCATTAAACGGGCAAAAGCATCGCGTTCACCCCTGTCCATCTGGGCACCACTTGGGGCTGTATCAAACACAGCCGCGTCCTGACCCTGACTGCGAATCGCTTTCTCGCTGGCATCCGAGGCCTGTTTCAAACGCCAGGTCAGACCCTCGTCGACCAGCCCGCCAATGTCCTCAACCGCCTCTTGTATTTCGCGCAAAATGCCCCGTTTTGCCTGCAATTTTGCCAATTCCTCGGCCACACAAATCGCGGCCATTTTTGCGTCACCAGCCTTGCGGACCGCGGGCGAAATCTGCACATGACGCGGGGCCATCACCGCGCTAAATTCGGCCCCCGCCTCGGCCTCTACCTTGCTGCGCAAATCGTCAACCCCGCCATGGCGCAACAAACAGTCACGCAAAATCCGGTGCTCGAAACTGCCAAATTCCAGCCGTTCCAGCGCGTTTTCAAACGTTTCCAAAATTTCAGGATGCAACACCAACGCGGCCAAAATCACCGCTTCGCGCAGATGGTCCTCGGTCCCGACGCCTGCATTTACCAGCAATGAAGATTTGGTGCTGGGCTGCACCGGCTCGGGCTTGGCTTTCCAATTGCCCTTGCCCCGCACGCTACGCTTTGGCGCAAACAGCTCCCAGCGCATCTGCTTGATGGCCTCGCCATAATGATTGCGGATCGAGACATCGGCAATCTTGGAAATCGCCGCCCGCAGTTTTTTATCCAACGCGGCTTTGCGCTCGGGGCTGTCAAAATTACCGGCCTCGGTTTCGCGCCGCCACAGCAACTGAACCATCGGCACAGCCCCGTCAACCAAACGCTGCATCGCGCCTTTGCCCTGCATTTTCAGCAAATCATCGGGGTCCAAGCCCTCGGGCATCAAAGCAAAACGCAACGACTGTCCCGCCTCAAGCAACGGCAGCGCCAGATCAATCAGGCGCATGGCGGCGCGCAAACCGGCGGTGTCGCCATCCAGCGCAATCACCGGCTCGCCGCAAACCCGCCACATCATCTGCAACTGATTTTCGGTAATCGCGGTGCCAAGCGGCGCAACACAGGCCGTAAATCCGGCCTCGCTCAGCGCGATCACATCCATATAACCTTCGGCGACAATCAACGGCGCACCCTTGCCGGCCGCCTGTCGTGCGGGGCCCAGATTGTAAAGACTGCGCCCCTTGTCAAACAGCGCGGTTTCCGGCGAATTCAAATATTTCGCCCGCGCATTCGGGTCCATCGCCCGACCACCCAACGCAATCGCGCGGCCCCGTGCATCGCGAATGGGGAAAATAATCCGGCCCCGAAAACGATCGTATGGCGCGCGGCCGTCATCAGGTTTTGCGGCCAATCCGGCATCTATCACCAACTCGGGGGCTACACCTTTGCCGGTCAAATGCGCAAACACACCTTGGCGGGAATCGGGGGCAAAGCCGATTCCCCAGCGATCCTGCACCGCCTCATTCAAGCCACGCCCGGCCAGGTAATCGCGCGCGCCAGCGGCATTGGCCGTCTTTAATTGCAGCCGAAAATACTGCACCGCCTGCTCCATCACCTCGGCCAACTGCGTGCGCCGGTCCGATTTGGCCTGCGCCGCCGGATCCTGTTTTGGCACCGGCATCCCGGCCTCGCGGGCGATAATTTCAACCGCCTCCATAAAGCCTACATTTTCGGTCTCGCGCACAAATGAAATTGCATCGCCCTTGGCGTGACAACCAAAGCAATAATAAAACCCCTTGCGATCATCGACATGAAAGCTGGCGGTTTTTTCCTGATGAAACGGACACGGCGCCCACATATCACCCTTGCCCTGATTGGATTTGCGCAGATCCCACACCACTTTTCGCCCCACCACTTGGCTCAAGCTGGTGCGGGTGCGCAATTCATCTAAAAAACCGGCAGGCAGACTCATATCAAACTTCCGAATCGGGAATGCACGATCTTATCACCATTATTGTTCTATAAATATCCCCGCCGGAGGCATTAATGGGGGGGGAGGCAGGGGAATCGACTGAACGTCACGACGTCTCTGCAATCACTTGGTTTGATACACCTGTTTCATTTGGTTTGATCCGAGCCTATCTGAATCCACAGGAGGTGTTTTTCAGGGTTTGGTTTGCTGCTTGGCTTTGATCTGACGCTGCCACCATCGTTGAATTGACGATCGGCTTACCCGTCATCGGGCGGGAAATTGGCGGCGACTTCATACTGCATTTGCAGATAGGTCATACGCTCAACGCGGCTTTGCAGAAATATTTACAGTTGCGGATCGGCATCAATCTTGGCGGCTGGCCCAAAGCGGTGCTGCTTGCGGTGCTCATTGACAGGAATTGTTGACACCGGAAGTGCCGGAAAACCCTGTTTCAAACCCTCTTTAATGAGGTTTTCAAGGGATGTTAAAAGCTGCTTATTGTTCGCTTGAATCGCTTGCGTCAGGTTAAAGGAAACCTTTACTTGGCCACGGATAATTTCGATTTCCTGTCGCGGATCAACCATTATAATGCACCTGTTTTGGTTTCAACACAGGCTTCAATTTGGGCCATGTTTGCATCTGTGGC
>CAYSBD010000036.1:0-20262 GCA_964429175.1 uncultured Marinosulfonomonas sp.
TATGGCGACGGCCAGCGTTGAACTTATGCGGCATTAAATGTATCCAGAGGCAGGGGGAAAGTCCCTGTTAACACTTGGTAACTGATCCATGCAACAACGCCCTACATTTTACGTTCACGCAGAATCTGCAAAATTTCCTGCGCCGCTTTCGGAATATTCGTGCCGGGTCCAAATATCGCTTTTACACCGGATTTATAAAGAAAATCATAATCCTGCCGGGGAATAACTCCGCCACAAATCACAATAATATCTTCAGCCCCCGCCGCCTTCAACGCCTCGACCAGTTTGGGCGCAAGTGTTTTATGCCCCGCCGCCTGACTGGAAATTCCAACAATATGAACATCATTATCCACCGCATCCTGCGCGGCCTCATCCGGCGTCTGAAACAGCGGACCAACATCCACATCAAAGCCGATATCGGCAAATGCGGTGGCAATCACCTTGGCCCCGCGATCATGCCCGTCCTGCCCCATTTTCACCACCAACATGCGCGGTCGCCGCCCCTCGTCCTTGGCAAAATCTTCAACCGATTTCTGGATCGCAGCAAATCCCTCGTCACCCTCAAAGGCCGCGCCATAGACACCGGCCAACGTCTTTACCTCGGCCCGATGGCGCCCGAATGTTTTCTCCATTGCCATGCTGATTTCCCCCACAGTTGCGCGCGCCCGCGCCGCGTTGATCGCGATTTCAAGCAAATTGCCCTGCCCCGAGGCCGCCGCATCTTCCAATGATTTTAGCGCCGCATCACAAACCGCCTGATCGCGATTTTTACGAATCACAGCCAATTGAGCAACCTGGCTTTCACGCACCGCCACATTATCAACGTCTAAAATATCAATCGCATCTTCTTTTTCCAATCGGAATTTATTTACCCCGACGATCACCTCGTCACCCCGATCAACGGCGGCTTGACGACGCGCGGCAGCCTCCTCGATGCGCAGCTTGGGCATGCCCGATGCCACGGCCTTGGTCATGCCGCCCAACGCATCGACCTCGCAGATAATTTTCCAGGCTTCATCGGCCAGATCGGCTGTCAGTTTTTCGACATAATAAGAGCCGGCCAACGGATCAACCACCTTGGTTACACCGGTTTCATTTTGCAAAATTAGTTGGGTGTTGCGCGCGATTCTGGCCGAAAAATCAGTCGGCAGCGCGATGGCCTCATCAAAGGCGTTCGTGTGCAGCGATTGGGTGCCGCCCAAAACCGCGCTCATCGCCTCATACGCGGTGCGCACCACATTATTATATGGATCCTGCTCTTGCAAAGACACGCCCGAAGTCTGGCAATGGGTGCGCAGCATCAAGGATTTTTCTTGTTTGGGATTAAACTCGCTCATGATCCGGTGCCATAAAAAACGCGCCGCGCGCAGCTTGGCGGCCTCCATGAAAAAATTCATTCCGATAGCAAAAAAGAACGATAAACGCCCCGCAAACGCATCCACATCCATGCCCCGATCAAGGGCGGCACGCACGTATTCGCGACCATCGGCCAAAGTAAAGGCCAGCTCCTGCACCAGATTGGCGCCCGCTTCTTGCATGTGATAGCCGGAAATCGAAATCGAATTAAATTTTGGCATATTTTCTGATGTAAATTCAATGATATCCGCGACGATCCTCATGCTTGGATCGGGTGGGTAAATGTAAGTATTCCGCACCATGAATTCTTTTAGAACATCATTTTGAATGGTGCCCGACAGGGTGGCGCGATCCACGCCCTGCTCTTCTCCTGCTACAATGAAGCTGGCCAAAATTGGAATAACAGCGCCGTTCATCGTCATGGAAACGCTGACTTTTTCCAGCGGGATACCGTCAAACAAAACCTTCATATCCTCGACACTGTCAATCGCCACGCCCGACTTGCCAACATCGCCGACAACACGCGGATGATCGCTGTCATAACCTCGGTGCGTAGCCAGATCAAAGGCCACCGAAACCCCCTGCTGGCCCGCGGCCAAGGCACGGCGATAAAAGGCATTGCTTTCCTGAGCCGTCGAAAAACCGGCATATTGGCGGATGGTCCAGGGCCGCCCCGTATACATTGTAGAGCGCGGCCCACGCGTAAACGGCACCTCGCCGGGCATGCTGCCCATATGCTGCAAACCCTTGATATCGTCGGCTGTGTAAACCGGCTGCACCGAAATTCCCTCGGGCGTTTGCCACGTCAGGCCGTCCAAAGAACGCCCTCGCAGCTCGCTTGTGGCCCGCTTAGCCCACGCTTCTTTCTTCTGGCTCATTGAATTGTCCTCTTTGATTGGCTTGTGGGCGCAGATGTATCCCTGCTGCACCACCGCGCGTATTTTCCACATATGTCGCAATGCCATCGGCACCTTGGCGCAACCATGCGATATCTTCTTCATATTGTTGTCTGAATGCGGCCAGATGATCGGCGCCAAAGGGCTGCCAGCGGCTTTGATTTACAGGCAAGTCCGAAACATTACCCTGCCCCCGACCTTGCAAAATCTGACATATTTTTGCAGGCCCCGCCGAGGCATTATGCCACTCGTCGCGCCCGCGCATCTGTGGCGGCACAACACCGCCATTCATCGCCGCCAGCTGGGCATCTGTTTGCCCGATCAAACCCTCAAAGGGCCACACAACCAGATCGGCACGGGGGAAAACCGCCGCGACCTCGTTAATTATATCGCGCCAGCGCCGCGGCTGCGTGACAAGCCGGTCCAGCATCGCGGCATTGGGCTGTGGGCGGTCCCGCTCCAACATGAATGACAAAACCGAAGTCCAGTATTTATCATAGGACCGAACCGAAAATGCCACCCGTTTGCAGCGCTGTGAAAAAGCCGTCGAAAACCGCGCCAAACGTGGCTCTGTATCGGGGTATAATTTGGCTTGCCCCAGATTATTGCGCATGGAACCGATCATGTTTTCTTCGCTGACAATCAACGATTGAACCTTGGATAATGCCAGCCGGTCCAGCTCCATCCGGATCAAACCGCAAGACCGCTCGCCACGCAGCACCGCATCATGACTAAGATCCGCCGGCTTTTTAACAAGCCCCGAAAATAGCCCCGAGCGCGTCCGGCTTGGCCCCCAGAATTCGGTGCCAATTTCATTTAAATTGTCGCGGTTATTTTCCAGATAGACCTGCAAGGTTGTCGTGCCCGTGCGATGGGCCCCCAGATGCAGAATAACGTCGACCAAAGATAAAACTCCGCCAGAAATGACGGACTGTGCCGCCTGAAAATAGTGCTTCAGGCCCCACATTAGGACACCACCGTGATCAGGGGATTAACGTAAATGTAGTTTAAGGAACCGTGATCTCCAATTGCCCTTCCTTGAAGGCCAACACCGCTTTCGAAGCGAAGGTAAAGCGTTAACTTAACGGCGCTACCTATTGTTATTACTGGGTTTAATCTCGAAAAAATGTCTAAAAAATATTGGCAATATTTAACTATTTTTCCACGTAAAAGTCGTACAAAACCCGCATCACACCCCGAGCCAGCCTGAAAAAACAAACCGAACCCCGGGCAGAATGCAAATATTTTCGCGGCCAAACTCATTCGAACTCCATAATCACATCGTCCACCGCCAGACTGTCGCCCGCCGCCGCATTGATTTTTGTCACCACGGTTTTCTTTTCCGCCCGCAGGATATTCTCCATTTTCATCGCCTCGACCGTGCAAAGCGCTTGGCCTTCCTGCACCTCGTCGCCGACCTCCACGCCAACCGAAACGATCAAACCGGGCATCGGGCAAAGCAGCAATTTCGAGGTATCAGGCGGCATTTTTTCCGGCATCAATTTGGCCAATTCAGCCTGACGCGGACTGCGCACAAATACCTTTAGATCAGCGCCGCGAAGCCGTAAACGAAAACCGCCGGGAATTTTGCCAACCTTGAGCACCAGATCCGAGCCATCGACATCCAGCACCGCGAGACTTTGGCCCGGCACCCAATCGGAAGCCACCCGCACACTGCTGCCGTCTTCAAAGCCAACCGTGGCCCCCATCGGGTCGGCATTAATCGTCACAGCCATGCTTTGATCTTGCAAGGTGACGACCCAATCCTTGCCGACTTTTCGCTCGTGATTATCCATGCGCCCCGAAACCCGGGTGCGCCGGATTTCCGCTACACGATACATCGCCGCCGCCGAAGCCGCCACGCGTTTCAACATCGCATCGGGCAGTTTTATCCCCTCGAAACCATCGGGAAATTCTTCCTCGATAAAGGCCGTCGTCATGGTGCCCGAGGTGAATTTTTCATGTTCCATCACCGCCGATAAAAACGGCAAATTATGGCCGATGCCCTCAATTTCAAAACTGTCCAACGCCACGCGCATAACCTCAACGGCCTGATCGCGCTCAGGCGCCCAAGTGCAAAGTTTGGCGATCATCGGATCATAATACATCGAAATCTCGCCGCCCTCAAAGACGCCGGTGTCATTGCGCACAACACGGGTTTTTGTGGCAATTTCGGCAGGCGGGCGGTAACGCGTCAAACGGCCGATCGAGGGCAGGAAATTGCGATACGGATCCTCGGCGTAAAGCCGGCATTCGATCGACCAGCCATCCAGTTTAACCTCGTCCTGCGTGATCGAAAGTTTTTCGCCGTAAGCCACCTTGATCATTTGCTCGACCAGATCAACGCCGGTGATCAATTCGGTCACCGGATGTTCAACCTGCAAGCGCGTGTTCATTTCCAGAAAGTAAAAATTGCGATCCCCGTCAACAATAAATTCAACCGTGCCCGCGCTGGCATAATCCACCGCCTGCGCCAGCGCCACGGCCTCCTCGCCCATTTTCTTGCGGGTGGTCGCGTCCAGAAACGGGCTGGGCGCTTCCTCGATTACTTTCTGGTTGCGCCGCTGGATCGAGCATTCGCGCTCGTTCAAATAAATGCAATTGCCGTGGCTGTCGGCCAGCAGCTGAATTTCGATGTGGCGCGGCTGGGTGATGAATTTTTCGATGAAAATACGGTCATCGCCAAAACTGCTGGCCGCCTCGCGTTTCGAGCTGGCAAAACCCTCGATGGTTTCGGCGTCATTCCAGGAAATCCGCATACCTTTGCCGCCACCGCCGGCGCTGGCTTTGATTATCACCGGATAGCCGATTTCGTTTGAGATTTTTATCGCTTCAACATCATCCGCAATCTCGCCCATGTAGCCCGGAACGATCGAAACGCCAGCCTCCTGCGCAATTTTTTTACTGGTGATTTTATCGCCCATGCTTTGGATTGCGCCAACGGGGGGGCCGATAAATGCAACACCTTCAGCGGCCAAAGCCTCGGCGAACAGCTTGTTTTCGCTTAGAAAACCATAGCCCGGATGCACAGCCTGCGCACCGGTTTGACGAACCGCATCCATCACTTTGTCAATCACGATATAGGATTGCGCGGCCGGTGAGTTGCCAATATGCACAGCCTCGTCCGCCATTTTGACATGCAGCGCGGATTTATCAGCGTCCGAATAAATAGCCACCGTTTTAATGCCCATTTTGCGGGCCGTTTTTATTACCCGACAGGCAATTTCACCACGGTTGGCAATCAGTATCTTTTTGAACATCTAACAGGCCTTTCTTTAACTGTTCTGGCGGCTTTAACAGCGCGATTATTTAATGAATTACCCGCAAGGGCCACGCAAAAAACAACCACCGCGGCGCAAAGGCTACGATGGTTGTTTTGGAAATAGTAATCAGATTGTCGGTCAGTTTAGCGTATGGATTAGCACAGATTAACATCGTCGCATAATGCGCCACCAACACCGCCAATGAGCGCACCGGTAACGGCGCTGCCACCCGTAACATCGGAAATAACCGCGCCGGCAACCGCACCGGCGGCGGCGCGCTCAACATCATTGGATAGACAGCCCGCAAGCGGGATAATAAGGAATGCCGCAAGGGCAAAGCGTTTGATCTGCATTTTTTTGCGCCTCTTTTATTGGTTATAATTGCGCCTGAGTTTAATGCAGAACCAAAACCTTGAAAATGGCTTACGCTTTTCAGCTGATTATGGGCAACATCCCGCTTGAGCGTCGCGCCGGCGAACACCGCGCGGGGCTGTAAAAAAAATGGTCCGGCCCTGAAAGGACCGAACCAGATAGTAGGGGAAGGGTAACGGTATTGACTAGTACAAGCAGATGCACCAAATACGGCATCCGCTATGAGGTTAATACTGGACAAATCATCGCCACTAGAAAAGGGGACAAATCCGAGGCGCCGGTTTTGGGCCGATTCATGCCAAGATCGCTGGGGCAGTGGCAAATTCACGCCGATTCTCCGGCTTCGAACACATCCGGAAAAGACGCGCGGGCCAGTTTTTCATTGATTACAAGCAATGCCTCATAACAAGAGGGATCAAACGGGTCTTGCGCCATCAACACCTCGCGGCCAAATAGCCACGACAAACGGCCCCCGTCCAGATTGCCACGCTCAAAAGGCTGATCGCCGAAATGTTGCCAAAGTGCGCCCATAAATGCCGCATCCGCGCGCTTGTCAGCGGGCCTGCGATCGGCAAAGCGCACACGTTTAATCAAAGGGGTCACACCCTTTTTATTCGCACGTCTGATGATGAACTGAAAATCTGTTCCCGGTAATCGTCCGGGAAATCCGCGATGCTTTAACATGAAAACCCCCCGTTATTTAAGGGCCCGCATAGATCCATAGCATTGCTTGGGGCAGTGCTTGGAGCGGGCCGTAAAGCCCGCCCCAAATGTATTTTAGTATTTAGTCGAGGATTGCTCAATAACCACTGGCTCACCAACGAAAACGGCTTCTTCTTGTTGTGCACAAGCGGATACAACGAAAAACAGGCCCAGGGCCACAACTGCTTTGATGCTATTTGACATCTTAGTCTCCTAATATTTTTTAAAAAGCCAACGCAGCCATAAAGGTACGCCAGCCGGTTTGATAAGTTACAGGTTTCACTGATGTAACCTACTGGCACGATAAAGCAATTACTATTTGATGCAAAGCTTGCTCTGCCTGATATAGCGCATTGTGGCGTGATTACATCAATATGATGATCAACGGGGCGTAAAAGGCGCATATTTTGGTCCTGCATGGTCAAAACGCATCCTCGATACAGCGAATCCCCTCGACAGAAAACGCATCAATATATTGCGTTGCCTCCGGGTTGGCTTTGCCAAATTCAACAATGACATCGGAAATCGAAATCACAATTCTGTCGACATCGCGATTTTGGTCGCGCAGATTCGGCAGGGCGGATTTCTCACAAAGATAATGCAAATCCGGCGCGGCCTGATCAAAACTGACAAGCCCCCCGTCGCGCGAAATATCCGGTGCGATATAGCGAAAACGATAAGTGTTTTGCACGCCATCCTGTTCCCAGATCACCTCGTGAAAGGTTACGATCTGGCCCGACGGCACAGGTATTTCTGCCGCCGCCAGCGTGGGAGCGCATAAAATCAATGCTGCGATTTGGACCAGATATTTCAATTAAATCATCACCTTACAGCGGGATATTGCTATGTTTTTTCCACGGGGTTTTCTGCTTTTTTCCCCGCAATGACGCAAATGCACGACAAATCCGTTTGCGCGTTGCACTGGGCTGGATCACCTCGTCAACAAAGCCGCGCTCTGCCGCCACAAACGGATTGGCAAAACGATCCTCGTAATCTTCGGTGTGTTTGGCGATCTTTTCGGCATCGCCCAAATCGGCGCGATGGATGATTTCGGTGGCCCCCTTGGCCCCCATCACCGCAACCTGCGCAGACGGCCAGGCATAGTTGAAATCACCGCGCAGATGCTTTGACGACATCACAACATAGGCCCCGCCATAAGCCTTGCGCGTGATCAGCGTCACCTTTGGCACCGTCGCTTCGCCGTAGGCAAACAGCAGTTTTGCGCCGTGTTTGATGATACCGTTATATTCCTGCGAGGTTCCGGGCAAAAATCCGGGCACATCGACCAATGTCAAAATCGGGATTTCAAACGCATCACAAAACCGCACAAAACGCGCCGCCTTGCGCGAGCTGTCGATATCCAGACACCCCGCCAAAACCATCGGCTGATTCGCCACCACCCCAACGGTCGAGCCCTCAAGCCGGATAAAACCGGTCAGGATATTTTTGGCATGCTCTTGCTGGATTTCGTAAAAATCGCCCTCGTCGGCCAGCTTTAAAATCAGCTCTTTCATATCATAAGGCGCATTCACGTTGTCGGGCACCAAAGTATCAAGGCTGCTGTCCAGCCGCTGTGGATCATCAAAAAACGGGCGCACCGGCACTTTGGATTTGTTGTTCATCGGCAGAAAATCAACCAGACGGCGCACCTCGGACAAGGCCTCGACATCATTTTCAAAGGCCCCGTCGGCGACCGATGATTTTTTGGTGTGGGTGATCGAGCCGCCCAGATCTTCGGCCGAGACCACCTCGTTGGTGACGGTCTTCACCACATCGGGACCGGTGACAAACATGTAAGAGCTGTCTTTGACCATGAAAATAAAATCGGTCATGGCCGGCGAATACACCGCACCGCCCGCGCACGGTCCCATAATCAGGCTAATCTGGGGCACCACGCCGGATGCGGTAATATTGCGCTGGAAAACCTCTCCATAACCGGCCAGCGAATCCACGCCTTCCTGAATGCGCGCGCCGCCGCTGTCTTTTATGCCAATCACAGGCGCGCCGTTTTGCATCGCCATATCCATGATCTTGCAAATCTTCTGGGCGTGGGTTTCAGATAATGATCCGCCAAAAACCGTGAAATCCTGCGAATAGACGTAAACCATGCGCCCGTTGATCGTGCCCCAGCCGGTGATCACGCCATCGCCGGCATATTGTTGTTTTTCCATGCCAAAATCGGTGCAGCGGTGGGTCATGAACATATCGAATTCCTCGAATGATCCCTGATCCAGCAACAATTCAACCCGCTCGCGCGCCGTCAGTTTACCCCTGGAATGCTGGGCATCAATCCGGCGCTGTCCGCCGCCCAATCTGGCCTGATCACGACGGGTTTCTAATTCTTGCAGGATATCTCTCATTGGGCGCACCTTTTTTAACGAAATCGAAAACAGACTATACTTGTTTCCGTTCGAAACAAAGCAAATTTCAGCATGTTTGCAAATTTACAGTGCGTCACATATTGCACCCGCAAACCTGCAAAGCGCCCAACTCCCCCCCTATTTCTTTGCACCCTCTGTGCATTTACGCACGCTTACCCCGCGAAAAAACACCAATAGACAGAACCGCGCATCACAGATAGCATCCCCAAAATGCAAAATACCCCACAAAATACGGCGCAAAATACGGCGCAAAATACGGCGCAAAATACGGCCAAGCCGCGCTATCTTGATCGCGCCAGCCCACCTCATATTTCGACGTTAATTCTAATCACCGGCCTTTCGGCGCTGGTGCTAAGTGTGTTTTTGCCCGCACTTCCCGAAATGGCCGAACATTTTGGCGCCGATTACCGCCTGATGCAGCTTTCCCTGGCGCTTTATCTGGGGGCCAGCGCCTTGATACAGCTGTTTATCGGCCCGATCTCGGACCGTTTTGGCCGCCGTCCGGTTATGTTATCGGCCTTGGCGCTGTTTTTACTGGCCACATTGGGCTGCATTTTAGCCCCGAACATCACGGTTTTTCTGGCTTTTCGCACAGCCCAAGCCGTGATCGCGATAAACATGGCCCTCAGCCGCGCGGTGGTGCGCGATATGGTGCCCGACGCACAGGCCGCCTCGATGATCGGTTATGTCACCATGGCCATGTCACTGGCCCCGATGGTCGGGCCGTTTTTTGGCGGGTTGCTCAGCAGTTATTTCGGCTGGACGGCCAGCTTTTGGTTGCTGTTGATTCTGGGCTGCATGGTGCTGGTGCTGGCTTGGCGCGATTTGGGCGAAACGGCAACCACACGGTCCACCAGCTTTGCCGAACAATTTCGCCAATACCCCGAATTGCTGCTTTCGCGCCGGTTTTGGGGCTACTGCCTTTCATCGGCCTTTGCTGCGGGCGCGTTTTTTGCCTATCTGGGCGGGGCGGCGTTTATCGGCTCGGAGCTGTTTGGCATGAATAGCATCTGGATCGGGCTGTCCTTTGGCGCGGTGACTTCCGGCTACATGCTGGGCAATTTTATTTCGGGGCGTTTTTCGATCCGTTTCGGCATTAATAGAATGATATTGGCCGGCACCAGCATCGCCACAATCGGCATCGGCATTTCACTGCTGCTGTTTTTGGCGGGGCTGGGATCGGCCGGCGTATTTTTCAGCTTTATGGTGCCGATCGGATTGGGCAACGGCATGACATTACCCAACACCAGCGCCGGAATGTTATCGGTGCGCCCCCATCTTGCCGGCACGGCCGCGGGGCTGGGAGGCGCAATTCTGATCGGGGGCGGTGCCGCGCTTTCGGCGATTTCAGGCGCATTTTTAACGGTTGAATCCGGTGCGCTGCCGCTGCTTGTCATCATGACACTCAGCTCGGCGGCAGCAACGCTTTGCATCCTTTATGTGATCGGGCGCGAACGCCAGAATTTACAGCCTGCATCCTGATATTTGCAAATAATACCCCGCTGACAACCCGTAAATTCCGCGCCTAACCCGCCGCCGAAATCATCGCCCAGATTTCATCCTTTAGCGTCATGCGCCGCTTGCGCATTGCAACCATGTTCAGATCATCGGTCGGCTCCACGTTGGTTTCGGCCCGATGCACAGCGCGATTAATCTCGTGATATTCATCGGAAATTTTGGCATAATGCGCGTCTTCCTGCTTCATTTTGCGCATTTGCTCAACCCGATCAGGGAATTCTTCGGCCAGCTCGTGTGGTGTGTGTGACATGCGGTTTCCTTTCCTGCTGTGGCCAGTCTAAAGCAGATAAAAACCGGGCGCTTTGATCTTGATCATCTTTTGGAAATTTCAAACATTTCCTTAACGCTGCGCGGTTTTCCAATCGGGATGCGTCCAGTTTTGCGCCTTGATCGGTGCCAACATACCGCGCCCCAAAATATGATCCGCCGCCTTTTCGCCCGTCATGATTGATGGCGCGTTGAGGTTGCCATTGGTGATACGCGGAAAAATACTGCTGTCGGCAAGACGCAAATTTTCAACCCCGATCACCCGGCATTCAGGATCGACCACCGCATTTATATCATCCGCCGCGCCCATTCGCGCCGTGCCGCAAGGGTGAAAGGCGCTCTCGGCATGTTCACGAATAAAACTGTCCAGCGCGTCGTCGCTTTGCACAGCAGCCCCGGGCTGAATTTCGTGCTTCACATAAGGCGCAAAGGCAGCTTGGGCAAAAATCTCGCGGGTCAGGCGGATGCAGGCCCGAAAATCCTGCCAATCCTGATCTTGCGACATGTAATTAAAGCGGATTTTGGGCGCCACATTCGGATCATTGCTGGCCAAAGTCACCGACCCGCGCGCAGCCGATCGCATCGGACCGACATGGGCTTGAAAACCGTGGCCTTCGGCGGCGACCGTGCCGTCATAACGCACCGCGATGGGCAGGAAATGATACTGGATATCGGGGTATTTCACCCCTGCCCGACTGCGAATAAAGGCGGCCGATTCAAACTGGTTACTGGTGCCCATTCCGGTTTTGCTAAACAGCCATTGCGCCCCGATCCGGGCCTTGGAAATCAGGTTCCAATACCGAAATAAAGTGATGGGAAGCTTTGACGCAAACTGGATATAAAGCTCTAGATGGTCCTGTAAATTCTGGCCAACACCGGGGCGATCAGCCACCAGATCAATGCCATGTTCCGCCAGATGCGCCGCAGGTCCAATGCCCGACAACATCAACAGTTTTGGCGAATTTATCGACGAGGCCGCAAGGATCACTTCGCGCCTCGCCACGATCTGCTCAACCTTGCCGGCACGCATCACTTCCACACCGCAGGCACGGCCATCCTTGATGATCACTTTTCGCGCCAAAGCATTGATAATACTACAATTATCGCGCTTTAAGGCAGGGCGTAAATAGGCATTGGCCGCAGACCACCGCCGCCCCTTCCAGACGGTTTGATCCATCGGGCCAAAGCCCTCTTGTTGACGACCATTATAATCATCCGTGACGGGGTAGCCCGCCTGCCCCCCCGCCTGCACAAAGGCACCAAACAGCGGATTTTTACGCGGCCCGCGCGTGACATGCAGCGGGCCATTTTGGCCACGCCACGCCACATCACCGCCATGGCCGCCCGCGTGCCAGTTTTCCATGCGTTTGAAATATGGCAGCACATCATCATACCCCCAGCCCCGCGCGCCCTGTTCGGCCCAATGATCGTAATCATGCGCATTGCCGCGCACATAAACCATGCCATTCACCGAGGATGACCCGCCAATCACTTTGCCCCGTGGACAAACCAGTTTGCGGTTACCCAAATGCGGTTCCGGCTCGGACATAAAACCCCAATCATAACGCCCCATATTCATCGGATACGACAGCGCCGCGGGCATCTGGATAAAGGGGCCAGCATCACTGCCACCATGCTCGATCACCAACACCGATGCGCCCGCTTCGCTAAGCCGGTAGGCCATCGCGCAACCGGCCGATCCGGCCCCGACAATAACGTAATCTGCCTGCATTGGCTTATTCCTTAAAACGGTGCCTCGACCGGACCCATCGCCACATAAACCGATTTCATCTGGCTATAATGTTCAATCGCGGCCTTGGAATTTTCACGCCCGACCCCCGACATTTTCACCCCGCCAAACGGGGCCTGAACCGGGGCCAGATTATAGGTGTTGATCCAACATGATCCGGCCTGCAGCGCGCCAACCACACGATGCGCGCGCGCTAAATCCGAGGTGAACACAGCGCCCGCCAAACCAAAGACGGTGTCGTTGGCGCGCCTGATCACTTCGGCCTCGTCGCTAAAATCCAGCACCGACATTACGGGGCCGAATATTTCTTCTTTGGCGATGGTCATGTTATCAGAAACATCTGCAAAAACAGTGGGTTCAATAAAAAAACCATTGCGATCAAGCGTGGCTCCGCCGCAAATCATACGCGCGCCTTCTGCACGGCCTTTGGCAATATAACCCTGCACAATTTCTAACTGCCTGCCAGAAACCAGCGGCCCGAAATTGGTGGCCGGATCCAGCGGATCACCAATCACGGCCGCCTCGACGCGCTGTTTTAGACGGGCCAGAAACGCCTGTTTGATGCCACGCTGCACAAACACGCGGGTGCCGTTGGAACAGACCTGACCCGAGCTGTAAAAATTGCCCAAAATAGCGCCGCTTACCGCGTCTTCCAGATTGGCGTCATCAAAAATAATCAAGGGCGATTTGCCGCCCAATTCCATGGTTACATGCTTCATTTTCGCCGCCGCGGCCGCGTAAACTTTTTTGCCCGTTGGCACCGATCCGGTCAACGAAACCTTGGCAACGCGGCTGTCCGTCACCAATGCGCCGCCAACTTCGCCCATGCCCTGAACCACGTTGAAAACCCCGGCGGGCAGACCGGATTCGTGCAAGATTTCAGCCAGTTTCAGGGCCGAAAGTGGCGTGGTTTCAGAGGGTTTGAAAACCATGGAATTGCCGCAGGCCAGCGCGGGTGCCAATTTCCAGCAGGCGATTTGAATCGGGTAATTCCAGGCCCCGATCCCGACACAAACCCCGAGAGCTTCGCGGATTGTGTAAACAAAATCACCGCCCTCCAGCACGATATGTTCGCCCGTTAAACTGCCCGCCAGACCGCCGAAATATTCCAGCGCATCGGCACCCGATGTAGCATCGGCCACCAGCGTTTCTTGCAGCGGTTTGCCGGTATCCAGCGTTTCCAGCACGCTAAGATCATGGTTGCGATCACGCAGGGTGTCAGCGGCGCGGCGCAAAATGCGACCCCGTTCGGTGCCCGACATTCTGGCCCATTCGATCTGGGCCGATTTAGCGCTATCAAGTGCCATGTTAACCACATTATCGGTTGCCCCGTAAATCCGCGCGATCCGTTTGCCCGTGGCCGGGTAAATTACGTCAATCGGTGGGCCGGATTTGTCTTCTACATATTTTCCATTGATGAAATGGCTGGCTGTGGGTTGGGCGTTGGGGATCATGATTTTATGCCTCCGGCGGGGATATTTTTAGAACAATAATGGGGTAAGATTTGATCAAGATGCATAAGAACGCGATCAATGGCGCTTTTGGAACCGGGCACCGCAGATTGCAGGGCGTAGCGGATATAAAACCCATCAATCAGGGCCGAGATAATGCAGGCGGCATCATCGGCGTTATCGCCAAGCAGCGGACGAAAATCGTGCAAAAGATTTGAATGCAAGCGACGTTGGTAAATATCGAGCAAGCGTTTTGTTTCAGGTGATTTGCGGGCCATAACATAGAAATTCATCCAGGCGCTGATCACATCACTGCGGAAATTCTCAGGCCCGAAACTGGCGCGGATTATGGCCTCAAGACGCCCGCGCGGGGTGGTTTGCGCTTGCAATCCCTCGCGCACCTGCATGGCGTAAAGGCGCAAAATATGGCGCATGGCGGCGGTGAATATTTGCTCTTTGCTGCCAAAATAATGATGCGCCAAAGCCGAGGACATTCCGGCCCGCTTGGCGATCTGACTGACCGTCACATCCAATGATCCCGCCCGACCGATCTCGCTGATCGTTGCGTGCATCAAGGCGTTGCGCCGGATTGGTTCCATTCCTAATTTGGGCATGACGAATGTTTGGGGTGTTTTTATTGACTCGTCAATCAATAAAAAACTAAACCTTGGTGGCCACAGCTGGCGGCGTCCGGTTTTTGCGCTTTAAAACGGATTCACGCCAAGTGATAAAACTGACCGAGGCCAAAATAACCAGCCCGCCAAACACCACCCAGCCATCGACCGGTTCTGCAAACACAAACACTCCCAATGCCGTGGCCCAGACCAGTTGCAAAAACGTCACCGGCTGCGTTACCGTCAACGGAGCAGCGCGAAAGGCAAGCGTCATGGTGAGGTGGCCGATGGTGGCAAAAGCCGCCACCAAAAACAGCCATAACAGCTGGGAAAACGTCGGCGTGACCCATTGCGCAATGGCAAACGGGGCAAGGCCAATCGGCACCATGATCGACAGAATTGCAACGACCACCACCGGGCTGACCTGATCGGCCATGCGTTTGGCAATCAGATAAGAAACCGCGAACAAAACGGCCGTACCAAGCATGGCGATGTGGCCAATCGAGACCTCTCGGAAACCCGGCCGCAAGATAATCAGCGCGCCGATCAGGGCCACAACAATTGCCAAAATACGGCGAAAGGCTAGTTTTTCACCCAAAAATAGCGCCGCTCCGATAGTGACGTAAATCGGGGACAGATAATTCATTGCCGTGACATCGGCGATCGGAATTTTGGTCATCGCGAAAAACCACAGGGTTACCCCCAAAGCATGCGCCAAGCCGCGCCAGCCAAACAGGGTGATTTGGTGGCGGCTTAAATTGGCCCGAAACAGCGGGCCAAGCATTGGAATTAAAAACACCAGCCCCAAAATATAGCGTAAAAAAGCGGCCTGCGCCGGGGGTAAATCATGGCCGATATATTTGACAATTCCGATCACAGCCACAAACATCAGACCCGTGAGCAGCATCCAGATTATGCCCCAAACGGGGCGTTGATTGTCGTGCGAATTTTCCATCCGTGCAATGGATAGCAGACGCCGCGTTTTGGCAAGGATCATTTCAACAAAAGCAAGGCCGCGATCAGCCACATGGTTAGCGCGACGATCAAATCCAGCACCCTCCAGGCCGAGGGTTTGGCAAACAATGGTCCCAGCAGGCGCGCACCATAACCGAGCGCAAAGAAGAATATGAACGAGGACAAAACAGCCCCCGCCCCAAAGGTAGTCGGGCTGCTGTATTTGGTGGAAACTGAGCCAACCAAAACCACCGTATCCAGCCATGTGTGCGGATTTAGCCATGTCAGCGCCAAACAGGTGAGCAGCGTTTTCTTTAGGCTATTTGCTTTAATTTCAGAGACTTGCAGACCGACCCCCCCGCGCAATGCCGATTTAAAATTGCGCCAACCATACCAGATTAAAAAGGCTGCCCCGCCATAAAGTAACGCAGGCTCGACCCACGGAAACAGACCTGAAACCAGCTGAAAACTACTAACCCCGATCGCAATCAGGATGGCATCGGAAACCACGCAAATACTGCACACGGCCAGCAGATGTTCGCGCCGAAAACCTTGGCGCAACACAAAAGCGTTTTGGGCACCGATTGCCAAAATCAGACTAAAACCTAGGATAAACCCAGCTAGAAATGTTTGCATAAATCAGCCTTTCTTGACTAGAATAACGCAACCTTCTTCATTAAGATAATTAACTATCTTAAGTATGGATTAAAAATTCTAATGATAGATTACACCCAGCTAGCCGCCCTGCGCGCCATTATCCACACAGGCAGTTTCGAGGCCGCCAGCGCAGCCCTGCACATAACCCCGTCTGCGATTTCACAGCGCATCAAAGCGCTTGAAGAACATCTGGGCATTGTGCTGATTATCCGCGCGAATCCGGCGATGCCTACGCCCGCAGGCCAGCGTCTGCTGCGTCATGCCCAGGAAGTTGCGCTGCTGGAAACCGGGCTGGGGACCGATCTAAGCGGGCTGTTGCCCAAAGGTGATGCAACGCCGATCCGCATCGTGGTCAATGCCGATAGTCTGGACACTTGGTTTATCGCCGCGATGGCAAAAGCGGGCGGTTTTTTATACGATATCAACACCGATGATCAGGATTTCAGCGCCGATTGGCTGCGGCGCGGCGAGGTGATGGGGGCCGTTACAGCCCGCGCAAAACCCGTGCAGGGTTGTGATTGCACCCCGATTGGATCGTTGCGATATCTGGCCACGGCCAGCCCTGAATTTGTCGCGCGCCATTTTGCCAACGGCTTTGTCCGCCAAGCCGCGCGTTTGGCGCCAATGCTGATATTTAACCGCAAGGATTATCTGCAAAATCGCTGGCTGGCGCAAGAATTCGGCCAAAGCATCACACCGCCGGCGCATTTACTGCCTTCAACCGTTGGCTTTGTCGCGGCGGCTTTGGCGGGGCTGGGTTGGGGGCTAAACCCCGAATATCTGGTTCGCGAACATATCGCGGCCGGGCGCTTGGTCTGTCTTGGTGACAATCCGGTTTATGACGTTGCACTTTATTGGCAATTCAACCGCGCCACGCGACACGTTCTGGCACCGTTAAGCGACGCCATCAAACAAACGGCCAAACAACATTTGATCCAAAAAGCCGCGTTCTAAAGCTGCGCCATAACCGCATCACTGGCCTCGAAATTTGTGGTCACCCGCTGCACATCATCGTCATCTTCCAGCGCATCAATCAGCTTCATCAGCTTTTGCATGCCCTCCAGATCCAGCTCGGTCGAAATGTTCGGCACCCACACCAGTTTGGCGGTTTCGCTTTCGCCCAATTCGGCCTCGAGTGCGGTGGAAATCGCGTTCAAATCCGTATCGGCACAATAAATCGCATGGCCCGCATCCGAGCTTTCAACATCATCGGCACCGGCCTCGAGTGCTGCCATCATCACGGTGTCTTCATCGCCAACGGATGCGGCGTAAACCACCTCGCCTTTGCGATCAAACATAAAGCCGACCGACCCGGTTTCACCCAGATTGCCGCCGTTTTTGGTGAATAACGAACGCACCGTCGAGGCCGTGCGATTTTTGTTGTCCGTCATCGCCTCGACAATCACCGCGACCCCGTTTGGCCCGTAGCCTTCATAGCGGATTTCGTCGTAATTTGCGCCCTCGCCGGCCACCGATTTTTTAATCGCGCGGTCGATCACATCCTTTGGCACCGATTGGCTTTTGGCCTCTTTTATTGCCATGCGCAGGCGCGGATTATTGTCGGGGTCAGGGTCGCCCATTTTGGCGGCAACGGTGATTTCCTTTGCCAGTTTGGAAAACAGCTTTGAGCGCAATTTGTCTTGGCGACCCTTGCGGTGCTGGATATTTGCCCATTTTGAGTGGCCTGCCATGTCTGATATCTCCGTCCAATTTAGCGGTTTCACGCCTCTATAAATCAGCCAAGGCCCTTGCACAACATTGCAAAAGGACTCGTTTTCGGCTTGAAGTGGTCAAAACTAAAGGAGCTATGCCTGTGACCCCTGACCAAATTACCCTGTTTGCCCTGTTCGGCGCTGTTTTCGGCCTGCTGCTCTGGGGGCGTTTTCGCTACGATCTGGTGGCCTTTGCCGCCTTGATGGCCGGTGTGGTTTTGGGCGTGGTTCCGGTCAATTCGGCCTTTGCCGGCTTTGGCCATCCGGCGACGATCGTGGTGGCGCTGGTGCTGGTGGTCTCGGCCGGATTGGTGCGCTCGGGGGCGGTGTTTTTGATCACCCGAACGCTGGTGGACAGCAGCCGGAAACTGGGCGGCCACATTGCCTTGATGGGGGCGATTGGCGGGGTTTTATCGGCCTTTATGAATAACGTCGCCGCGCTGGCCCTGCTGATGCCGGTCGACATCCAAACCGCGCGCAAAGCCGGCCGCGCACCGGGTCTTTCGCTGATGCCGCTGTCCTTTGCCACCATTCTTGGCGGCATGGTGACGCTGATCGGCACCCCGCCCAACATCATCATCGCCACCATCCGCGAAGACAGTTTGGGTGAGCCATTTAAAATGTTCGATTTCGCGCCGGTTGGCGGTATCACCGCGATTGCCGGTCTGCTATTTGTGGCCGTTATCGGCTGGCGGCTGATTCCGCAAAACGCAGACAGCCAAAAATCCAGCGATCCGATGGGCGATATGGGGCAATATATTGCCGAGCTGACCGTGCCGGAAAAATCAAAACTAATCGGCAAGCGCGTGCGCGAACTTTACGAGATCGGCGATAAAAACGATGTTGCGATCCTGGGTTTGGTTCGGGGTGGCAAACGGCATTACGGCACCGCACATACCACAAAAATGCTGGCGGGCGATACGCTGGTGCTTGAGGCAACGCCCGATGCGCTGGATGAATTTCGCGCCGCCCTTTCGCTGGATTTTGCCGAAAACAGCCGCCAAGAGGCATTGCTGGCCGATGGCGAAGGTCTGCAAATCGTCGAGGTCGTGGTGACCGACGAGGCCCGCATTAACGGCAAAACCGCGCAGGCAATCGGGCTGGGTTGGCGCCAGCGCACGGTGCTGATGGGAATTTCGCGGCAGGGTCAGAAAATAGCCAAACAGGTGCGCAAAACCGTGGCCCGTCCCGGTGATATTTTGCTGCTTTTGGTGCCGCAGGATCGGGGCGGAGAAATCACCGAATGGCTAGGCTGCTTGCCGCTGGCCGATCGCGGGCTGGCCGTGACGGATGAAAAAAAGGTCTGGCTGGCCATCGGCATGTTTGCGGCGGCTGTTTTGGCCGCCAGTGTCGGGCTGCTGTATTTACCGATTGCGCTGGGGCTGGTGGTGATCGGTTTTATCCTGACCAAAATTCTGCCGATCAGCGAAATTTACAACCATATTTCATGGCCCGTTGTGGTGTTGCTCGGCTCGATGATCCCGCTTGGCTCGGCGTTGGAAACCTCTGGTGGCACCGAATTAATTGCCGGCTGGCTGATTAATCTGACCGACGGAATGCCCGCTTGGGCGATCCTGACAATTTTAATGATCGTCACGATGAGCCTGTCGGATGTATTAAACAACACCGCGACCACCATCGTCGCGGCCCCCATCGGCATCGAAATGGCGCGCGCGCTAAACGTCAATCCTGATCCGTTTTTGATGGCCGTGGCCGTAGCCGCATCCTGTGCGTTTCTGACTCCGATCGGGCATAAGAACAACACGCTTATTTTGGGTCCCGGGGGCTATAGTTTCGGTGATTACTGGCGCATGGGTTTGCCGCTCGAGGTGCTGGTGGTTGCGGTTAGCATTCCGTCTATTTTGGTGTTTTGGCCACTGTAAGAGAGTGTCAACATGACGCGCTGAACATTTCGGGTTGTGATTAACCGGATGTGATTGCGTGGCGAGGCCTTATGCGGGCCAGTTTACCCTTGCAAGCGGTGCTATTGCGCCCTAAATACGGCCACGGTTCGTCACAAACACCAACCTTCGCGGAGAGGTGCCGGAGTGGTCGAACGGGGCGGTCTCGAAAACCGTTGAGCCTTTGCGGGTTCCCAGGGTTCGAATCCCTGTCTCTCCGCCAGCCACCACTTTTACTCATTTGCATTCAATGCCATTCAGTATGTTAAAGCACTGTTTCATATGACGCATTGGCATTCATTGTTGCTTTCCACCTCTATTCGATTATATTAGTTTCTATTCATTGCGTGGTATAGAATGTGGTATTTTAGATGGTCTATCATAGCGGCAAACTGACAAAGAACCTTGTTCGCACACTTGGCGCGGGTCGTCACGGGGATGGCAACGGGTTGTATCTGGTGGTTGATC
>CAYSBD010000037.1:0-9012 GCA_964429175.1 uncultured Marinosulfonomonas sp.
CCTCAAGCACCCATTTCAGATTGGCCATCGAAATATCCTTGCCAATCGCCATGCCCTCAATCTGATGAAACATCGGCGTGTGGGTCTGGTCGTAATCGCTGCGATAAACCCGACCCGGCGCAATCACCCGAATTGGCGCGCCGGTTTTTTCCATGGCGCGGATTTGCACGGGGCTGGTGTGGGTGCGCAACACGTGCGGGGCGCGGTCGTCATCCGATGCGCGGTTCATGTAAAACGTATCAAATTCCTGACGCGCAGGGTGGTGCGGCGGGATGTTCAGCGCATCAAAATTATACCAGTCATTTTCGATTTGCGGACCTTCGGCAACTGTAAAACCCATGTCGGCAAAAATCGCCGAGACTTCTTCGGTGACTTGGCTAACCGGATGGATTGTGCCCTGCCCGCGGCTACGCGATGGCAGGGTTACATCCAGCCATTCACTGCGCAGACGTTCATCAAGTGCAGCATCCGAAAGCGCGGCTTTTTTCGCGGCCAAAGCGGAGTTAATCTCGTTTTTCAAGGCATTCAGCTTTGGACCCGCAACTTGGCGTTCCTCGGGCGTCATTTTACCCAGCTCGCGCATTTTCAAGGAAACTTCGCCCTTTTTGCCGACAGCGGCCAGCCGCAAATCTTCCAATGCAGTTTCATCAGCCGCATTTGCAATCGCATCAATGTATTTTTGCCTTAGCGCATCCATCGCACACTCTCCAAATTCAGTTTAACTCGTAAAGCACCCTTGCTGACCAAAACCGCTAAACTTGGCAACCTAACGGCAGCCTTTTGTAATTGTTTTTATCGCCTTGGCCGCGCCGATCAGCGACCATTGATCGATAGCTTCGCGGGCATCCGGATCGCCCAGATACAAAATTTTGCCTTTTCCCATCTGTGCCAATAAATCCTTGGTAGATGCCGCAGGCCTGTCACGGCTATCCAACCCGATAAAAACGCTGGCTCTGGAATCTACCCGCTCAATATACCCCGCGACCAATCGCTCGGGGTTATCATCAACCTGAAACAGAAACGTCACATGCTCTTCGGCAGAAATAGCTACAGGGGTCGTCACTTCGATCCATGTTTGTTTGTTAGCACACACCAGCTCCAATATTCCGCCGCCATCGCCAGCCTGCTCGGCAATCAGAAATACACGGCCATCGTCTTCTTTTTCCGTGCTAATCTCCCAAGCCGAGGCAGCAGACGTGAAAAGCAGAATTTGTACAAATATCGTGAATATATATTTCATGTTAGTTCCTCAGGTTAAAACAAGTGGGCCAAACAAAAAACCGCGAACCCCCTAAAAGGCCCGCGGCTTCTTTAAATTCTTTACCCAAAAGGCAATTTACGCAAGCGCGGCCTGAGCCTTTTCAACGATTACAGTAAATGCTTCAGGCTCGTTCACAGCCAGATCGGCCAGAACCTTGCGGTCAACCACAATACCGGCTAGCGCCAAACCATTGATGAAGCGCGAATATGTCAGCGCTTCGTCGTGGCCGCGCACAGCAGCATTGATGCGCTGGATCCAAAGCGCGCGGAAATTACGCTTGCGGGCCTTGCGGTCGCGGGTCGCGTATTGGTTGGCTTTGTCCACCGCTTGGGTTGCGGATTTAAACAGATTTTTGCGACGTCCTTTAAAACCTTTGGCAGCTTTAATGACTTTTTTATGACGCGCTTGCGTCGTTGGGCCTGATGTAACTCTCATTTTTTAAATTCCTTTTAGCGTGAATACGGCATCATCGACTTGATGATTTTCGCATCAGGAGCCGACAGTTCAGTTGTGCCGCGCGCATTGCGCAGGAATTTATTGGTGCGTTTGATCATGCCGTGGCGCTTGCCAGCCTGGCCTGCCAAAACACGACCCGAGGCCGTCACCTTGAACCGCTTTTTGCAGCTCGATTTCGTCTTCATCTTAGGCATTTCCGTCTCCTTTTTGGGCGGTAAGTAAACGCGAACTCGGCATGCCACATCAGCCGGTCGCGCATAAGCGAATGCGTCATATAAGCTGCTTCAGCCAGCAAGACAAGGGGAAAATACCTATCTTAAATAGCTTCCGATGACACGGCTAAAAGCATGCGGGATATCTTGAACGCTATAGCCACCCGGTTTTTGCATAACCGCAATTGCAATCATTCCGCCGCCGATCATAACCATGATTGCCGCAGCACGCGGGACGCGGTTATCGACAAGCGCTCCGATTATCGAAGGTATGGCTAGGCCTGAAATTATCAGCCCTAGCACCAAAAATAGATCACTTTCCATAACACACCCTTAAATAACATACACTAAGGTGCATTATTATTGATTTGTGCGAAAAATCAACCTTTCATCACAAGGCGCCACCCGAAGGATATTGGTGGTGCCCGGCACATTAAATGGCACACCGGCTGTAACCACGATTTGATCTTTATCCGCGGCTATGCCCGATTCACGCGCCGCGCGCGCCGCGCTGACAACGGCCATTTTGAAACGGTCTATATCACCTGAAAAATAGCAATTCACACCCCAGCTAAGGCAAAGGCGCCGCGCAGTTTTGGTTAACGGGGTCAGCGCAATAATTGGCACACTGGGCCGCTCGCGCGCCGTCAGCAGGGCCGTGGTGCCCGATTGGGTGAAACAGCAAATCGCCTTGATGTCGGTGGTTTCGGCAATTTCACGCGCAGCCGAAACGATACCATCGGCAACAGTGCTGCGCTTGAGCTTGCGAGATGCCTCGATCACCTGACGATATGTCGGGTCATGCTCAACCTCAACAGCCACATTATTCATCGTTGTGACAGCCTCGACCGGATAGCTGCCGGCAGCCGATTCCGCCGATAACATAATCGCATCGGTGCCCTCGTAAATTGCGGTGGCAGCATCCGAAACCTCGGCGCGGGTCGGCACCGGGCTGTCGATCATGCTCTCCATCATCTGGGTGGCCACAATCACCGGTTTTCCGGCCGCACGCGCGCCCCGGATCAGGCGTTTCTGAATTGGCGGCACGCATTGCACCGGCAATTCAACGCCCAAATCACCACGCGCCACCATAATCCCGTCCGAAACCGCCAGAATTTCATCATAAGCATCGACAGCGGCGGGTTTTTCAATCTTTGACATAATCGCCGCACGGCCTTTAACCAGCGCGCGCGCCTGCTCGACATCCTGGGCGCGCTGCACAAAAGACAGCGCCAGCCAGTCAACACCCAGCTCGCAAACGAACTCCAGATCCTTCAAATCCTTTTTGGAAAGCGCCGCCAGAGGCAGCACAACATCGGGCACATTCACCCCTTTGCGGTCAGAAATCTTACCCCCCACAACCACGGTGCAATTGGCAAAATCATCGCCGCATTCCTTGACTGTCAGCTTGATCTTGCCGTCATCGACCAACAGGCCGGAACCAACCTTAAGCGCTGCAAAAATTTCCTTGTGCGGCAGGCGAACCCGGGTTTCATCACCCTCGGCCTTATCCAAATCAAAGCGGAAATCCTGCCCCGCCTTCAGCTTATACGATTTTTTGGCAAACTTGCCGCAGCGCAGTTTTGGCCCCTGCAAATCCGCCAAAATGGCAATCGGGCGTTCCAGATCTTTTTCAATCTGGCGAATAATCGCGTGGCGTTCCCGGGTCTCGTCATGCTCGCCATGGCTCATGTTCAGGCGGAACACATCGGCCCCGGCCTCGAACAGTGCCCGTATCATTTTATAATCACTAGACGCCGGTCCCAGTGTGGCGACGATTTTTACATTGCGCAGGCGCTTCATATTGCCTCGTTTCCTTATTTGTTTCAAAATTAATAGTGGGCCAAGGGTTATATGACGCAAAATGCTGACGGTTTCAACTGGCGCTTTGCCTCATGGCCAATTATGCAAGGCATATCTTAAAATAATGACAAACACATGACATATCATCCGTTTCATATTTTTGGTGCAGATCGCCCTTCGCGCTGGCTGATTACGGCCGATCACGCAGCCAACACCGTGCCACCCGAGGTGAATGGCGGCAATCTGGGCCTGCCTGCCGCCGATATGGCGCGTCATATCGCCTATGATCCGGGATCGGCCGGTTTGACAATTGCCTTGGCCGAGCTGCTGGACGGGCCTGCGATTTTGTCGAATTTCTCGCGATTGGTGATTGATCCGAACCGTGGAGAAGATGATCCGACCCTGTTGATGAAACTTTACGACGGCACGATTATCCCCGCCAATCGCCACGCGGATGATGCCGAAAAACAGCGCCGCCTGAAGGCCTATTACCGCCCTTATCACAGCGCGCTGGCAAAGCTGAGCGCGCGACGCGACGACACGCTTTATGTTGCGATCCACAGCTACACCCCGCAACTGGCCGGACGCCAAAAACGCCCTTGGCATGTCGGTATTTTATACGCCGATGATACGCGACTATCGACGCCTTTGCTGAAACGTTTACAACAGGAAACCGATCTGTGCATTGGCGAAAACGAGCCTTACGGCGGGCATCTGGATGGTGATTCTGTTGACCGGCACGCCATTGCCCACAACCGGCCCAATGTGCTGATTGAAATCCGCAATGATCTGATAAAAACCGATGCACAGCAGGTGGCTTGGGCCAAACGACTTGCGCCGATGCTGCAACAAGTGCTTACTGAAAGCGGGCTATAAAAGGAGAGATGAAATGCCGCATATCGTCGTTGAATACGCGGGCCATCTGGATGAAACCCACTGCATGACGGGCATGTGCCGAACCCTGTTTGAAGCGGCAGCGGCATCGGGTGTTTTCCCCGACAGCTCGGCGATAAAAGTGCGCGCCGTACCTTATCCGTTTTCGCACGCCGGCACCGATGCACAAAGTTTCGCCCACGCCACGATCCATCTGTTTATGGGGCGCGACGAGACCACCAAATCCGAACTGACCCGATCCATTCTGGCCGCTCTTGATCAGGCCTTGCCCAGTGTCGCCAACTTGTCGGTGGACATCAAGGATATCGACACAGCCACATATGCCAAGCGCACATTAAAGGATTAAATAAAAATGGACAGCCAAACCAAAACCGAACTGGAGGCCGCTGCATTTCGCGCCCTTTTGAAACATCTGGACGGGCGCAAGGATGTTCAGAATATCGACATGATGATCCTGACCGGAATGTGTCGCAATTGTTTGTCGCGCTGGTATCAAGAGGCCGCAAATGAGCGCGGCATCGAAATGGACAAAGACGCGGGGCGCGAGGCGATTTATGGCGAGCCGTATTCGGAGTGGAAAAAGAAATACCAGCTGGATGCAACCGATGAACAACAGGCCGCGTTTAAAGTAGCGTTTGCTGAAAATGTAGGCGACGGTGAATAATTTCAGCGCTGTCTGATGTAACATTTCAGGCCCACAAATCTTGCGCGCCTTTAACAAAGCGCGCAAGATAATCAGCCGTTACGGCGCTAAATTCATATCGCGGTTTTGCGGCTTTCTTCCAGATAGATTTCGCGCAATCTGGCCGCCACGGGACCGGGCGTTCCATCGCCCAGCTTTGCGCCGTCAATTTCAACCACAGGCGTCACAAATGTGCTGGCCGAAGTCACAAACGCCTCATCCGCATCCTGTGCTTCTGCAATCGAGAACGCGCGCTCCTCAACCACCATTTGCGCCTCTTTGGCAAAGCGCAAGACGGCGGCTCGGGTGATGCCGTGCAGGATGTCGTTTGACAGGTTTCTGGTGATTATTTTGCCGCCCTTGACGATGTAGGCGTTGTTCGAGGTGCCCTCGGTCACATAGCCATCCTCGACCAGCCACGCATCATCGCAACCGGCGGCTTTGGCCATCATTTTACCCATGCTCGGATACAGCAATTGCACGGTTTTTATGTCGCGCCGCGCCCAGCGCTGATCCTCGATCGAAATGATTTTCATGCCCGTTTTGGCGGCTGGGCTGTCGGCCAGACCGGGCTTGTTTTGCGTAAATAACACGATAGTTGACGGGGTTTTTTCAGGGTCGGGAAAAATGAAATCGCGATCATCGGGCGCACCGCGCGTGACTTGCAAATAAATCATGCCCTGATCAATATTATTCAGCTTTACCAGCGCGCGATGAACCTCCAGCAAATCATCGGTTTCAATCGGGCTGGCCATATCCAGCTCTTTCAAAGACCGCTGCAAACGCAGCGCATGGCCGGCGAAATCAATCAGCTTGCCATCCAGCACGGTGGTCACTTCATAAACCCCGTCAGCCATCAGAAAACCGCGATCAAAAATCGAGATTTTAGCGTCTTCCTCGGGCATATATTCGCCGTTCAAATATACAGTCCTACTCATGTTCCCGTCTCCTTTTTAGCCCCATAATTTCGCAACTGGGGGATGCACACCGGCATCATCAAATTTCAATGGCGCGTCACGATCCCGGGCCAACAACAACGGCCCATCCAAATCTGTATAGGCCGCGCCCTGCGCAATCAAGCTCGCAGGTGCCATCGCCAAGGACGAACCGACCATGCAGCCGACCATCACACCGTAACCTTGCGCCGTTGCGGCCTGTTTCAATTTGATGGCTTGCGTCAGTCCGCCGGCTTTATCCAGCTTGATATTTACCAAATCATACTTGCCCTTTAAATCCTCTAAGCTACTGCAATCATGGCAGCTTTCATCCGCACAAACCGGAATCGGACGCGGCATCCCGATCAATGCGTCATCGGCCCCCGCCGGCAAAGGTTGCTCGATCAATCGCACGCCCAAGCGCAATAAATGCGGTAGAAGTCCGCTGTAAATTTCAGGCGTCCAGCCCTCGTTTGCATCAACAATTATCGCAGATTTCGGCGCGCCCGCCCGCACAGATTCCAACCGTTCCATATCATCCGGCGTGCCCAGTTTGATTTTTAACAGCGGCCGAAACGCATGCTTGGCTGCCTGTGCGCGCATATTTTCCGGCGTATCCAGCGACAGGGTGTAGGCCGTTATTTCCGGCCGCGGTTTTGGCAATCCCGCCAATTCCCAAACCCGCTTGCCCGCGCGTTTTGCCTCAAGATCCCACAGCGCACAATCCACCCCGTTTCGCGCCGCACCCGCAGGCAATGCATCTTGCAAATCCAGCCGGTTAATGCCTTGCGGCAGCCCTTGGATTTGGGCGGTAACCGAGCCAAGCGTTTCGCCGTAGCGCGCATAAGGCACGCATTCAGCCCAGCCCGTGATCGCGCCGCGAACCACGCGAACTGTCAGCACTTTTGCCGCGCTTCTGGAGCCGCGCGAAATCGTGAAAACCTGCGCCAATTCAAACACGTCGGGGGTGACAGAAATTACCATGATCGGCCTTTCGGATTTTATCATGCCGATTTTATCCTTTGACAACAGCTTGCGCAAGCGGCCGCATTATTATACCAAAACCGTGACCGCTTTCGTAACATCATTAGCCACAGGATTTATCATGAGCTTTCGCCTTCAACCTGCCTCGCCTGCCCGCCCCAACCGTTGCCAATTATTTGGTCCCGGTTCGCGTGTTGAATTGTTTGAGAAAATGGCGGCCAGTGCGGCCGATGTGATCAACCTTGATCTGGAAGATAGCGTTGCGCCATCCGACAAGGACAGTGCGCGCAAAAATGTGATCGAGGCGATCAACGATATTGACTGGGGCACCAAAACTTTAAGCGTGCGCATCAACGGGCTGGACTCGCCGTATTGGTATCGTGATGTGGTGGAAATTCTGGAAACCGCAGGTGAGCGGATTGACCAGTTTATGATTCCAAAGGTGGGAAATGCGGCCGATATTTATGCCGTCGATGCGCTGGTCACGGCAATCGAGGCCGCCAAAGGGCGCAATAAACGCATCAATTTCGAGGTTATTATCGAAAGTGCCGCCGGCCTGTCGCATATCGAGGAAATCGCCGCCTCATCACCGCGCATGCAGGCCATGTCGCTGGGGGCGGCTGATTATGCGGCCTCGATGGGGATGCAAACCACCGGAATTGGTGGCACGCAGGAAAATTATTATATGCACCACGAGGGGCAGAAATATTGGGCGGATCCATGGCATTGGGTGCAAGCGGCCATCGTTGCGGCCTGTCGCACGCATGGATTGTTGCCGGTTGACGGCCCGTTCGGGGATTTCTCCGATTCCGAGGGTTTCCGCGCCCAAGCCTTGCGCGCCGCGACTTTGGGCATGGTCGGAAAATGGGCCATCCACCCCAAACAAATCGCGCTGGCAAACGAGGTTTTCACCCCGTCAGACGCCCAAGTCACCGAGGCCCGCGAGATTATCGCCGCCATGGAAACCGCCAAAGCCAACGGCGAGGGTGCCACGGTTTACAAAGGCCGTCTGGTGGATATTGCCAGTATCAAACAGGCCGAAGTGATTGTAAAACAGACCGAAATCATCAAAGGTTAACAAATTATAGCCGCGCCTTAATGTTTTCAGGGCGCGGCTTTTTTCATCCTTTTAACGGGACACAAATTTGGGTCAAAAGCTCCTCTGGTGCAGTGTCTATCGGGCTATTCAGATAAACCTCATAGCTTGGCTCATCGCGCATTTCGCGGCCGGAATTTGGCAACCATTCACCGTATAGATAATTATAGGCCGTTTTCAGACCCGAATATGACCCCTTAAAGACCAGCACAGCAACATCGCCCTTGGTTACGCTCATTTCTTCCAACCCGTCAGGCAACGCCATATCGGGTGAAACCTCAAGTGCCGCAAAAGATCGCAAATCAGCCTCGGCAACGGCATTTGGATCATCGTAATATAGCCCCATCATGGATTTTACGTCAGGCCATAAACCGCGCGACGTGGCAATTGCGCTTACCTTTTCAAAGGCCTTGCCAATTTCCATATATGCACCTGTGTGCGCCATGCCGACAATGCGCCGATCCTCTGTATTTCTGATTTCTACTGTAAACACTTTACGTTTTCCTTTTGTCGATTGCATGAGCGGCAAATCTGCCTTGCCTTGCTTGCGAAATGCACCCGGCGTCATGCCAAAACCGGTTTGAAATACCCTGCTAAAACTTTGAACATTCGGATAACCGGCCTTTTTTGCGACTTTGGCAACCGGCCAGTCCTTTTGCACCAGCCAACAGGCCGCGCGCTGCAGACGG
>CAYSBD010000037.1:9112-14320 GCA_964429175.1 uncultured Marinosulfonomonas sp.
TTTGGCAACCGGCCAGTCCTTTTGCACCAGCCAACAGGCCGCGCGCTGCAGACGGATCCGGCGCACAGCTTGGGCGCAAGTCTCGCCGGTGACGGCATGAAACACCCGATGCCAATGAAACCGCGACATGGCGGCGACATCGGCAAGCCTGTCCAGTGACAAATCACCATCGGCGTTTTCAAAGATGTAATCAATCACCCGCAACATGCGTTTTTCATAATCGGTGTTCATGGTTTGCCTTTGGCTCATTTCAGAATTCATACCTGCCACAGCCTGAATTCACAAATCTTGCTTAGTTGCATATTGCTTCAATCACGGCCATATATCGGCTGACGGAATATTCGGAGAATCTCATGCCCACCTACCTAGAATTTGAAAAACCTTTGGCCGAAATTGAAAAAAAGGCGCAAGAGCTGCGGGCATTGGCGCGCTCCAATGACAAAATGGATGTGGCCGAAGAAGCCGCAGCGCTGGACAAAAAAGCTACTATCATGCTGAAAGATATTTACAAAACCCTGAGCCCGTGGAACAAATGTCAGGTGGCGCGTCACCCCGACCGGCCGCATTGCCGTGATTATATCAAGGCACTGTTTAGCGAATATACCCCCTTGGCCGGCGATCGGAATTTTGCCGATGACCACGCGGTTATGGGTGGTTTGGGGCGCTTGAATGACATGCCGGTGATGATTATCGGGCTTGAAAAAGGCTTTGACACCAAAACCCGCATCGAGCGTAATTTCGGCATGGCGCGGCCCGAAGGCTACCGCAAGGCAATCCGTTTAATGGAGCTGGCCGACAAATTTTCCATCCCCGTGATCACGCTGGTCGACACGCCCGGCGCCTACCCCGGCAGAGGCGCCGAGGAACGCGGCCAAAGCGAGGCCATCGCGCGCTCGACTGAAAAATGTTTACAAATCAAGGTGCCGTCGGTTTCGGTAATTATCGGCGAAGGTGGATCGGGCGGGGCGGTTGCTTTGGCGACGGCCAACCGGTTGCTGATGTTGGAAAATTCGGTTTATTCGGTGATCTCGCCCGAGGGGTGTGCCTCGATTTTGTGGAAAGATGCCGAAAAAATGCGCGAGGCGGCCGAAGCTTTGCGTTTGACCGCGCAGGATTTATATAAATTGGGCGTTGCCGACAGCATCATCAAAGAGCCGCTGGGTGGCGCGCAACGTGACCGCGCGGCCACGATCGCGAGCGTTGGCAAGATACTGGAAAAAACCTTGAAAGAGCTGTCAAAGAAAAAGCCGGCCGCCTTGGTTAAAGACCGGCGCGACAAATTTTTAAAGGTTGGCAGCAAAGGCTTGGCGGCCTAACCATAGGTTTTGGCGCTGTGTCTGTCGGGGTGTTCCAGATGCGGCACCGCGCCAAATTGAGCCAGCTGAAATTCGCCGTCGGTCCAGTCAAATTTATGCACTGAAGTATTCATAACCCGCAAGAAAACCTTGCTTTTCTTCAAGGTGTCCAAACCCAAGGCCAGTGCCGTCAGGGTGGAAATCACTCCGGTCGAAGTCACCAGCAAAACCCGCTGCCGGCTTTGGGCCACATCGCTTAAAACGCTGGTAATCCGGTCGCAAAACTGCGCGTAGGTTTCCAGACCGGGATCCATTTCGCCGCTTTGCCAAAGTTGCAAAACTTGCGGAACATGCAGAGCAAACGACTGAATATCATAGGGAATTTCCACCCCCCTCCGGCTGCGCAAACTTTCGGCCAGCCCGAAATAATCCAGCTCGTTCAGCCGCGCATCGGTTTCATAAGGCAAATCCGTCAGCCCCATCGATTGCGCCGTTTCAATCTGGCGCGTCAGAGTGCCCGATACGATCCGCTCGAACGGGGCCAACCCGCGCAAATTATCGCCCAGCCAACGCGCCTGCTGATGGCCCAGATCACTTAAACTGTCGTAACTGGCCTCGTCCTGCGCGCCGGTCTGGGCCTGTCCGTGGCGCACCAAAGTTAATTCTACCACATGGTTTCCTTTGCCCGTCCAAGCCATGTTTGGTCGTAACTCTCGCCGTCAAATCTGCCGTCTGTCAGCTCTTTTAACATCTGCCCAACCGTTGGCAGCCCTTCTGACAAATCCCCGTCACGCCACAATCCGGCCCGCATCACAGCACGCGCGCATTGGAAGTAAACCTCGGATATTTTAATAACAATCACCGTGCGCGGCTGTTTACTATGTTTTTCAAAACGGGCCAGCATTTGGGCGTCCGTGGTGATGCGCGCCCGCCCGTTCACCCGCAAGACCGAGTTTGACCCAGCCACCATAAACATCAGCGCAATGGTGTCATTTTCAATCAGGTTACGCAGTGTGTCCATCCGGTTATTGCCGCGCCAATCCGGCAGGGCCAGCGTATGCGCGTCCAGTTCCAGAACCACCGGACCTTCGTCGCCGCGGGGGGATCCGTCAACGCCACCGGTCCCAACCGTTGAAATCACACAAAACCGGCTGCGGGCAATCCAGGCGCTGTAGGCGGGTGTTAACAACGGGGCAACCTTGATCAGCGCCGCCTCGCCCGGTTTTCCGTAAATCTGTTCCAGCGTCTCGGCCGTATCAATATATTCCATCAGCCTTTAAACCCCGCCTCCGCCATTAACCTGTCCGAGTTTTCCTCGATCACCTGTTCCAGTTCTGCCATGAATTCTTCGCGCGGCTTTCCGCCTGAAATGCGGGGCAAAAACTCGACCACCGCCACGCCGGGCTTGCGATACACCCCGCGTTTGGGCCAAAACAGACCAACATTAACCGCCACCGGAACGCAATCCATGCCGGTTTGTTCATAAAGTAGTCCCGCGCCGATTTTATAAGGTGCCTTGACGCCCGGCGCAATTCGGGTGCCTTGGGGATAAATCAGCAACTGCCCGGGCAGGTGTTTTCCGGTTTTCAGATCTTCCATCATCTTGGAGACCGCCTTGCTGCGGGTGCCGCGATTAACCGGAATGTTACCCATCCGCGAGCCAAAAAAATGAAACACCGGCAGCAGGTGCAATTCACGTTTCAGAATCACGCGTGGTTGCCACGCCACGCTCATAATAATGATCACATCCAGAAATGATTGATGCTTGGCCGCGACCAGACAGGCATCGGTTGGCACCTCGCCGCGCACTTCGGTTTCCAGCCCCGCAATCCAGCGCAAAGACCAACGGCTATAACGGGCAAAGGTTTTGGGCAGAGCATATGCCGCCTTGCGGTGGAAAAGAGCGTAGGGGAAAAACGCCAAACCCAGCAAGGCCAGAGCAATATACATCTGGATGGCGAAAACCAAACTTCGAACCCATTGAATGGCATATCTCATCAGGTCAACTCCTTTAAACTGCGCAAAGCGGCGCGGCGTGTGGCGATAAATGCTACAACAGCGGCCAGTGGCGGTATGACAAATGGCCAGAGCCAATGCCAGCCCTGAAATCCAAGGCCGGTCAAAAACCCGCCCTCGGCCGAAGCGCTGGGCAAAAATGCTACCGCAACCATGCCGCCAAATGCGCCGATCGCAGCCCCGCCCAGCGCACGCAAGGTAAAGCGGCGCACGAATGCCTTGGCGATGTAATTATCCTGCGCCCCGACAAGGCGCAAAACCTTGATCACCTGCGCATTGGCCGCCAGCGCCGCACCCGCCGCCAACGTGATCATCGCGCCCGTGGTCAGCCCGATCAACAGAATCGAAAACAGCCCCAGCATGCGCAAACGATCGGCCGCCTCTACCAACGGTTTTCGCCAACGGGTGTGATCATCCAGCACCGCCCCCGGAGCCTCGGCCGACAAGCGCAGGCGCAAACCGTCGCTGTCATAACCATCGCTATCCTCGATCACCTCGATCAATTGCGGGATCGGCAAACTGTCGAGCGGCAGGTCGGGGCCAAACCACGGCTCCAGCAGTTTTTTCTGCTCGTCAGCCGATAAAACCCGCGCTGTGGCCACGCCGGGTGTGGTGCGCAATACCTCGATTACCGCGCGGGTCTGGGCCTGCATCTGGCCGGCCGGTGCCGAAATGCGCACCGTCGATGCGCGCGCCAATTCCGTGGCCCAACGATCCGCCAAGCGCCCCGAGGCCAAAGACAAGGCAAGCGCAAACACCGCCAAAAAGGCCATCGCGGCCGCCGTGAACAAGGTTAAATTCGCCGTAAATCCGCTGGGCGGAACCACCTGTTTAGATTGGCTGTCGCCTTTGAACAGAGAAATTACCTCGTCGGTTATTCTGGTTGTAATATTTTTGAGGCCCATTCTCACAGATCCGCCCCCGCCAGTTGCAATCGCCGGTTGCTAATACGCAACACCCGTGCATTAACTTGTGATTTAGCAGTTCGGATCAGATTTAAATCGTGGGTTGCAATCATTATGGTTTTTCCCATCCGGTTTAGCTCGATTAACAATGTCAGCAGCCGCTTGGACATTTCCCAATCTACATTTCCGGTTGGCTCATCGGCCAGCACCACATCGGGCGACATTATCACAGCCCGGGCCAGTGCCGCGCGCTGACGTTCGCCGCCGGATAATTCTGCGGGCAACGCTTGGGCGTGATTGTCCAGCCCGACCCATGATAAAAGGTCGCTCAGGTTGGCCATCTCAGTGGCCGTATCGCGCCCGCAAACCGTTAAAGGCAAGGCTACATTGGCCGAAAGCGGCAAGTGATCCAGAAACTGGCAATCCTGATGCACCACCCCGATGCGTTGGCGGTTCAGGGCAATTTCATCGCGCCCCATTTTGCGCGTATCGCGGCCAAAAACCTGCACCGAACCGGCCGTGGCGGTTAACTCCATATAACATAATTTAAGGAAAGTCGTCTTGCCCGAACCGGACGGCCCAGTCAGAAAATGGAATGATCCGGGGGCCAGTTTTAGCGAAATATCGGATAATAATTCACTCCCTCCATAGCTGTAAGACACATTTTTCAGCTCGATCACGCGCAATCCTTCCAAATTGGTTTAGAAACAGTTGTGCCTAAGATTAAACAATGTTTCAATACGCAGAACGCCAAAAAGGATTGATCTTCGCCAATCCCTTGCTAAAACAGGCATAGTTAACGAATATTGGCGGCCAGCAATATTTGGCCTGCACGAGGAATAAAATGCGCTTATCATGCCCAAATTGCGATGCTTGCTACGAAGTTGATGGCAACGTCATTCCCAAGGATGGGCGTGATGTGCAATGTTCCGGCTGCGGCAAAACCTGGTTTCAGAAATCCGCCGAGCAGCTGGAGCGGGAAGATCGCACAG
>CAYSBD010000037.1:14420-20020 GCA_964429175.1 uncultured Marinosulfonomonas sp.
GCCAGAACCTGAGCCAGAGTTGACGGCCGAACCAGAGCCAGAGCAGCCTCAAGCACCAGAGCCGCTGCAGCAACCCACAAATCCGGATGCGCTTGAAATCTTGCGTGAGGAAGCCGCTCTGGAGGCGGCAGCGCGCAAAAAAGACGCACAGGAAACCATCGAAACCCAGCCTGATCTTGGCTTGGATCAATCGTCTGACAACCAAAGCGCTGCTGCAACAGCACGGATGCGCGGCGTTCATGTTCCGGTTGATAAAAATGCCAGCCCGGGCGATATGCTGCCTGATATCGAAGAAATAAATTCGTCCTTGCGGGCCTCGGATACCGATGAGAAAAACACCCAAGACGAAGAAACCGCACCCCGAACCCAGCGTCGAAGCGGATTCCGCATGGGGTTTTCGCTGGTGGTTTTACTGGCTGTCCTTGCGCTGCTTGCCTATATTTACGCGCCCGCCATCATCGAAAAAATACCGGCAAGCCAAGCTTCTCTAGAAGGTTATGTCGACGTGGTGAACGGGTTTCGTTTGTGGTTGGACCAGTTGATGAAATCGGCAACGACCAAAATATCGGGCGCCGCCTAAAACCTGTCCAGCAGGCGTTTCAAGTAATCCAGCTCAATTTCCGGACGGCTTTGATCACCTGAACGGCGGCGTAATTCCTCCAGCAATTCACGCGCGCGGCGGTAAACGTCTTGGCCCTGCAACAGATCTTCATCGCTGCCGACCTGACCACGCCCGCCGTTGCTGCGCCCCAAAGGATCGCGTGCATTGGCGCTATCGCGGCCCATCGACTGGCCCTGCTCGCCAGAATTTTGCTGCTGCTCATTCTGCGCAATAGCATCGTTTAAATTGCGCATTCCTTCGCGCAAAGCTTCCAACGCCTCGGCCTGATCATCCAGCGCTCCGGCCAAATCATCGCCGCGCAAGGCCTGTTCTGCCTGCTCCATTGCGCGACCTGCCTGATCCAATGCATCACGCGCGGCGTCTCCTTGGGGCGTGCCGGCACCGGGCAATGCGCCCTGCTGGCGCTGCAGCTCATCACGCAAAGCCTGCTGGCGCTCTGCAAGGCTTTGCTTGCCCTGATCGCCGCCCTGACCATTATTTTCGCCACCTTGACCATCGGGATTAAACTGGCGCTGCAAATCACGAAACGCTTCATCAGACAGCCCTTGCTGATCGCGCAAACTATCCTTTAAATCCTGCATTGATTGCTGGCCTTCGCCCTGCTCGCCACCCTGACCGCCCTCGGCGATTTGCAGATTTTCCATCATTTCATTCATCCTCCGCATCAGCGCTTCGGCCTCTTCCATGCGGCCCTGCTCCATCAGCTCTTGGATGCGATCCATCAGCGCCTGCAATTCTTGCTGGCTAAATTCAAAGCTCTCGCCGCTTTGGGTCTGTTGTTGATCCTGCCCGCCGTCTTGGCGTTGCTGCTCGGCCAATTGGCGCATGTAATCCTTGGTCGCGTCGCGCAGCTCGTCCATCAATTGCGCGATTTCGTCCTTGCTGGCACCGTTTTTCATCGCCTCGGCCAGCCGTTCCTGTGCACGTTGCAGCCGCTCTTTGGCATCCCCCAAGGAGCCGTCTTCAAGCACCACCGCAATGTCCCAAAGTGCATTTGCAATTTGATCCTGTAATTCAGTCGTCACCCCAAAGGCCACGCCGGATTCAAGGCGCCGGATGGCCACCCGCAGCATCAAATAGGCACTTTTATTACGCATAAATCCATCGGGGCGATGCGTCACGGCGCGCAAAACCTGCGTCACCCGCGCGGCATTTTCGCGCGACCAAAGCAAATCACGCCGCTGCTCGATCACGGCGGCTGCAAGCGGAACAAAGAAACGCCGACCGGGCAGAAGCATCGGCCGGGCCTGACTGCTGGCGCTTTGGCCTTGGGCGTCCGTCACCGTTAACGTCAAGGTAACGGGCAAACCGGACCACGGGTGTTTGGATAAATTGTCAACCAGATCCTCGTTGAATTCACGCCGATCACCGGTGAACGGCAAGGGTAAATCCAGAACGATTGCCGCGCGCGGTTCGGGTGCAGTGCCTTGCCCGTAGCGGCGATCAAGCGCGGCCATATCCAGCCTGAATTCCGCCAGCCCCGACACAACCGCGTAATCATCGCTGGCCGCAAAAGGCTGGCGCATCATGCCGCTGGCCTCGCGCACCAAATCGCCGTCAAAACGAACTTCAGGTGCCATGTCGGGCAGCAAAACAATGCGCCATTCTGCGCCGCCCGGCCCATCAATTTGCAAAGTTCCGGCTTGGGTTACGGTGATTTCATGGCTGACGGCCGCCCGATCTGTTTGCGGATCTTTTTTCGGATCTGGGCCCCCCGATACCGTTTCATGCACCTTCAGCGCACCGATTTCGCCATAAAGCCGCACCGTGATTTGCGCGCCTTTTGGCACCCGCAATTCACCCGTTGGCAAATCGTTCAAATACAGGCCGGGCTTGCCGGTGTAGGCGGGCGGTTTGATCCAGCCTTCCCAGCTGGGACCAGCCACCAACGCGCCGCCCTGACCCCTAGCGATATCGGTTATTGACGCCACCCGCGCAACCGAGCCAAACAACAAAGCCACCAAAAACACCAGCAAAACCATGTAGCGAAAGGCGTAAGGATCATGCGCGGCAATTTGCAAATTGGCCGGGGCAGGTTTTGCGCCTTTTAGCCGCGCCGCAATGCGGGTCAGATGGGTTTGCCAAACCGCTTGGGAGGCCGCGTCATTTGCCCCGATGGCCTGTGTGTCTGTGAGCGCTGTAATCGGGTGGCCGCTCAGGGATGCATCTAGCCGCGCGCGGGCCTCGGATTTTGTTGGCCACACAAAGCGGCGCAAGCCAAAAACCAGCGCCACAAATGCAGCCAGCCCCATAGCCAAACCCACAGCCTGCACCGTTTTTGCGCCCAAAACATCCTGCACGCCCAGCATCAACAGCGATAACCCAAAGATCAGCACCGAGAAAAACGCCCAAAAACTGTGCAAAGCCCGCTCGGCCAACATCCCCAAACGTGTCAGGCGCAGGGGCCGTTCCAGCCCTTTCAAGGCGTCGTGTTTTTGGCGATTACTGTCGGTCATAACCTCGCTTTCAGGCAATATCTTGGTTTGGCTCAATACATGGTTTGGAATTACACTGGTTAATTTCAATCGTGATATGTGACAGTCTGGTATGACCATCAAGTAATTTACGGTAATGCTCGGTTGATTTCGGGAAATGCGTTACCAGAGAGATTATAGCGGCATAATGGCTTGCGCTAATTCTCCAGATATGAAGGTCGGAAATCCGGCTGTCTGAATCGGACTCGATCGTGTTTTTAATGTCCTGCCGGTATTCTTCATCAATACTGCCATCCAGCAAAACCGGGCCTGTTTGCTTTAGCAACCCATACGACCAGCGGGTAATAATAATCGCGCCAACGATACCCATGATCGCATCCAACCGCACCAAACCAAAATATTTCCCAGCCAAAAGCGCAATGATGGCAAGCACCGAAGTCAGGGCATCGGCCAGCACATGCATATAGGCGGCTTTTAAATTATGGTCATGGGAATGATGATGATCATCGCCGTGATGATGATGGTGATGGCCATGCGCATCTTTTAGCAGAAAAACACTGATGACATTTACAAACAGGCCGATAAAAGCAACACCGATTGCTGCATTGAACTGGATGGTTTGCGGCTCTATCACACGAAACAAGGATTCAACCATCATCATCATCGCCACTACAGCCAGGGCTATGGCGCTGGCAAAACCACCCAGCACGCCAACCTTGCCAGTTCCAAAAGCATAGGCCGGATTTTGCGCATGTTTGCGCGCATAACGATAGGCAAAAATTGTTATTAAAAAGGCTGCAACATGTGTACTCATGTGCCAGCCATCAGCCAGCAGCGCCATCGAACCAAAAGCAATGCCTGCAATAATTTCTACAACCATAGTAACGGCGGTAAGGGCAAGAACATAGAGCGTTCGCCGTTCACCTGTTTCATTTTTGATTAAAAAATCATGGTTGTGTTGCCAGTTTTCCAGTGTGTGTATATGCATATTTTGATACTTTCCTGCCTATATACTTTCTGTATACTTTTTATGATTCTGGGCCCCGTTCCTAAAGCCACTCGGGTATCTTATCGCGATTTATCATATCTTCCAAGCTGGGACGCGGCCGAATAACGGCGAATTGATGCCCATCGACCAGAACTTCGGGCACCATCGGGCGGGAATTATATTCCGACGACATCACAGCGCCGTAAGCACCGGCCGAGCGAAAGGCGATCAGATCACCGGATTTTTGCGGGGTCAAATCGCGCTGTCGGGCAAAGGTATCGCCGGATTCACAGACCGGACCAACGATGTCATACGGGGTTTTTTCAGTGCCTGCTGCAGGCTCGATCACCGGGATAATATCGTGGTAAGCCTCATACATGGCGGGGCGGATCAGATCATTCATGCCCGTGTCCAAAATCAGAAACTGGCGGTCCTCGCCCTGTTTTACATAAATCACCTGCGTCACCAGAATGCCGGCGTTACCGGCGATCAGACGGCCTGGTTCGATCTGGATTTCGCAACCCAGATCGCCCAGCGTTTGCTTGACCATCTGGCCGTATTCAATCGGCAATGGCGGGGCTTGATTGTCGCGTTTGTAAGGGATGCCAAGACCGCCGCCCAGATCAAGGCGGGCGATTTCATGGCCCTCGCTGCGCAAGGTTTTGGTTAGCTCGGCGACTTTTTCATAGGCGGCTTGATAGGGGGCAAGATCGGTTAGCTGGCTGCCGATGTGAACGTCGATGCCGACCACCTCAAGCCCCTTCATTGTGGCGGCGCGGGCGTAAACCTCGCCGGCGCGCGAGATCGGAATGCCGAATTTATTTTCGCTTTTGCCGGTGGTGATTTTGACGTGGGTTTTGGCATCGACATCGGGGTTTACGCGCACGGTGATCGGCGCAATCAAGCCCAAGGATAAAGCCACGTCGTTTAGCGCGGCCATTTCGGGCTCGGATTCAACGTTGAACTGGCGAATGCCGCCGGTTAGGGCCGCGCGCATTTCGTCAACCGTTTTGCCAATGCCGGAAAATACGATGCGATCACCCGGCACGCCTGCGGCTTTGGCGCGCGCATATTCACCGCCCGAAACCACATCCATGCCCGCGCCCATATCGGCCATGATTTTTAGCACCGCCTGATTTGAATTGGCCTTCATGGCGTAGCAAACCAGATGATCCATACCTTCCAGCGCGTCATCAAACAGCCGGAAATGGCGGCGCAAAGTGGCGGCGGAATAAAGGTAAAACGGGGTGCCGACCTGCCTAGCAATTTCGGGAACCGATACATCTTCGGCGTGAAGAATTCCGTTTTGGTATAAAAAATGGTCCATTTTGCAATCCAGTTTAGAGGTCTATCAACCCGTTACCGATAAGGATTATCGCAGAAATGGCAAGGGTTGTGGCAGGGCAGGTTGCCAGAAATATCCAGCGGGCTGACCTGTTGCAAATTATTGGTGGGGAAACAGGGCCGGATAGCTGAAATGTTTGAAGCCCTATTTGGCCAAGCCTGTGGGGTGAGCGTGTTTCCAATTTCGCTGAATTGGAATGCACTGACTTAG
>CAYSBD010000038.1:0-18829 GCA_964429175.1 uncultured Marinosulfonomonas sp.
CCTTCATAGCAAACATTGCTCAAAAGAGACCGGAACTAAACCGTGACAAGACCATCTGCTGGCATACAATTTCCAGCGGCCTCTAAAAGTGTTGAAATATATGTCTCCCTATGACAAAATGATCGCGATATACGGAGAAAAAGCCCAGCTATTTCGGCTTGATCCTACCCGGAAGATTGTGGGACTAAACAACTAATCTTCATCCTCGGCAACAAATAAAACTTCGCCTGCGGCTTCCAGTTCACGAATTTCCGAAATAACTTCACTCATCGCGGCTTCGCCATCGGCTTCTTTCACTTTACCGAGTTCTTCCATTTCTTCGCGCAACCCCTCGGCCATGCGTTTGGAAATATTTTCAAGAATGAATGCGCTGGATTTCTCCAAACCTCCGGCGGACGCATAAGCCAGTGCCATAACCAGAACCGCCTGATCAATTCCGCGGGTAATTTTTGGTACATCGCGTGGATCAATACGGGCCGGAATATTGGCAAATGTAAAGATTGCCTTGCGTACCAGATCGGCAAACCCTTTATCATCCTCATCCAAGCCAGATAGCACCTCTTCCCTTGTATTTGCAGGAGAAAAGTTAAGAATCGCGCCAACGCGCTCAACTGGTCCATCGACAAATGCCAGCTCTGGCACATTATCCAGCTGTGCCGCCAAAGATTGGCCGATTATCTGCACGGCACCAGGTGTGACCGCACCGGTCAACGAAACGGCATAGGTGATGCGCCGTGCATGGTTTCCCGGTAACATGCCCAACAATTCAGCCGCCTTTGAAACCTTTAGCTTGGAAAGCAGAACCGCGGCCACCTCAATGCTTTCGCCTTCAAGTATTGGCAAAAGCCGGCTGACGTCCATGCCCGATATCACCTCCCAAGGATCACCCGTGCGCTTAACCCCGCCCTCGCGCCGCAAACGCGCCGCCATTTGCGGATCAATCGCGCCGTCCAAAGCATTCAAAGCTCCCTCAAGCCCACCGGGGAACGAAAGCCCGATACCGCCCAGCTCTGACATGAATTCATTTACTACCATATTGATCGTATCATGGCTGATGCTGCGCATTGTGCTCATTTGCATTGTTAAATCTTGCTGCATATGCTCGGGAAGTTTGGTCAGTGACAGCTTTGTTTCGTCACTCAATACCAGCCGCACAATAATGGCCGCTTTTTGTTGGCTGCTTAGCCCGATTGCATTTTTAGAAACCGCCGGGGACATCGGGGCGACATTGCCAAGGTCAGGGTCAATGGGGGACAAGGCGGTGTTCAAGGCTGGTTTCTCCATGCGTTACGCTTTGAAGATGCTTTATTTGTATTAGGGCAAGGTTAATATGGCTCTATTTTTATAAGATAATTTTCTATGTGCTTTGGGCCGCGGAAATGATTATTCCGGTCAAATAAAGTGCCGCGTATATTATTCTTCTTGCTATAAATACCTGCGCCGCAGGCAATTCGCGCTTTGCACCGTCAGGGGCAAAGCGCTTGGGGCGGCGCATAAAATGCGGCGCAACCCCTGTTATCAGCCAAACACCCGGGCAAAAATCGTATCCACATGTTTCGTATGATATTCCAGATCAAATTTATCTTTAATCCCGCCCTCGCCAAGCGCGGCAATAACATCAGCATCACTCAAAAGTTCGGTCATAAAATCGGCGCCTTCTTCCCAAACCCGCATCGCATTTCGCTGCACCATTTGATAGCTGTCCTCGCGGCTAACCCCGGCTTGGGTCAGCGCCAAAAGCACCCGCTGAGAATGCACCAAACCGCGAAATTTATTCATATTCGCCAGCATATTATCAGGATAAATCACCAACTTATCAATCAATCCCGTCAACCGGAACAAAGCAAAATCCAGCGTGATTGTGGTGTCTGGCCCAATGTTGCGCTCAACGGAGGAATGCGAAATATCGCGCTCATGCCATAGCGCCACATTTTCCATCGCAGGCACCACGCTCATACGCACCAAACGGGCCAGACCGGTCAGGTTTTCCGACAGGATCGGGTTGCGTTTATGGGGCATCGCCGAGGAGCCTTTTTGGCCTTTGGAGAAAAATTCCTCGGCCTCTAAAATCTCGGTGCGCTGCATGTGGCGCACTTCGATGGCGATGTTTTCAATGCTGCTGCCAACCACACCAAGGGCGGCAAAAAACGCGGCATGGCGATCACGCGGAATCACTTGCGTTGAAATCGGCTCGGGCGTCAGGCCCATCTGCGCACAAACATGGGCCTCGACGGACGGATCAATATTGGCAAACGTGCCCACAGCACCCGAAACAGCACCGGTCGAAATCTCGTCACGCGCGACTTTCAGGCGGGCCAGATTGCGATCCATTTCGGCGTAAAACCGGGCAAAAGTCAGACCCATCGTGGTTGGCTCGGCATGAATGGCGTGGCTGCGGCCAATGCGGATGGTCATTTTATGCTCAAGCGCGCGGCGTTTTAAGGCGGCCAGCAGGTTTTCCATGCCCTTGATCAAAATATCGCAAGCCCGCACCAGTTGCACATTGAAACAAGTGTCCAAAACATCCGAACTGGTCATGCCCTGATGCACAAAACGCGCCTCGTCATGGCCGATAATTTCGGCCAGATGCGTTAAAAATGCAATCACGTCATGTTTGGTGACGGCCTCGATCTCGTCAATGCGCGCCACATCGAATTCCACATCCTTGGCTTTCCAGACCGCATCGGCATTTTCCTGCGGGATCACACCGATTTTGGCTTGGGCATCACAGGCGTGGGCCTCGATTTCATACCAGATGCGGAATTTGGTTTCGGCAGACCAGATGGCAACCATTTCGGGGCGGGAATAACGTGGGATCATAAGGGTGCGCCTTTTTAGTGAACAGGAAAGCTGATGTGTGTTTCTTAATCGGCCCGGGCCAAGGCGGCAAGGTCTTGTTTACTCGGGCAGGGTGGGGCAAAAGATGTCTGACACCGGTAAAAAGGAGCGCGAGATGAAAAAAATAGGTTGCCTGCACATGCGGATTTGGGATCACAAGGCCGCGCTGGGTTTTCCGGTTTTTGTGATGTATCCGGCGCAGGCTGAATTTGGCGACCTGAAGCTGGGGAAATACACCATTCAGGCCGGTTTGAATGCCTTTGTAAAGGGCGGGAAATATCCGCTGGTGATCATCTCGCACGGCACGGCTGGTGATCGGTTGGGGTATCTGGAACTGGCCCAAAATCTGGCCCAATCCGGTTATGTGGTGGCGATGCCGGAACATTTTGGCAATCATAAAGACGATAATTTCCTGCAGGGCAGCACGCGTAATTTACAACTGCGCCCACACCATATTTCGCTGTGCATCGATGAGGTCGGCCAAAACGGCATTTTGGATGGCACGGTGATCTCGGATCAGGTCGCGGTGATTGGCCATTCCATGGGCGGCTATAGCGGCTTGGCGATGGCGGGCGGCAAGGTCTGGAATAATTTGAAAAAACACATCCCGCTGATCCCTGAAAAACGGCTGCGGGCCTTGGTGTTGATGGGGCCGGCAACGGATTGGTTTATGGCCGATAAAGCGCTTGCCAAAGTCGATTTGCCCATTCTGGCCTATTTGGCCGAGCATGACGAATTTACGGCGGCTGAAAATATTAACAAGGTTCTCGATCACGCCCCCGATCAGGCCAAGGTTAAGCGGCATCTGGTTGAAAATGCCACTCATTTTTCATTCTTAAGCCCGCTTCCCCACGGTCTGCCCGCGGTCCAAGACAGGGATGGTTTTGATCGGGCTGCGCTTCATCACAAGATGGGGGCGGAAATTACGGATTTTCTGGATGGGGTATTTAACGGCTCTTAAATACCCAAGGCGCTATTGCGTGATTTATGCCAGGATACGGGCAATGACATCAGATAAATGATGCTAAGCAAAGCCAGCATATGCCACGGAAAAACCGTAAGTATTATCAAAAACAACACGACTCCCAAAAACAGCCAGAACTGATAACGCGGCTCGATTGTGATGTGTTTAACCGAAAATGTCGGGATACGGCTTACGGCAAGTGCGCCCGCAGCGATGATATAAAGCGCAATTAAAACAGGGTGTTGGGCTATTCCATTCCAGCCTGCCATGAATAAAAAAGCCGGCAAAAAACCCAAACAGGCCAGCGCCGGGGCAGGGACGCCGACAAAGAATTTGCTGTCATTTGGCGGGGTGTCATCATTTAGCAGAGCAACATTAAATCGCGCCAGCCGCATCATGCAGGAAATCGTGAAAATAATCAGCGCCAGCCAGCCCAGATTGGCATATTCGGTGCCGTTAAAAAACATCAAGTATAGTATAATTGTCGGGGCGATGCCAAAGTTGAAGAAATCGGCCAAAGTATCCAGTTCGGCCCCGAATTGGCTGGTTGAATCCAGCAGCCGCGCCAGCTTTCCATCCAACCCGTCCAAAAGAGCAGCCAGCATCAACAAGCCCAATGCTTGGCTATAATGCCCGGAAAAACCGGCCCGAACGGCGGTTAATCCGGCGCATAAAGCAAAAATCGTGACAAAATTCGGGATGAAACGACGAAAATGAACAGTCTTTGGCACGTTTTTTGGTGCAGGGTCGCTCAAATCCGTTTTCCTTCCCGGTTTGGCTGTGGTTCCGATAAATCGGCCAGCACGGTTTCGCCAGCCACCGCATTTTGGCCCAGCAGCACTTTGGGCGCCACGCCAACGGGCAGAAATACATCCAGCCGGCTGCCAAAACGGATCAAGCCAAACCGCTCGCCCGCATTTATCTGCGCACCCAGGGCGGTAAAACAAACAATGCGCCGCGCCACCAGACCGGCAATCTGGATCACACCGATTGAAACGCCGTCCTTATTGGTGATCGTCAGCGCGTTACGTTCATTATGTTCGCTGGCTTTGTCTAAGGAAGCGTTAACAAATTTGCCTTTATGATAAGTAATATTCGTGAATTCACCCGCCATCGGCGCGCGGTTCACGTGGCAGTTGAACACATTCATAAACACCGAAACCCGAAACCGTTCATCCGGTCCCAGCCCCATTTCAACCGGCGGAATCACAGTTGTGATCAGGCTGACAACCCCGTCAGCGGGCGACAGGATCAGCCCGTCATCTTGGGGAACACTGCGCACAGGATCTCGAAAAAAGTAATAACACCAAACGGTTAAGCCTGCGCCAATCCAGAACAGCGGATCCCAGATCAGGCCCAGAACCACGGTAATGGCGGCGAATATGGCAACAAATTTGCGCCCCTCGGGATGCATCGGAACGGCGATAACTTTAAGTGGGTTTGACATGGGTATCCGGCTTTTGATCGGGTTTCATACAGATTTCATACAGTGGATTTTCTGGTACGCCAATTGTGCGGATTTGGCAATCGCAAGACGCACCGGCCCTGCAAGATTGATAATCTTAACCGTTTCTTTTTGTTTTCCAATCCCGTCCGGACTTGATATATCCGCGGCCAAACTACGCCCGATGAGGATATTGAGATCGTGATCAAACTACACAACACCAAAGCCCGCCAAAAACAGACCTTCACCCCGATTGATGCTAAAAATGTGCGGATGTATGTCTGTGGCCCCACGGTTTATGACCGCGCCCATATCGGCAATGCGCGCCCTGTGGTTGTGTTTGATCTGCTAAACCGGCTGCTGCGCCATGTTTACGGTGAAAATCATGTGACTTATGTGCGTAATTTCACCGATATTGACGATAAAATCATCGTGCGGGCCAAAGAAAGCGGGCGGCCGATCCAACAGATTACCTCGGAAACGACGCAGTGGTTTTTGGACGACATGGCCGCACTTGGGGCGCTTGAGCCTGACCGGATGCCGCGCGCCACCGAATTTATTGAGCAGATGTTAACGATGATCGGCCAGCTGATCAAAGCCGGTCACGCTTACGCCGCCGAGGGGCATGTGCTGTTTGCGGTGGAAAGTTACGAGAATTACGGAGCACTTTCGGGGCGTTCGGTGAAAGATATGATCGCCGGTGCGCGGGTTGAAATTGCGCCCTATAAACGCAACCCGATGGATTTTGTTTTGTGGAAACCCTCCAGCGATGATCAGCCCGGTTGGGACAGCGATTGGGGGCGCGGGCGGCCCGGCTGGCACATTGAATGTTCGGCCATGGCGCATGATTTGCTGGGCGAAAATTTTGACATTCACGGTGGCGGTAATGATTTGATGTTTCCCCATCATGAAAACGAAATTGCCCAAAGCTGCTGTGCGCATCCCGACGGTGGTTTTGCCAATTATTGGTTGCATAATGAAATGTTGCAGGTCGAGGGCAAGAAAATGTCGAAATCCCTGGGCAATTTTTTTACCGTGCGCGATTTGCTGGACCAAGGCGTGCCCGGCGAGGTGATCCGGTTTGTGTTTTTATCAACCCATTATCGCAAGCCGATGGACTGGACCGAAAAGAAACGCGCCGAGGCCGAAAAAAAATTGCGCAAATGGCGGAAATTGTCGCGCGAAATTCAACCAACAAAGCCGGCAAATTTGGTTGTGGATGCGCTAAAGGACGATCTGAACAGCTCGGAAGCGCTGCGCCGGCTGGATTTTTTGGCCAACGCGTTGCAGGCTGGAAAACTGGATGATCCCGGTCAATTTGTGGCCTCGGCCAATTTGCTTGGTTTGCTGGATGATGCGATGGGCGGCTGGTCGGATGCGCCGGTGCAAAATGGCGAAGTGACCGAATTGATCGAATCTTTGCTGCTTGCCCGCACCCAAGCCCGCGCCGCCAAGGATTTTGCCCGTTCGGATGTTTTGCGCGACGGTTTTGCGGCGGCCGGCGTTTTGGTTAAAGATACCGCCGATGGTGCGGTTTGGGAATTGGCCCCGAATTTTGATCTTGAAAAGCTAAAGTTGCTGTAAACTCGGTCTAATCATCCACCCGTTCCGGGCGCAAAACCAGCCAGATCAGCGCGGCACCGGCCAGCGTTAAAAACGGGATCATCGCGATATTGACCGACTGCCAGCCGGCCTCGGCATTGCCGCCCGAGCAATTCATCAAAGCCCCCGAGGTCAGCGACGCAAACGCCACCCCGCCAAACACCAGCATGTCATTCATGCCCTGCGCACGGCCCTGCTCGCTTGGCTCGTAAGATGCGGCCAGCATGGTGGTGGCGCCGATATAGCTGAAATTCCAGCCAACCCCCAACAGGATCAGCGCGATGTAAAAATGTTCCAGCTCGACGCCGGTCATTGAATACAGCCCCGCCGCACCCAAAATCGCCAAGCCAAGCGAAATAACCCGCACCGCCCCAAAACGCGCAATCAGATGGCCGGTGAAAAACGATGGCGCATACATTGCCAAAACATGGGCCGAAACGATATCGGCGGCATTTCCGACGTCATAACCACAGCCCACAACGGCCAGCGGCGTTGATGTCATCACCAGCGTCATCAGGGCATAAGACACCATGCCGCAAATGATCGAAACCGCGATTACCGGGGTTTTCAGCAGCTCGAGGCGCGAGCGCCCTGCCGGGGCATCGGGGTGGGTTTTGGCCGGTGGCGGCATGTCGAGAAACAAAAATATGCTGGATCCGACAAGGTTAATTGCAATCGCCGCCAGATAGGCCCCCAAAAATGGAATCACAAAGCTGTCCATCGTCAGTTTTATCAGCTGAGGGCCGATAATTGCGGCCGCCAAGCCTCCGGCCAGAACGTATGATATCGCTTTGGGCTGGAAGTGTTTGGGCGATGCATCGGCGGCGGCAAAGCGGTAAAATGCCTGAGCCGAGGCATAAACGCCGGTTAAAAGCGAGCCGAGCAGAAGCAGGTTAAAGGACTGGATAAAAATGCTGTAGGCGCTGATAATCGCACCCAGACAGCCAAATGCGGCACCGGTAATAAAGCCGATCCTGCGCCCGTATTTCTGCATGAAACTGGATAGCGGCGTGGCGGCCACCACATTGCCCAGAATGATCATCGTGATCGGCAAAGTGGCAAAGCAGACGTTGGGGGCAAGGCTAAGCCCGGCCAGCCCGCTGAGGGTAAAAAAGATCGGCATTTGCGCCCCGAGCAGAGCTTGGGCCATGACCAGAATGGTGACATTGCGCTTGGCGATCGGGCTGAGAACATCGGTATCCATGCGCATCCCTAGCGGGGAAACTGACCAAGGGGAAGCCGCAAAATGCGAAGGCTACAGCGCGTCAATCAGATGCATGAACGATCCACAGACGTTGTTTTTGATCAGGCCCAGATTGCCCAGATCATTGCCCTCGGCATCTTTGGCGGCAAATAACGGGGGGCCTTTGGCCGATATTGTGCTGGCGTAATGAAATTCATGCGCGCTGAATTTGCCCTGAAACGGGCCGGCGTGACTGCGTAAATCGCGATAGCCCAGATGCAGTTTTCGGCTGGCAAACGAGGTCTCTAAATCCAGCAGTCCCAGCATTTTATGGTGGGTCCCACCGGCATCTATCAGGCTATTTCCCAGCACCATATAACCGCCGCATTCGCCGTAAATCTGCACACCCTTGGCGGCGGATTTTTGCATAGAATCTCGAAATATCCCGGCACCCGCCAGCTGGCTTGCGTGCAATTCAGGATAGCCACCGGGCAAGAAAATAAAATCGGCATCCGGTGCAGGCTGATCGGCCAGAGGCGAAAAAAATTGCAAACTGGCTCCGCCCTTTTGCCAATCATCCAACAGGTGCGGATAGGCAAAGGCAAAGGCCTGATCACGCGCAATCGCAATGCGCTGCGCCGGTGGTCGGGGGGGTGAAAACTGCGCCGATTGTGGCAACGCGGTCGCAAGTTTTGTCAGGGCTTCAAGATCAACCGAGGCCTCGACAGCATCGGCCACACGGGCCAGATAAGCATCCAGATCCGGGTGCTCGCAAGCCTGCAACAGGCCCAAATGGCGCGACGAATGGCCAAGGTTCGATTGACGAAACACCACGCCAAGCACCGAAATTCCCAGCGGCGCAATCGCGCGTTTCAACATCCGGGCATGACGCGGTGAGCCGACGTTGTTTAAGATCACGCCGCCAATGTGCACATTTTGATCAAAACCGGCAAATCCGGCCAACAGCGGGGCTACCGATTGCGCCGTTTTGGCCGCATCGATAATCAGCACCACGGGCAGTTTCAAAATACGGGCCAGATCGGCGGTGGCACCTTTGCCACTGGGCGGCGCGCCGTCAAACAAACCCATCGCGCCCTCGATTAAAAGCAGCCCGTCATCCGTGCCCCCCGTGGCCAAAAACCGGATGCGCGCAGGCGTCATCGCCCAAGCGTCCAGATTGGGGCAGGGGCGTTTGCAAGCGGCCTCAAGAAAGCGCGGGTCAATATAATCGGGGCCGGATTTGGCACCTCGAACCGCCACACCGCGCCGCGCCAGCGCATGCAAAATGCCCAGCGTGATGGTGGTTTTTCCTGCCCCCGATGCAGGTGCCGACAGGATCAAACCGGTGCCTTTTCTGGTGCGCATTTTTGCGTTTCCTTGATTCGATTGCGCCCTTTATGCCCAAAGCTGCGCGGCGGCAAAAGCCGTAAGGCTTGCTCAACCGTGCGCCGCGCGCCATAAACGCGGTGATGAATGAAATGACACCGCCAAAATTACGCCGTGGCTGGACCACGGGCGCCTGTGCCACCGCTGCCGTCAAGGCTGCGCTGAACGCGTTGTGGGGCGCGGGGTTTCCCGACGAGGTTTCGATCACTTTGCCCAAAGGCGAAACGCCGGATTTCGAGGTTATCAACCCGCGTCAGGGCAACGGTTGGGCGCAAGTCTCGATCATCAAGGATGCGGGCGATGATCCTGATGTGACGCATGGCTGCGAGGTGATCGCGCGGGTTTGTGCCAGTGCCGGCGGGGTGCGGTTTTTGGCCGGTTCGGGTGTCGGGATTATTACCAAACCGGGCTTGCCGATTGCGGTTGGCGAGGCTGCGATTAACCCCAAACCGCGCGAAATGATGCAGGCGGTAGTGGCTGAAATGGCGATGCAATTTGGCCAGATGCCCGATGTGGAAATCTGCATTTCAATTAAAAACGGCGCGCGGCTGGCCGAGAAAACCTGGAACCCTCGATTGGGGATCAAGGGTGGTTTATCGGTGCTGGGAACCACCGGAATTGTGCGCCCGTTTTCCTGTTCGGCCTGGATTGCCTCGATACACCGCGGGGTGGATGTGGCGCGTGCCAGCGGTCAAACCCACGTTGCCGGCTGCACAGGCGCGACCAGCGAAACCACGGTGCAAACCCATTACGATTTGCCCGATCACGCCATGCTGGACATGGGGGATTTTGCCGCAGGTTTGCTGAAATATCTGCGCCGTCATCCGGTGGAACGCCTGACAATCGGCGGCGGGATTGGCAAAATGACCAAGCTGGCTCAAGGCGCGCGCGATCTGCATTCGGGCCGCTCGCAGGTGGATTTTCCGGCTCTGGCAGATCTGACAGGGGACGCGCGGTTAAATCACGCCAACACAGCGCTTGAAGCGTATGAAATTGCTGGAAAAAACATGTCAAAACCAATTGCAAACTTGGCGCTTTTAGCCGTTAGAAAACAGCTGCGCGATGCCGCAATTCTGGTAGATATTATCATCATTGATCGCGCCGGAAATATCATTGCAAAGGCGTCTGAATGAAACTGTTATTGCTTGCCGGAACCAGCGAAGCGCGCGCTTTGGCCGAAGTTTTGGCCGATCAGGCGGGCATTGAAACCATCGCCTCGCTTGCCGGAGTCACGCGCGAGCCGCAGGATCTGGCCGTGCCGATGCGCATTGGCCGCTTTGGCGGACGGGCGGCTTTTGTGCAATATTTACACGACGAAGGCTTTGATGCGGTGGTCGATGGCACGCATCCGTTTGCCGCGCGCATCAGCCGGCGCTGCGCCCAAGTGGCCGCCCAAATGCAGTTGCCCCACATTCAAATCCTGCGCCCCGCGTGGCAGGCCGGGGCTGGCGACAATTGGACATTCGTTGACAACGAAAGGGATGCGGCGGCCCATATTCCGCTTGGATCCACCGTTTTGCTGGCCACCGGGCGACAGACTTTGCACCGGTTTGACAACATGCAGGGGCGGTATTTGATTTGTCGCCAGATTATGCGTTCAAGCGGCGATTTCCCCCATGAAAGCGGCGAATATTTAATTGGCCATCCGCCATTTTCGGTGGACGAAGAAATCGCGCTGCTCAAGGCGCGCGGCATTGATTGGCTGGTGGTGAAAAACGCCGGTGGAATGTTAAGCCAAAGCAAGCTGGTTGCGGCCCGACAATTGGGCATTCCGGTGTTGTTGATTAACCGTCCGCCGCTGCTGGACTGTCAAAAAGTGCAAACGCCCGAGGCCGCGTTTGCGTGGGTCAGGGGGCTGTTATGAGGCGCATTATTTCGGATGTTTGCGTGGCCGAAGGGGCCGCTGTTCTGGCTGCCCGCGAGCCGCGTTTTGCCGCTGTTTTGAAAAAATCCGGCCCGCTGCCGTTGCGCCTGCGCAAAGATGGCTTTAGCGCGCTGATGGATGCGATCGTTTGCCAGCAGATTTCGGTTGCGGCGGCGGCGGCAATTTGGGGGCGGCTGAAGGCGGCGAAATTGACGGGACCGCGAAAAGTGCTGGGGGCCAGCGACGAGGATCTGCGCAGCTGTGGTTTATCGCGCCCCAAAATCCGTTATGTGCGGGCCTTGGCTGCTGCAAAAATTGATTACGCGGCCTTGCGCAGCGCCGACAGTGCGCAGGTGATTGCAACGCTGATCGAGGTGCCGGGAATTGGCCGCTGGACGGCGGAAATATACGCAATGTTTTCGCTGGGCCATGCGGATGTGTTTGCAAATAATGATTTGGCGCTGCAAGAGGCGGCAAAGATATTATTTGACCTTAAGGCCCGCCCAAATGAGCGCCAGATGCGGGAAATGGCCGCAGATTGGGCACCTTGGAGATCGGTTGCAGCGCGTCTGTTATGGGCCTATTACCGTCTGGAAAAACAAAGGGAAGGCCTTAAATGACACGCAAACTTAACGGCATGCGCCAAGGCGCTACCTCGGGCAAAGCGACCTCGATGGTTATATTTCTGCACGGTTACGGCGCCGATGGCGATGATTTGATGGGGCTGGCAAAACCGCTGGCCGATTACATGCCCGACACGGTTTTTGTCTCGCCCGATGGGCCAGAAGTTTGCGGTGGAAACCAAGAGGGGCGGCAATGGTTTTCAGTGCCGTGGATTGACAACACCAGTGAGGAAGATGCGGTTGCAGGCATGAAGCTGGCGGTCGAAGATTTGAATGTTTATGTTGATGATATGGTTGAAAAAGAAGGCGTAACTATCGAAAAAACCGTTATTTTCGGATTCTCCCAAGGCACGATGATGGCCCTGCAAATGGCCCCGCGCCGCGCGCAAGCGTTTGCCGCTGTGGTTGGTTTTTCCGGCAGCTTGATGTTGCCCGATGATTTGCGCGAGCAGGTAATTTCGCGCCCGCCCGTGATGTTGTTGCACGGCGATCAGGACGAAGTTGTGCCGCCCGAGGCGCTGAACAAGGCCGAATTTGCGCTGAGCACTTTGGGTTTTGAGGTTTACGCCTTTGTGATGGAAAACGCAGGCCACGGCATTGCGAGCGACGGCTTGAGTGTGGCGGCCGGATTTATGCGTGAAAAATTAGGGATCGAAGAGGAGCCGAAATGATGCGGATTTTAAACAGCGAGCGCCGTGATTCGGCCTCGGGCACGGCCAAATCACTGGTGATTTTTTTGCATGGCTACGGTGCCAACGGGCAGGATTTGCTAGGTTTGGCCGAACCTTTAGCCAAGCATTTGCCCGATACGGTTTTTGTGGCCCCCGATGCGCCGGAAAAATGTGCCGGAGGTCCGCAAGGGTTTCAGTGGTTCCCGATTCCGTGGATCGATGGATCAAGCGTGCAGGAATCAACCGCCGGAATGGACCATTCTGTGGCCGATTTAAACGCTTATCTGGATCAGGTAATGCAGACCGAGGGCATCGGCCCCGAAAACACCATTTTGTTCGGATTTTCCCAAGGCACGATGATGGCGCTGCACGTGGCTCCGCGGCGCGCCGTTGCTTTTGCCGGTGTGGTCGGGTTTTCGGGCCGTTTGATGTCGGCGGAATTGTTGAAACATCAAACGGTTGTAAAGCCGCCGGTTTTGCTGGTGCATGGCGATCAGGACGAGGTGGTGCCCACGGTTTCCCTGAGCGAGGCGGGGGATGCATTAACGGGCGCCGGATTTCAGGTTTACGCCCATGTGATGAAAGGCACCGGACACGGCATTGCGCCCGATGGTTTAAGCATCGCGGCGGCCTTTATGCGCGAGATGTTTGGCCAGAAATAAAACCCGATATTGTAGGGCTTGCCAGACCGGATACAGAATATATAGTCGCCCTGACTTGAATGGGGTGATCGTTGATGCAACCTGATTTCAGAGCCGATTTTGTTAGGCAAACCGCCGGTTTGCGCTGTCATCCTGCGTTGGTGTTAAATGCCGATTACCGCCCGCTTTCTTATTATCCGTTATCGCTCTGGACCTGGCAAGAGGCGATCAAGGCGGCCTATCTGGACCGGGTCGATATTTTGGCGCGTTACGAGCAGGTTGTGCATAGCCCGACCGTTGAAATCCGCATTCCTTCCGTGGTGGTTCTGCGCGATTATATAAAGCCGCAAAGCTGCGTGGCATTCACCCGTTTCAATCTGTTTTTGCGCGACGGATTTTGCTGCCAATATTGCGGATCGGGTGCGGATTTAACCTTTGATCATGTGGTTCCGCGTGCAAAAGGCGGCACTACGGCTTGGGGAAATGTGGTGGCGGCCTGTGCGCCTTGCAATCTGCGAAAAGCGGCCAAAAACCTGCATGAATCCGGTATGAATTTACTCAAACTGCCGCGCAAACCCGATGCGGTTCAGCTGCATAATATGGGCCGTAAATTCCCGCCCAATTTCATGCATGACAGCTGGATCGATTTTCTTTATTGGGATGCAGAGCTGGATGCCTGACTTTATAATTCTGGGCGCAAAGAAAGGCGAAAAAGATGGCGATGCGTGTTATTACGGTTGATGTTTTTGATCTGGTGATTTTTGGCGGCACAGGTGATTTGGCGCGGCGCAAAATATTGCCCGGGTTGTATCGGCGGTTTTTGGCGGGGCAAATTCCTGCGGGGGCGCGTATTATCGGGGTTGCGCGCAGCGATCTGGATGATGCCGGTTATCGTGAAATGGCCCGCAAATCGATAATGGAATTTGTGCATGAAAAAACGTTGGACCTTTCTAAAATTAATGATTTCATTGCGATCCTTGGCTATTTAAAAATTGATGCAATAAGAGATTCGGGCTGGGAAAGTCTAGAAAATTCGATCCGCAAAGACGTGGTGCAGGTGTTTTATTTCTCGACTTTACCGCGTCTTTTCGGTGAATTGGCCAAACGGCTGCATAAACATAAAATCGCCGGACCAAAAGCACGCATCGTGGTGGAAAAACCATTCGGGCATGATTTGGAATCGGCGCGGGATTTGAACGCGGTGCTGGCCGAGTTTTTTGACGAAAGCCAGATTTATCGCATTGATCATTATCTGGGCAAGGAAACCGTGCAAAACCTGATGGCGGTGCGTTTTGCCAATATCTTGTTTGAGCCATTGTGGAATGCACAATATGTTGATCACATTCAGATCACTGTGGCGGAAACCGTCGGGGTTGGCGGGCGCGGTGCGTATTACGATAAATCCGGTGCGATGCGCGATATGGTGCAGAATCATTTGATGCAATTGTTATGTCTGATCGCGATGGAGCCGCCGGCGCATTTTGATCCCGATGCGGTGCGCGATGAAAAGCTAAAGGTGATCCGCGCGCTGGAGCCTGTGCCGGCAAGCGACATCGTGCGGGGCCAATACCGCGCCGGTGACGAGGGCGCGTCTTATATTGAAGACAGCGAAAATACCGACAGTAAAACCGAAAGTTTTCTGGCGATGAAGGTGAAAATTTCCAATTGGCGCTGGAATGGCACCCCGTTTTATTTGCGCACCGGTAAACGTCTACGGGCGCGTCAAAGCGAAATTGCCGTGGTGTTCAAAGATCCGCCGCATATGATTTTTCCCGACCAGACCGCGCATCGGTGTAATCAGTTATTGATCCATTTGCAGCCTAACGAGGGTATGGATTTACGCGTCACAATCAAAGAGCCGGGCCTTGGCGGCATGCGCTTGATGGATGTGCCGCTGGATATGAGTTTTGCCGAAACGCTGGGTGCGGCCGCGAGCGATATCCCCGATGCATACGAGCGCTTGGTAATGGATGTAATTCGCGGCGATCAGACCTTGTTTATGCGCGGTGACGAGGTCGAGTCGGCCTGGGCGTGGGTCGATCCGTTAATCGCGCGTTGGCAGTTGCGCGGTGATGTGCCAAAGCCCTATGATGCGGGCAGTTCGGGGCCGGAAGATGCGCTGATGTTGATGCACAAAGAGGGGCGCCGTTGGCGCGAGATAATCTAGATGGAAAAGATAAAATACCCGGATGCGGAAATGATGGCGCTGGAGCTGGCCAATAGGTTGGCGGGTGAGCTGCGCGCCGCGCTTGGGCGTAAGGATCGGGTTACGTTCGTGGTGCCCGGTGGCACGACTCCGGGGCCGGTTTTTGATATTTTATCGGGGCTTTCGCTGGATTGGTCGCGTGTGAGTATCCTGTTAAGTGACGAGCGTTGGGTGGCAGAAAATTCACCGCGCTCAAACACCCGACTGCTGCGCGAACGTTTGTTGGTGGACAAGGCCGCGGCCGCCACGCTGATCCCGCTTTATGCGCCCGCCGATCAGCCCGAGGATGTTTTGCACAAGCTTTCAAAAGCGATTGGTCCGCTGTTGCCGATTGATATTCTACTGCTGGGAATGGGGGCGGATATGCACACAGCGTCGCTATTTCCCGGGGCCGATCGTTTGGCCGAGGCAATGGATGATCATGCGCCATTATTGTTGGCGATGCGTGCGGACGGGGCGGGCGAGCCACGGGTGACTTTGACGGCCCCTGTTTTGTCGGGGGCGATGACAACGCATATTGTGTTTAGCGGAAAAATCAAAAATAAAGCGTTAAAGATGGCGCGAAAATTAAAAGACCCGATCAAGGCGCCTGTTTTTGCCTTTTTGGAGGGGGTAACAGTACATTGGACAGCGTAATGCGTATTTGGAAGAAGCTGGAAAAACTGCAAAAAAACATTGAAGACAGATCAATTGTATCGCTTTTTGATGGGCAGAGAGCGGGTGAATTTTCAGCGCAGGCCGGTGGGATTTTGTTTGATTACTCGAAAACCAATCTTGATGCGGATGCCATGGGTCTGTTGCTGGATTTGGTCGCTGAAACCGGCGTTTTGGCGCGGCGTGATGCGATGTTTGCCGGCGAGAAAATCAACCAAACCGAGGGGCGCGCGGTGCTGCACACGGCCTTGCGTAATCTGGATGGCGGGCCTGTTTTGCTGGACGGGGCTGATGTGATGCCCGGGGTTTTGGCCACGTTGACGCACATGGAAAGCTTTGCAAATGATCTGCGCAGCGGGCATTTTGCGGGGCAGGGCGGCGAAATTACCGATGTGGTTAATATCGGCACTGGCGGTTCTGATCTGGGACCTGCGATGGCGGTTTTGGCGCTTGCACCTTACCATAACGGGCCGGCCACGCATTTTGTTTCCAATCAGGACGGATCGGATATTAGTGACGTTTTACAAGGCCTTAACCCTGAGACAACCTTGGTAATTGTGGCCTCGAAAACCTTTACTACCATTGAAACCATGAGCAATGCAAAGATAGCGTTTGACTGGATGTCGGCAAAAGTGGTGGACCCGGGCGCGCAATTTGTGGCGCTTTCGTCGAACCTGAAAAAGACTTTGGAATTTGGTATTTCACCGGAGCGGGTTTTTGGATTTGAAGACTGGGTTGGCGGGCGGTATTCAATTTGGGGCCCGATTGGCATGTCGTTGATGCTGGCCATCTCGCCTGATAATTTCCGCGATTTTTTGCGTGGTGGGCAGGCGATGGACCGGCATTTTTGCGCGGCCGATCCGTCTGGAAATATGCCGATCCTGTTGGCACTGACCGGGATCTGGCACCACCAGATTTGCGGCTATGCCACCCGCGCGGTGCTGCCTTATGATCAACGTCTGGCGCGTCTTCCGGCCTATTTTCAGCAACTGGAAATGGAGAGTAACGGCAAATCGGTTGCGATGGATGGCAGCCCCTTGGCGCATGGTTGCGGGCCTGTGGTTTGGGGCGAGCCGGGCACAAACGGACAGCACGCTTTTTACCAGCTGATCCATCAGGGCAGCGCGGTTGTGCCTTGCGAATTTATGGTTGCCGTCAAGGGGCACGAGCCGGATTTGGCCGATCAACACCAGCTGTTGCTGGCCAATTGTCTGGCACAATCGCAATCATTGATGCGGGGCCGCACACTTGAGGTTGCACGCAAAATGATGATGCAAAAAGGCTTGAGCGGGGATGATCTGGAATGCCAGTCCCGCCACCGTGTATTTAGCGGAAATCGCCCGTCAACCACATTGATTTACCCGAAACTTACGCCTTTTGTGCTGGGGCAAATTATTGCGCTTTACGAGCACCGGGTATTTGTTGAGGGGGTAATTCTGGGCCTGAATTCGTTTGACCAATGGGGGGTGGAGCTGGGCAAGGAAATGGCAAGCGCATTGGTGCCGGTCCTGAAAGGGGATGCCGATTATGCCAGAACCAACGGGTCCACTAAAATGCTACTGGATTTCATCAGGGCAGCGATGCATTAAGGTTATGATGCTCGAATCTGTGCCTGTGTAGCTTAAAAACATTTTCGCTGTGTTTGTGCCAGAGTGGAGCTAAAGCGCATTTTTTCGCATTGGGCAGTATTAACATTGCGCTGCACCTGAAATAAACCCGAGGCTAAACTTATAGTGGCGGAAATTCACCGCGATAGCGCTTCCAGTTTCCATTATGTATCCCGCTATAATGGGACGGCGCCTGATAGGTTTGGCGCATCGAGTTTGCCCCCGAACATCCCTGTTCATGGCTTGCCTTTACCAGCGCATCATAATGACCGCGGGCTACGGCAAGCTGGGCAGATTGGTCTTGGGTAAATGGTAAGGTCAGAAGACCAGCCCATGCAACAATCACGGGCGTAACAAAAAACACTGTTATTCCGGCGGTATCTGTATTTGCAGTCCGCTGTTGTGCTGCGGCAATCTGGCGGACACGGCTTACCAGTTTGGCGCGCTCATGCATGATTTCAGAACAGCTTGCACCACGATAAACAATGCTTGGAATATAGGCTGCTGTTATGTTTTTTGGATATTCGGCACAGGCCGTTACAAATAAAGCTGCCCCTAATACGGCAGCTTGTAGTAGATTCTTCAAAACCAATCCCCCTTGGTATAAATATCAAAGGGACCGTAATCTTGCGGCTGTTATCGTGTCAACAAATTAGTGCATCTAATTTTACAAATTCTAGATAAAGTTGTGGATAATTCTTTGCCTACATTGTTTAATTTCTTTCTGCAGGCCTTGGTGTTTTATGCAGTTATTTTGATCTGCGTCTGCGTCTGCGTCTGCGTCGTCTACGGCTGCCATCCCCGCCGCCGGTGTTGAAATTCACATCCGGCAGGCTGACGTGACTGCCAAGGATCGGAAACGGGTCAACCGCGTTGGGAATGGCCGAGGCATTGACAAAATGTTCCTGAAAACGCGGCTCGATCGCGGTTTCGATTTTGTCGATTTCACGCATGGTTGCCTCGATTTCAACCCGCGAAGATCGGTTGAGCAAAGCAATACGCGCGCCAAGAGCTTCACTCGAATTGAGCCTTGCAGGGCGTTAACAGATTGGTATGGCCGAATTATTTGCGGGCGAGGTTCAGCGAATCATTGCCGCGCGCGGGATCGGCGTTACTCTGTAATCAGAAATTTTATGAGGTATGGCA
>CAYSBD010000039.1:0-18389 GCA_964429175.1 uncultured Marinosulfonomonas sp.
ATTGGTGCACCCGTCGCGATTCGAACGCGAGACCTCTGCCTTCGGAGGGCAGCGCTCTATCCAGCTGAGCTACGGGTGCATTGGCTTTGCGGTGTAGGCCATAGTTGCAAGCACTGCAAATAGTTTTATCACCAAGCCCGCGATAAACCAATCAACTCTCTTCTGCCTTCAAACGCCATGGCTCATTATCTTCCAGATACGCCTCTTGCTCGGGCGTTAAATGCACATCATCATACCCCGTGATCATCGGCTTGACATGCGCACGAAACCCGTGCCCGACCGTCAGCAAATAAACATGCACAATCACAAATGCCATAGTCACATAGGCACTCCATAAATGCAGGTTGGCAATGATCAGAATATAAAGCGAAGCATTCGGTATACCTTCCCAGAAATTATAGGTCAGATAAATAATTCCCGTCACCCAGATCAACGGAAAAATCGCCATTTTCACCACAAAATAAGTGATTGCCTGCAACGGGTTATGTTTACGCCAAATCACCTTTTCATAAGGGTGGTCCTTGCCATGGAACACATCCCAGGCATAGAATTTGGCCACTGCAAACATGCCCTGAAACTTGGGGATAAAATGCTTCCAGGTGCCCGTGGTAAACAACCAGAATGTAGCAAATATCCAGATCAGCAGCAAAACCATGGCCGCACCGGTGTGCAGCGTCACCGCAAGCTCGAACGACAACAACCCGTGCAACCCGTTCAACCCCAATCCGGTAAACAACAACAAGAAAATCAGACCTGCCTGCGTCCAGTGCCAAGCGCGCTCAAAACGCGGAAATACAATGACCTTGCGTGAACCTTCTTTATGCATGCCCATTCGAGCCTCCTCTGCGTCTTGTCATAATCATGCGGATCAATGCGTGTATCATCACCCCGCCAAAAGTGCCCAGAACCATCAGGATACCCAATATATTAACAATCGAAAACGGATTACTACCCGGAATATAAACCCCGGTGATGCCTTGCATGCGGCCATCCTGAGCATGGCAATCACTACAGGCCAGCGCATCTTCGGCAGGTGCGACCATGTGCGTTGTCGGCCAATACATATAGGTATCGACAAAATCGAATTCACCGGAATATTCCTCGCCGGCAGATTTCATACCGGCCTTGATCGCCTTGCCCCAGTCATAGTTGGTCCAAAGTGCGGTATCTGTGGTTGGCCCCCAGACGTGGCTGACAACCAGCTGGTTGTGAACCGTGTCATAAGGCTGGCGCCCTTCCATCCGCTTGAAGGGCCAGATTTTGGTGCCAACCCCGCCCTCGGATCCCTCAATACGGTTGATTTCGACCACTTGTGTCGGATCGATTATGTCGTCAAGCATGGTGTTGGAAATAATGCCGTTGGTCCAGCTGTAATACGGAATCACATACTCGCCATATTCAAAGTGACCTTTTTTTGAAATATAGGTCATCAGCTTGTTACCGGCCAAATCCACGGCCTCATATTGCTTGAGACCCTTGCCGTCGGCCGTCATTATTTCGCCCGCCGTCGACCAATCCCACAAGGTTTTGGTTGGCACACCGCCACGGGCAAATGACGGGATGTGACAGGTTTGACAGGCGATTTTATCGGTGTGGTCATTCAACTTCATACCAACAATTGAAAGCTTTTCATGGGGCGTTTCAGAATGGCAGCTGGCACAGGTGGCCGTGGTGGCAGCCATGCCGGTTGCGCGATTATCAAAGCTGTGCGGATCATCCAGCGTCAAATTGTAACGGCTGCCACCCCATTGATGTTTTGATTCAACATGACAGGTGGCGCAAGTGAAATTCAAACCATCCGTGGCCATATGCACGTCAACCGACCGATCCGGATCATAAAGCGCCGAGGACAAATCGCCGTGTTTTACATTATCGCCGCCGCCGCCGTAAAAATGACAATTGCCGCAATTATCACGGCCCGGAGGCCCGACTGATTGGGCCGAAAGGCTTAGATCAACGGCCCAGGCCTTGGCACCTGTGATGGTTTTCAACCCCGGGCTAAGCGGGGCCAACGGAGGATGACCGGCCAAAGTGGCTGCCTTGGTATATTGGCCAGAACGATCATGGCAAGCCAGACAATCCACCGCCGTCGCCGTCAATTTTTCCGAGTTCAGATCAGGATTTAGATCAGGCAAGGGCAGCGTAGTATCCCAACTGCCAACCGCTGATATTTTGGGCGGCGACTGGTTCATATCATCCCAGCCATAACCGGTATGACAAGAGCTACAGCGCGGTTCGTTGCTATCAACCCCGCCGCAAAACGAATTCACCACATGGCGTTTACCTTGCAGCTGTCCGGTCAGCGGGTTGTCAAATTCCCATTTGAAATGGATCGAATGCATCATCTGGTCATCCGCATCGGTGTGGCAGGTTAAACAGGCGGCTGTCACTTCGGGACCGGATGAGAATTCGCGTTGCAAAATTTCAAACTGGCTGTGATCGGCTGTGCTGTCGATCAGACTGGGGTTCAGCTCTGTCGGCAAGGCCGAGCGCGGCGCCGTTGGAGGTGTAGCGCCCGCCGTTTTGGCATAAGCCGGTTCTGTCAGTTTTTTCGTGACCGAACTACTAGCGGATTCTGTGCCATCAGCTGTACTGGCGGCCAGAATAATTTCGGATGTTGCGCTTTCTTGCGCAGATACAGCACCAAAAGATGCAAGTATTACACCCGCCCCAATCAGGCCGAGCCGAACCTTATCTATAATCATCTAGCCTCCCACACGTGGCTTTTTTGCTACGTCATTCCAACGGGCGTGTTTTTTTGCCGCATTCGGATTAGTGAATATTATTGCAATACTAACTTCCTTGATCCAGATCAAGTTTATGTCCGCACAAACTGTAAATGCGCCACTATTGCCTAATGTTATTTATTTTCAGAAAATGATCTGTTTTTTGCTTTGCCATGGCTTGAAAAAACACCCCGAACAGGTTGACGTAAGGTCGCTGTAGGCATGATTAATGTCAATTAATCAACTATACATATACACGCTTTTGCTTGCAAGAATCAAATTTACAAATTTCGGTAATTTCAGGCAAATAAATCGTGGCACAACCCCAGCGCATCAATCAGAATATCGACCTCGGCCTTGGTATTATAAAGCCCGAACGAGGCCCGTGCCGTGGCCACAACCCCCAGATGCTGCATCAATGGCTGGGCACAATGATGCCCGGCCCGCACCGCAACGCCTTTTTTATCCAGCACCGTGGATAAATCATGCGCATGCGCCGCACCCTGCATGGTAAAGGAAAATATCGCGCCTTTGGTGGCCGACTGCCCCTGAATATTCAGCCAGCTCAGCCCATCCAGACGGCTGCGGGCATAGGCACAAAGATCGCGCTCATGGGCCGCAATATTCTGCATCCCCAGCCCCATCATATATTCCAGCGCCACGCCAAGACCGATGGTCTGCACAATGCCCGGCGTGCCGGCCTCAAACATCATTGGCGGCGCGTTATAGCTAACGGCATCCTTGCTGACCTCGCGGATCATATCGCCGCCGCCCATAAAGGGACGCATCTCGGCCATACGTTCGCGCTTGACATAAATCGCGCCGGAACCCGAAGGCCCGTATAATTTATGGCCGGTAATCGGGTAAAAATCACAACCGATATCGGCCAGATCAACCGGCATGTGAACCGCCGCTTGCGAGCCATCGACCAGCACAGCAACCCCACGGTTCCGGGCCGCCTGACAGATGGTTTTCACATCCACCACCGTGCCCAGAACATTGGACATATGCGTGATGGCAATCAGTTTGGTTTTATCCGTGATCGCATCAATCACCTTTTGCGGATCCAGATCACCAACAGCGTCAATATCAACCCATTTCAAAACCACGCCCATGCGGGTCCGCAAAAAATGCCACGGCACGATATTGGCGTGATGCTCCATCACCGACAGGATGATTTCATCGCCCGCTTTCAGGTTCTGCATCGCCCAACCATAAGCCACCATATTGATGCCCTCGGTGGTGCCGGAATTCAGCACAATCTCGCGCTCGTCCGCCACATTCAAAAACCGCGCGATGATGGGGCGCACGGCCTCGTATTTATCGGTGGCAAGATTGGAAAGATAGTGCAAGCCACGGTGAACATTGGCATATTCATCGGCGTAACCACGGGTAATGGCGTCAATCACAACCTGAGGTTTCTGCGCTGATGCACCATTATCCAGATAGGTCAACGGCTTGCCATTCACCTGCCGCGACAGGATCGGAAAATCGGCGCGAACGTCTTCAACATTATACATTTTCCGTGCCTTTTTCTGTATCCGGGGGACGCCGTTGGGTCTCAATCAGCGAGCTGATCCAGATCCAGAAAAACGCCAGCAACAAAACAGCGCCGACAACATCAAGCTGCACCCCTGCCCCGACAAATCCGGCCACCAGACCATAAAGCAGCCAAAGCGGAACCAGCACCAATAGCGTCCAGAACAGCGCCAGCCGCGCGCCCAATCCGGTGCCTTTGCCGCCAACAATTTTGACCAACAGATAACTGATGCCCGCAACCCCGTAAAACATCAGCGGGGCCACAAAACCCCAAGCCCACATCGCGGCAACCATCAGCCCCTCAAGCGGGACGGTTGAATCAAGATGCGCCTCGCGCGAAAGCCGCGGCCACTGGGCGATGAAAATCAAAAGACAGGCGGCAACCAAAAAGACGAAAACCCGGCCCTCGGAAACCCCGCGCGCCAAATGGCGGCGCATCACCCGGCGCGGGCGAATATAGCTTTGAAAAATATCGCGCGTGACCGACATATCAATCGCCCCTGCGCGTCAACCACAAAGCCAGCCGGTCGCGAATATCATCGGCAATTTCTTGGTTTTCAATTTCATCAACCGCGGCCGCCAAAAAGGCCAACACCAGCAAATCCTGAGCCTCTTGCACCTGAACCCCGCGCGATTGCAGATAAAACATAGCCTCATCGTCAATCGCACCGGTGGTCGATCCGTGGCTGCACAGCACGTCGTCGGCGTAAATTTCCAGTTCTGGCTTGCCGTAAAACTGGCTGTCGCCATCCAAAAGCAACGATTGGCTCATTTGATAACCATCGGTTTTCTGCGCGTCGGGCTGCACCAGAATTTTGCCCTGAAACACACCGGTCGCACCGTTGCGCAGCACCTTTTTATAAACCTGCCGGCTTTCGCAATTCACCGCATCATGGGTGATAAATACGGTGTCATCATGCAGAAAGTCGCCATCTCCCATAGCCACGCCGGCCACATGGGCAATCGTGTCATCGCCGGTTAATTCCAACACAATTTCATTGCGCGTCAGCTTGCCGTTCACCGTCATGGTGAACGATTTAAAGCTGCTTTCACGCCCCAAACGGCCAAACATATGCGTGGCCGCAACCCGCCCGTGGTCGCGCCCCATGGTGCGGATGTGATGAAACGCGGCACTGTCAGCCACATCAATTTCCATCACCGTATTTAAGCGCGCAGCCCCGGCACCGCTTTCCAGAATTGTAAGTTCAGCGCCCGCATCCAGCTTAATGCAATGATGCAGCATCGCATCGCAAGTATCTGATTTTCTAAGGTAAACCAGATTTATCGGCCTGCCAACCTTACCCGTCGCATGGATCACCACGCCCTGAGCTGCATTGGCCGTGTTTAGCGTTGCAAGCGGGCGCGGCACTGGAGATTGGCCGTTTTCTTCAAGTGTTCCATAGAAATTCTGCGCCCAATCCGGCGCATCGCACAGCTGCCAAATCTCGACACCGGCCAGAGTCAAATCATCCGACGCGAGCGCATCATAAACCCCGTCGACAAAGACGATTTTCAGCCGGTCAATCGAGTCAAACATCGGCTTTTCAGCATGCTGGAAAATAGCCACAGGTGCTACTTTTTCAGCGATCAAAAGGTCAGGTCGGGTGTATTTCCAATATTCATCACGGCGCTGCGGCAGGCCCATCGCCTGAAGCCGCTTTGCCGCGTGCTTGCGGGCATTTTGCATTAACCAACCTCCGCCAAAATACCGGCATAACCGTTATTTTCCACTTCAAGCGCCAGATCAGGGCCGCCGGATTTAATCATTTTTCCATCGGCCATAATATGCACCACATCGGGTTTGATATGATCCAGAAGCCGTTGATAATGCGTGATAACCAGAAACGATCGCCCCTCGCTGCGCAGCGCATTCACACCCTCGGCCACCAGTTTCATCGCGTCCACATCAAGGCCGGAATCCGTTTCATCCAGAATGCACATCTTTGGCGCCAAAACCGCCATTTGCAAAATCTCGTTGCGCTTTTTCTCGCCCCCCGAAAACCCGACATTGACCGCGCGCTTCAGCATCTCGGCATCAATTTGCAATTCCTTGGCCTTAACCCGCACCAGCTTCAAAAAATCACCGGCCGACATTGGCTCCTCGCCGCGCAGTTTACGTTGCGAATTAACGGCCGTGCGCAGGAATGTCATGTTGCCGACACCCGGAATTTCCACAGGGTATTGAAAGGCCAAAAACAGCCCCATCGCCGCGCGTTCCTCGGGGTCCAGATCCAGCAAATCCTCGCCGTTCATTTGCGCGCTACCTTGCGTGACCTCATAACCACCGCGCCCCGAAAGCACATAAGACAGCGTCGATTTACCCGAGCCATTCGGCCCCATAATCGCATGCACCTCGCCCGCGCCGATTTGTAAATCAACACCTTTAAGGATTTGTTTATCCTCATCTTCAAGTTTAACGTGCAGGTCTTTAATATCTAGCATTTTCATTTCCTTTTTTCGCAACTTGCGAACCTATCCTACCGAACCTTCAAGCGAAATCGCCACCAGCGCCTGCGCCTCCATGGCAAATTCCATCGGCAGTGATTGCAACACTTCCTTGGCAAATCCGTTCACAATCAACGCCACCGCCGCCTCTTCGTCCATGCCACGTTGCTGGCAATAAAACATCTGCTCGTCATCCACTTTGGATGTCGTGGCCTCGTGCTCTACGCGACTGCTGTTATTTTTCACCTCGATATACGGCACGGTGTGCGCGCCGGATTTATCGCCGATCAACAGGCTGTCGCATTGGGTGTAATTGCGCGAATTCGTCGCCTTGGCATGCATCGAAACCTGCCCGCGGTAAGTGTTTTGCGATTTGCCGGCCGAAATACCTTTGGAAACAATCCGCGATTTGGTGTTTTTGCCCAGATGGATCATCTTGGTGCCGGTGTCGGCCTGCTGGTAATTATTGGTGATGGCGATCGAGTAAAACTCGCCTTGGCTATCATCGCCGCGCAAAATGCAGCTGGGATATTTCCAGGTCAGGGCCGATCCGGTTTCGACTTGTGTCCACATCATTTTGGAACGCGCCCCACGGCAATCGGCCCGTTTGGTGACGAAATTATAAATCCCGCCCTTGCCATTTTCATCGCCCGGATACCAGTTTTGCACGGTCGAATATTTCACCTCGGCATCTTCCTCAAGGATAATTTCAACGATCGCCGCATGCATCTGGAATTCATCACGCTGAGGTGCAGTGCAACCTTCCAAGTAACTGACATAACTGCCTTTATCGGCAATAATCAAGGTGCGCTCAAACTGGCCGGTGTTCTCGGCATTCATGCGAAAATAGGTCGAAAGCTCCATCGGGCAGCGCACGCCGGGCGGAATGTAAACGAATGATCCGGCCGAAAACACGGCTGTATTCAGGGTGGCGTAAAAATTATCCGAAGGCGAAACCACGGTGCCCAGATATTTCTTGACCAGTTCAGGGTGGTCGCGGATGGCTTCGCCGATCGAGCAAAAAATCACCCCGACCTTTGAAAGTTCTTCCTTGAAGGTCGTGCCCAGCGACACCGAATCAAACACCGCATCCACCGCAACCCTGCTTTCCTTGGCATCGGCTGGCGCGGCATCAGCACCTTCAACACCGGCCAGAACCATCTGTTCTTTCAACGGAATTCCCAATTTGGCATAGGTTTCCAGCAATTTGGGGTCAACCTCGTCCAATGATTTCGGCTTGGCTTGCATGCTTTTGGGTCGCGCGTAATAATAACTGTCCTGAAAATCGGGCTTTTCATATTTCAGCATCGACCACTCGGGTTCTTCCAGCTTTTCCCAACGCGCAAACGCATCAAGACGCCATTTGGTCATCCACTCCGGCTCGTCATGCTTATCGGAAATCAGCCGCACAATATCGGCGTTCAACCCCTTGGGGGCGTACTCAATCTCGATATCGGTTTCCCAGCCGTGTTTATAATCGCCCGCCAAACCTTTGACAGCCTTAACGGTGTCTTCCTCGACCCCCTCTTTGGCAATCATTTCATTTCCATCGGCCATATTTTTTCCTCGCCATACGGCCTGAAATTACCGCAGCTTTAATTTTTTCAATTGCCCGCACCAAACCTTGGCAAAGCGCAGAACATCGTCCTTTGTCGTGCTTGGGCCAATCGAAACCCTGATCGCGCTTGAGGCCGTCAAATCATCAAACCCCATCGCCTGCAAAACCTTGCTGGCACGCAATTTTCCCGATGAACAAGCCGCGCCTGCCGAAACCGCAAAGCCTGCCAGATCCATCTGCATCACTTGTGTTTCCCCTTTCCAGCCGGGGTAGGAGAAACAGCTTGTGTTGGGAAGTCGCGCAACCTCATTCCCGATCAAAATAGTCTCTTTTGACGATTCTGCCAGCGTTAATTCTAGAATCTTTCTAATTTCTTTTACCCGCTCCCAAACCCCATTGTCCAGATCACGCGCCGCCGCCTCTGCCGCCGCCCCGAAACCGGCGATTCCTGTAATGTTTTCAGTGCCCGCACGGCGCCCCATTTCCTGCCCCCCGCCCCTGATCTGCGCGCTGACATCACTGCCGCGTTTCATCACCAGCGCACCGATGCCTTTGGGGCCGCCCAGCTTATGGGCCGAAATCAGCGCCATATCAGCCCCGCACCAGTTAAAGGCAAACGGGATTTTACCAAAGGCCTGGGTTGCATCCACCAAGGCCAAACCTTGCGGCAAATCCTGCAAAATTCCGGTTTCACTATTGGCAGCTTGCAGGGTGCTCTTGGCGGGATCAACAACACGCACAGCACCATTTTCATCAACCGGCAAATCCGACTGCCCCCAAACCGCAACCGCATCATGCTCGACTCCCGCGCATTTCAAACCCCGACCGGCCATCGCCAACGCCGCGGCCTCCGTGGCACTCGAGGTAAAAACAATATCCGCCCCATCCGCCCCAAAAGCCGCCGCCACCTGCCGCCGCGCCCGCGCCACGATGCCCGATGCCGCACGCCCCTCGGCATGAACCGACGACGGGTTTCCAATCGCATCCATCGCCAAAATCATCGCGGCGCGCGCCTCTATTCTCAAAGGTGCCGTCGCATTCCAGTCCAGATAGGCCCGCGCCATCACTTCACCCTTCTTCTTGCCTTAAATACCTGCGCCGCAGGCAAAGCGCGAACCCCGTCAGGGGGACGCGCTTGGGGCGTCGCACGCAAGTGCGGCGCAAAACCTCACGATGCTTCGTCAACAACCTGAAACAAATTGGGAACAGCCGGGCAAGGTGCCAGATCATTCTTGATCACATCCGAAAGCCGCGTCTGGTGCAAATAAACATAAACATTGGCCGACAACCCTTCCCACAACCGGTTTGTCATCGATTGCGCTTTTGACCCCGAGGCCCCGCCCTTGGCCCCAACCCCGGTGTGCAGCGCCGAAACGGTTTCATCCACAGCCCCCAACACTTCGGAAATCCGTATTTCGGCAGGCGTGCGCGCCAATTTATAACCACCGCCCGGCCCACGCACCGATTTCACCAGATCCGCCCGGCGCAATTTTACAAACAGCTGCTCCAGATACGCTAGCGAAATATCCTGCCGCTTGGAAATTTCCGATAACGATACCAACGCCCCATCCGGCTGAATCGCCAAATCCGCCAGCGCAACCATCGCATATCGCCCTTTTGTGCTCAATTTCATAGCTCACCTCATCCAAATATATTGACGTATGCGCTCAGGACGCTTACTTCCCGATAAACCCATAACTGCAATTCGCGCGAATATGGCAAATGTCTATGGTGCCTGACTATCCCAGTCAACGAAAAGGCACATAACCGAGGATCAGAAATGCCCGAAGTAATCTTTCCCGGCCCCGAGGGCCGCCTTGAAGGCCGTTACCACCCCCAAAAAGCTAAAGATGCCCCGATTGCCATCGTGCTGCACCCGCACCCGCAGTTTGGCGGCACCATGAACAACCGGCTGGTTTACAACCTGCATTACACGTTTTTCAACATGGGCTTTACGGTGCTGCGGTTTAATTTTCGCGGCGTTGGCCGATCACAAGGCGAATATGATCAGGGCATTGGCGAATTGTCCGATGCCGCCGCCGCGCTGGATTATCTGCAGACGCGCAACCCCAATTCCAAACATTGCTGGGTTGCCGGTTTTTCCTTTGGCGCCTGGATCGGTATGCAACTGCTGATGCGCCGCCCTGAGATCACCGGCTTTGTTTCGGTTTCACCACCGGCCAATATGTATGATTTCAGCTTCCTTGCCCCCTGCCCTGCCTCGGGTCTGATCATCAACGGATCAGCCGATCGCGTCGCCCCGACCCAAGACACCGATCTTTTGGTCGAAAAGCTGCACGAGCAAAAAGGCATCACCATCACGCATCAGCAAATTGACGGCGCAGGCCATTTCTTTGAGGATTCGCACATGGACACCCTGCAAGGCAATGTCGACACTTATGTGCGCCGCCGCCTGACCGAAACCACGAGGTAACCCCGATGAACACAGTTGTTGATGATCTTGCCAACCAGCTGGCACAAGACGCGCTGAAAGCAGCCGCCGAGCATGATAATGATCACATCGTTGAAGAAATCGGCGAGATTTTGGGCGCGACCTCGTCAACCACCCAGGAAAGCTACCGCACCTTTATCCGTGTGCATCGGGCCAATACGCGTGCGCGTCAATATCTGGCGCGGCTGGGCAAACCCGAAACGCAGGCGTAACTGTATACAACAGCATACATCCTTTCCCTCATGGTCCCGATAGGGTAGACAGCGTTCAAGTGATTCACCCTTAACAACGAGGCCATTATGACCAAAATCAAGGTAGACAACCCAGTCGTTGAGCTGGACGGCGATGAGATGACCCGCATTATCTGGGATTTCATCAAGCAAAAACTGATCTTGCCCTATCTGGATATTGACCTGAAATATTACGATCTGGGCATGGAAGTGCGCGACGAAACCGATGACCAGATCACCATTGACGCAGCCCATGCCATTCAAAAATACGGCGTTGGCGTAAAATGCGCCACCATCACGCCGGACGAGGATCGGGTCAAAGAATTTGGCCTAAAGAAAATGTGGCGCTCGCCCAACGGCACTATTCGCAACATTTTAGGCGGCACAATTTTCCGCGCGCCGATCATTTGTAAAAACGTGCCGCGTCTGGTTCCGGGCTGGACCGACCCGATCGTAATCGGCCGCCACGCTTTTGGCGATCAATATAAAGCCACCGATTTCCTGTTTCCCGGCAAAGGCAAACTGTCGATCAAATTTGTGGGCGATGATGGCAAAACCATCGAGCATGAACTGTTTGATGCGCCTTCCGCCGGTGTGGCCATGGGCATGTATAATCTTGACGACAGCATCCGCGATTTCGCCCGTGCTTCGCTGAATTACGGCCTGAATTTGGGCTGGCCTGTGTATCTGTCGACCAAAAACACCATTCTAAAAGCCTATGACGGGCGCTTCAAAGACCTGTTCCAAGAGGTTTTCGAGGCTGAATTTGCCGATAAATTTACCAAAGCCGGCATCACTTACGAGCACCGCCTGATCGACGATATGGTTGCCTGCGCGATGAAATGGAACGGTAAATTCGTCTGGGCCTGTAAAAACTACGACGGCGATGTGCAGTCCGATACCGTGGCGCAGGGTTTTGGCAGCCTTGGTTTGATGACCAGCCAATTGATGACGCCCGATGGCAAAATCGTCGAGGCCGAAGCCGCCCACGGCACCGTCACCCGCCATTACCGCCAGCACCAAAAAGGCGAGGCCACCTCGACCAATTCGATCGCCTCGATTTATGCGTGGACTGGCGGCCTGAAGCACCGCGCCAAGCTGGATAACAACGCAGCGCTGCTAAAATTTGCCGAGACGCTGGAAAAAGTCGTGGTTGATACGGTGGAAAGCGGCAAAATGACCAAAGATCTGGCGCTGCTGGTTGGGCCTGAGCAAAAATGGCTGACCACCGAGGGTTTCCTTGAGGCCATCGACACCAACCTGAACAAAGCTCTCGCAGGCTAAACACAAGCGGGTTAAGAAATGATGGCGCAGGCACACAGTCTGCGCCATTTTTTGTGCCATTTTCTGTTATTAACCGGCTTAGGGCTTTCAATTGCGGCCAATGCAGGTTAAGCGGCGCTCAAACATCCCAAAAAGGCTAGAATTATGGAAATGCGTAACGTCGCTATTATCGCCCACGTTGACCACGGCAAAACCACGCTGGTGGACGAAATGTTGAAACAATCCGGATCATTTCGGGAAAATCAGGTCGTTGATGAACGCGCCATGGACAGCAATGATATGGAACGCGAACGCGGCATCACGATTTTGGCCAAAGCCACCTCGATTGAATGGGACGGCAAGCGCGTTAACATCGTCGACACCCCCGGCCACGCCGATTTCGGTGGCGAAGTGGAACGGATTCTTTCGATGGTTGACGGTGTGGTTTTGCTGGTCGATGCGGCCGAAGGGCCAATGCCGCAAACCAAATTTGTAACCTCCAAGGCGCTGGCGCTGGGTCTGAAACCGATTGTGGTGCTGAACAAGGTCGACAAAGCCGATGCCGAACCTGACCGCGCGCTGGACGAAGTGTTCGATCTGTTCACCTCGCTCGACGCCACAGACGAGCAGCTGGATTTCCCGGTGATGTATGCCTCGGGCCGTTCTGGCTGGGCCGACGAAGAACTGGACGGACCACGCAAGGATCTGCACGGGCTGTTTGATCTGATCGTCAGCCATGTCGAGGAACCAGTTCAGGTTGCCCACCGAAAAGAGCCGTTTTCAATGCTTGTCACCACGCTTGGGGCCGATCCGTTCATTGGCCGCCTGCTAACCGGCCGTGTTGAAACCGGAACCCTGACAGCCGGTGAAACCATCAAGGCGCTGTCGCGCGATGGCGAAAAAATCGAACAATTCCGCGTCACCAAAGTTATGGCTTATCGTGGTCTGGTACAGGTCGCGATCGATGTTGCCGAGGCCGGTGATATCGTGTCCATCGCCGGCATGAAAACCGCGACTGTGGCCGACACCCTTTGTGCGCTGGACATCGACACGGCCATTCCGGCCCAGCCGATTGATCCACCCACCATCACCGTAACTTTTGGCATTAACGACAGCCCGCTGGCCGGTCGTGACGGCAAAAAGGTGCAAAGCCGCGTCATTCGTGACCGCCTGCATAAAGAGGCCGAAAGCAACGTGGCCATCAAAATCACCGACACCCCGGGCGGCGACGCCTTTGAGGTTGCCGGACGTGGCGAGCTGCAAATGGGTGTTTTGATCGAAAACATGCGCCGCGAAGGGTTCGAGCTATCGGTTTCGCGCCCGCAGGTTCTGTTTCAAGATGTTGACGGCGTAAAATGCGAACCGGTCGAGGAGGTCACCATCGATGTGGATGACGAATATTCCGGCGCGGTGATCGAGAAAATAACCGGCGTTCGCAAGGGCACATTGGCCGAAATGAAGCCCGCCGGAGCCGGAAAAACCCGCATCATTGCCCATGTTCCATCGCGTGGTTTGATCGGTTATCACGGTGAATTCATGACCGACACGCGCGGTACAGGCGTTTTGAACCGCGTATTTCACGCGTGGGAACCGCACAAGGGATCCATCCCGGGCCGTCGCGCCGGTGTGCTGATTTCGATGGAAAACGGGGTTTCGGTGGCTTACGCACTGTTTAATCTCGAGGATCGTGGCCGCATGTTTATCGTCGCCCAGACCGATGTTTACACCGGCATGATCATTGGCCAGCACAGCCGCGAAAATGATCTGGAAGTGAACCCGTTAAAGGGCAAAAAGCTGTCCAACGTGCGCGCATCGGGCACCGACGAGGCCGTGCGCCTGACCACGCCGATCACTTTATCGCTGGAAGAATCGATTGCTTATATCGACAATGACGAATTGGTCGAAGTGACACCAAAAGCGGTCCGCATGCGCAAACGCCACCTTTGCCCCCACGAGCGCAAACGCGCGGCGCGATCTGGCGGTTAAACTATAAAAAAAGCCGCCTGAATATGGCGGCTTTTTTATTCTGGCTGGAACGGTTTGAATTCCTACAATAAAGGCTATATTCCAGATCCGCAAAAGCAGGCCAAAAGCTAGCCTCTTAATACTTGTTCTGCCGCAGCAATCGCGGCATCGGTTTTGGTTACATCCACCCCGCCGCCCTGCGCCATATCGGGACGGCCACCGCCACCCTTACCACCCAAAGCCATCACCGCGGCCTTGACAATCTCAACCGCGGAAATCCGCCCCGTCAAATCATCGCTGACTCCGGCCGCCACAGCCACTTTTTCACCAGCACCAGTCATTAACAGCACCACGCCTGATCCGATTTTTGATTTATGCTCATCAATCAAGCCGCGCAAATCCTTGCCACTTACCCCATCCAAAACCTGTGCAACAAACGGGATGCCATTGATTTTCTGCACTTCTTTGAGGGTGCCCGCACCTGAGCCACCGGCCATTGCCAACTCTCGGCGCAATTGGGTCAGCTCGTTTTGCAAAGATTTTCGTTCGCTCAACAACGACTTCACCCGCTGGCCAACTTCGCTGGTTTGCGCCTTTAACAGCCCGGCAACCTGTGCCAGATTGCGCTGTTGATCCGCCACATATTCTAATGCTTTGGCACCGGTCAACGCCTCGATCCGGCGCACGCCAGACGATGACGCGCTATCGCCCAGCAACACAAACAAGCCAATATCGCCCGTCTGTTTTACATGGGTGCCACCGCATAATTCCAATGAATAGGTTGCGCCATTGGCCCCTTTGCCGCTGCTCATTTGCCGGCCCATCGACACCACCCGCACCTCGTCACCGTATTTTTCGCCAAACAATGCCTGCGCGCCCATCGCACGGGCATCATCCGGTGTCATCACCCGGGTTTCAACGGCTGTGTTTTGGCGGATATACTGGTTTACCTCGGCCTCGACGGCCTGCAATTGCGTATCGCTCAACGCTAGCCCGTGCGAAAAATCAAACCGCAAACGATCATCGGCATTCAACGATCCGCGTTGGGAAACATGGTCACCAAGCGATTGGCGCAAGGCTTCGTGCAACAAATGTGTGGCCGAATGGTTGGCGCGAATATTGCTGCGCCGTTGATGATCCACAGTCAGTTGCGCGCCTTGGTCAACAGATAATTCACCCTCGCCTACTACTGCAAGATGGATGAAAATACCCGCTATTTTCTTAGTATCGGTAATCCGCGCCATGCCAACGTCAACACGCAAAACCCCGCTATCGCCAACTTGGCCACCGCTTTCAGCATAAAACGGGGTTTGGTTTAAAATAATTTGCACCCGCTCGCCCTTTTGGGCCGTCTTCACAAGCTTGCCACCTTTGAGCAGCGCCACGATTTGACCTTCGGCAGCTTCAGCATCATAGCCTAAAAATTCGGTGGCGCCATGCATCTGGGCCAAATCAAACCAGATCGCAGCATCCGCAGATTCGCCCGACCCCGACCATGCCGCTCGCGCCTTGGCCTTCTGGGCCTGCATCGCCAGATCAAAACCGGCAGTATCTACGCTGCGACCCTTTTCGCGCATCGCATCCTGGGTTAAATCCAGCGGAAAACCGTATGTGTCATAAAGCTTGAACGCCGCCTTGCCCGAAAGCTGCTGACCTTCCTCCAGCCCTGCCAGCTCGTCATCAAGCAACTTAAGACCGCGATCCAGCGTTTGCTTGAAACGGGTTTCCTCTTGCAAAAGTGTTTCTTCGATCAGGGCCTGCGCTTGGCCCAATTCAGGGTAAGCGGCGCCCATCTGGGTAACCAGTTCAGGCACTATTTTATGCATCAGCGGGTCTTTTTCTCCCAGCAAATGTGCATGACGCATAGCCCGGCGCATGATGCGGCGCAGCACATAGCCGCGGCCCTCGTTGCTGGGCATCACACCGTCCGCCAGCAAAAATGATGTCGACCTCAAATGGTCGGCAATCACCCTGTGATGCGTTTTGGCAGGGCCATCAGGATCAGTCGAGGTAGCATTTGCCGAAGCCTCGATCAGGCTGCGCATCAGATCGGTGGCGTAATTATCGTTGCTACCTTGAAGCAAAGCCGCAATCCGCTCAATGCCCATGCCCGTATCGATTGACTGGTTCGGCAGGTTGATGAGGCTGCCGTCTTCTTGTTGTTCATATTGCATGAAAACCAGGTTCCAGATTTCGACAAACCGGTCACCATCTTCGTGCTCTGTTCCTGGCGGACCACCCCAGATATGATCCCCGTGATCATAAAAAATTTCCGAGCACGGGCCACACGGACCTGTTGCGCCCATGGACCAGAAATTATCATCCGTCGGAATACGGATGATTCTATCGTCGGAAAATCCGGCAACTTTTTTCCAGATATCGGCAGCTTCATCGTCGGTATGGTAAACCGTCACCAGCAATTTACTGGCATCAACTTGCAATTCTTTTGTGAGCAATTCCCAAGCAAACGCAATGGCCTCATCCTTGAAATAATCGCCAAACGAAAAATTTCCAAGCATTTCAAAAAATGTATGGTGGCGCGAAGTGTAGCCCACATTATCCAGATCGTTGTGCTTGCCACCGGCCCGAACACATTTTTGCGATGTCACCGCACAATTATAATCACGGGTTTCGAGGCCCGTAAACAGATTTTTAAACTGCACCATTCCGGCATTTGTGAACATCAAAGTCGGATCATTTCGTGGCACCAAAGGCGAACTGGGTAGAATTTCATGCTGCTGGGCACCAAAGTAGTTTAGAAATGTGCTGCGAATATCATTCAGGCTTGGCATATTGGACTCTTTTAAGCAAAGTTTCGGGTCCCATTCGTTTATAACCGCGAGACGTTGCTGTCCACAAAAACTAAATCTCAAAAACAAAGAGCCACCCGTTTGTAACAGGTGGCCCAAATCATTTATATTTTTACAGAACTATGACTCCAGCACACCTGAATCATCATCCTTGATTTCCGGCATATCAAACTCAAGCCCGTGAGCCGCTCGGATTTTATCCTCGATTTCATAGGCCATCCGGCTGTGCTCTTTCAGATATGTCTTGGCATTTTCACGGCCCTGACCGATACGTTCGTCCCCATAGGAAAACCACGATCCAGCCTTGTCCACAATCCCCGCCTTGACGCCCAAATCCAGCAATTCACCCATTTTGGAAATTCCGGCACCGTACATGATGTCAAACTCCACCTGTTTAAACGGCGGGGCCACCTTGTTTTTAACGATCTTTACGCGGGTCGCATTACCGACGATTTCATCGCGATCTTTCAGCGCACCAATGCGGCGAATGTCCAGTCTAACCGAGGAGTAGAATTTCAAAGCATTACCACCAGTGGTCGTTTCCGGACTGCCAAACATCACGCCAATTTTCATTCTAATCTGATTAATAAAAATCACCGTACAGCCAGAGCGCGCAATTGAACTGGTCAATTTTCGCATGGCTTGGCTCATCAAACGGGCATGCACACCAACACTGGCATCCCCCATGTCGCCTTCAAGCTCCGATTTCGGCGTCAGTGCAGCAACCGAATCGATCACAACCATATTTACAGCACCCGAGCGCACCAATGTGTCTGTGATTTCTAGCGCCTGCTCCCCCGTATCAGGTTGCGAGATCAGCAAATCGTCAGTATTAACGCCTAGGTTTTTGGCATAGAGTGGATCCAGCGCGTGCTCTGCATCAATAAATGCACAAACACCACCCTTTTTTTGCGCCTCAGCCACACAATGCAGTGTCAATGTCGTTTTTCCGGATGATTCAGGGCCATAAATTTCAATCACCCGCCCTTTTGGAATGCCGCCGATACCAAGCGCAATATCCAAGCCAAGTGATCCGGTAGACGTTGCCTCAACTTCCTGAACAGCCCCTTCTTGGCCAAGCTTCATAATCGAACCTTTGCCAAACTGGCGTTCAATCTGGGCCAACGCTGAATCCAGCGCCTTTTGTTTATCTGTATCTCGCTTGTTATTCATTTTTAATAAATCTGCTGTTGCCATTGTTTTTTCCCTTATTGCACAATCGCCCTTAGACGGCAATCACTACATATGTTCACGTCATGTTCTTATGGGGTCAAAACGAGAACAATTCAATTAAAATCTTAATAAACACATCTTCTTACAGAAAGATTAATGTTCCGTTACTAAACTGTTTAGTCCCGGGCTTTGATGGTGTATTATATTCCCAAGAATGGAAGGAAGCAT
>CAYSBD010000040.1:0-18352 GCA_964429175.1 uncultured Marinosulfonomonas sp.
AAAGTCAGACAGTTTGCGGCGGGTTTTGCTGATGCTATTTCTCCTTGATCGAATCCCAGAAAATACCCAGATGCCGCGAAACGATTTCGTTATAACGCCCCGAAGCCTTTAGCGCCGCGATCCCTGCGTTAATCCGGTGCAGATGCGTGGTGCCGCGCCAATGGCGTTTGGAAATCACCACATGCAGGCCTTCCTCGGATAATGGCCGCTCCAGCGGAACCACCTTGCCGCGCAAACCCAGATCGTTGATTTTACTAGCCCCTAAAAACACATTCAACGTCACCGCATCAACCTTGCCCTTTTGCAGCAGCGCAAAACAGGCGGCGGGGCTTTCGGGTTGCACCAATGTGACCAGATCTTTCTTCAGCCAGTTACGGCCGGCACGGTCCAGATCATGGGTGAAATAGCCCTTGGGCCGACACAGGGTTTTGCCAACGATATCGGCATCGGTCTCAAAGATAAACGGCTTGTCGGCACCGACAAACAGCATGATGAGCATCCGCATCAGCGGTTCGGAAAAATGGAAATTGGCGCAGCGCTCATTGGCGGGATTACCCTCGCAATCAGGTCTAAGCCACGGGAAACCCATGTCAAATTCCTTGCTGTCCAGCATCGGAAACAGGTGCTTTGACCAGTCATCTTCCCATGTGATCGAATACGAAACCGGATTGGGCGTGCTTTCCATCGCCGCATTTACCAGCTCGGTGACCATGCCGCCGCCGGGCCAGTCCTGATCGGTGAACGGCGCATACCCGCCCCCCGTCACCAGCTTCATTTCGGCCGCATCATCTTGCAGCGGCGTGGCGTCAACCTGCACATGGTCCGGCGGGCAAGGAATGAAAAGCTGCATCCCCTCGCTCACCTGCAAGACCGAACCGCGCAGAACCTCCTGGTTGCTGTAATAAATCAGCGTCCATTTGTCCTGATTGCCATATTTATCTTGCGCGATTGAAAACAAGGTGTCGCCGTCTTTGGTGGTGTATTTCACATCACATGCGGCAAATGTCGCGGCCGGAAGCAAGGCAAAAGCCGCAAAAACCAAACTCTGAATAAACCTCATATCGTATCTCCCTCAAGCCAAAATATGGTCCTAAAAATCAGCCCAGATACGCGTCATATGAAGATCAAGTATTTTCTGGTATTCGCCAGATTTTTTAATCTTTTCCATGCCGTTATTCAGCTCGACGATGATTTCTTTGCCGCGCGGGTGGGTTTTGTGAACCACGCCGTGAATGCCCTGAATTGACAGCGGCCGCGTGTCGATGATTTTCACGACATCCTTCAGCCCCAGATCCTTGATTTCGGCCCGACCGGTAAATTCATTCACCGCAACCGCATCAACCTTGCCTTCGGCCAGCAGCTCAAAGCAATTTCTAACCGTAATCGGCTGGGTCAAAGTGATCTTGTTTTCCGCAACCCAATTGCGCCCGCCCATGTCCAGATCATGGGTAAAGAAGCCTTTGGGCCGACAAATGTTTTTTCCAATAATATCGGCATCCGAATTAAATAACACGGGGTTGTCTTTATGGGTAAACAACAAAATCAGCAGCTCGAAAATCGGGTCGGAAAAGTTGAAATTCGCGCAACGATATGCATCGGGCGTCGTTTTGCAGTCAGGCTTGAACCAACCCAGACCCATGTCCAGAAACGCATTCGACAGCAGCGGGTCCAGATGTGAATCAAAACCATCCACCCAATGAATACCAAAGCCCTCTCGGGGGTCAGCCGCCTCCATTGCCTGCTGCACCAGATCAACCACCATACCACCGTTTGGCAGCGATTGATCCATAAATGGCTGATAGTCATTGCCGACCAGAATACTGATTTTCTTGCGGCTGGCAGCGGTGCCCGGAACCACAACAACAGGTGCGGCAGCGGCCGTGGCAGCCGCTATATCAGTGCCACCGACAAGCCCGGTCGGCAAGCCGTCGATACAGGTCATCTTCAACTTCATTCCAACCCGGATTGAGGCCGGATTAGAGCCGATAGCCTTCAGGTTATTTTGATGAATAGCCGTCCACATTCCAGCGTTTTTATAGAGGTTATCGGCGATCACTGACAGGCTGTCGCCGCGTTGCACCGTATAAATCCCGCCGCATGTTTGGGCCTGCGCGGCCCCTTGTGACAACCCAATAGCAATCGCAGCCACAGCAAATATTTTTTTAAACATAGAATCCTCCCCAAAGAATTATGGCTAATAAATTGCTTATCTTGTGGCTGGCGTCAACAGCTATACCAGAATTTGCTTATCCTTCTACGACATTACCCGCTGGCTTTGCGGCTATGACATGCGCGCAAACAACCGCAATGCATGGGATTTATCCTTGGCACAGGTCGGCATGGTCGGGGCATAAGCCGCCCGAATCAACGCCGCAATTTCAGGCCGCAGCACTGTTGCACCATTGCCCGGCAACACCGCCAACGGTGAGCACGTCGCAAACGCAACCTGTGACCATAAAAGAATCGCCTGCACCGCCTGCCCCAACGCAAGTGTTTCGGCTGCCAAATCCGCCATGGCCGCATCCATTTTTACAAAACTGAAACAGGCCTGAATTGCCCCGTCATTATCAAAGCGAAACGCGCGGTATTGATTGGCATCAGCCACCTGCAAACGCGCAACCAATCGATCCATGTCCGGAATCATTTCGCCCAACTTGGGAACATGCCGCAACTCGTTCCAATCGCGAAAAAAGAACAGCATCAGATTGGCACCCAATTCGGCATCGGTCTCGGCCATCTGATGTTCGGCCAACGTCACCACAGCCTCGATCGCGCCCTTGATCACCGGCAGGGTTTTATCATCCACGCCAAACACCACCGGCACAATAGGGCGCCCCCAGCGCGCAAATTCGTAATGGCCGTCAGCATTGGTAAAATGTTGCTCAATCTGCTTAGGTGTCATCATATTATTGTTCCCAAAATATCCTCGCCGAAGGCATAGAATCTCTTTGGCGCAAACTCAATCAAACAAATCATCACTGGTTTTAGGCGCAGCCAGCCCCAAATGCGCCCAAGCCTTGGCCGCCAGCATCCGCCCCCTCGGAGTGCGCTGGATCAACCCCTGTTGCAGCAAAAACGGCTCGATCACCTCCTCCAGTGAATCGCGGCTTTCCGACAATGCAGCGCACATGGTTTCAATCCCCACCGGCCCACCGGCGTAATTTTCAGCAATCATACGCAGATACCGCCGGTCCGCCCCGTCCAGCCCAAGATGATCAACCTGCAATCGCGTCAGCGCGTTATCGGCCAGTTTCTGCGTGATTTCCCCGCCGCCTTCAACCACAGCAAAATCCACGACACGGCGCAAAAGACGCCCGGCAATACGCGGCGTGCCCCGCGCCCGTTTGGCAATTTCGCGCGCCCCTGCATCATCACATTGCACCCCCAAAAGCCGCGCGCCCCGCACAACAATTTCATGCAATTCCTCGGTCGTGTAAAACTGCAAACGCACCGGAATGCCAAACCGGTCACGCAGCGGCGTGGTCAAAAGCCCCATCCGCGTGGTCGCCCCGATTAATGTGAATGGCTGAAGTTCAATACGCACCGTGCGCGCCGCCGGTCCCTCGCCGATCACCAAATCCAGCTCAAAATCCTCGAGCGCGGGATAAAGCACCTCCTCGACCACTGGATTAAGCCGGTGAATTTCGTCAATAAACAGCACATCGCCAGATTCCAGATTGGTCAGGATCGCGGCCAAATCACCAGCCTTGGCCAAAACCGGCCCCGAGGTCATGCGGAAATTCACCCCCAATTCGCGCGCCATAATCTGGGCCAGCGTGGTTTTGCCCAACCCGGGCGGGCCGTGAAACAGCACATGATCCATCGCCTCTTTTCGCTGTCGTGCGCTTTGGATGAAAATGCGCAAATTGGCGCGCGCCTCGGCCTGACCGATAAAATCGTCCAAAACCTGCGGGCGCAAGGCACGGTCGCGGTCTTCGGGGCGTGGCTCGGGGCGCAATGTGGGGTCTGGATCGCTCATTATTCTAACCCTTCGGTGCCAATAATTTTAGCGCCGCGCGGATCAATATCGCGGTGTCGCCGTCCGGCACATCCCCCGCCGCCTGCGCAACGGCACCCGCCGCATCGGCAGGGCCGTATCCAAGATTGGCCAGCGCCGACAAAGCCTCGGATTGGGCCGCCGCTGTTGTGTCGGGCGCGGAAATGACAACGGGTGTCTCAATCACCTCGTCGCCAGCCTTGACCTCGCCCTGCACCGCCGCCAGACTGTCGCCCATCGCCATCACGGCCGGTGCCTTGTCTTTCAATTCCAGCACCACGCGTTGCGCGGTTTTTGGCCCCACACCTTTGGCGATTTTCACCGCATTCACATCGCCCAGCGCAATCGCACGCCCGACACCTTCGGCCCCCAGCGCGCCCAAAATCGCCATCGAGGCCTTGGCACCGATGCCCTGCACGCCCATCAATAAACGGTGCCATTCTTTTTCCAGCAGGCTGCTGAAACCGAACAATTGCAAATTATCCTCGCGCACCAATAATTCGGTAAACAGCGCCACGGCCTGCCCGGTTTGCGGCATGGTGGACATGGTGCGATCCGATAAATAAACGATGTAACCAACTCCGCGCACGTCAATCAAAACATGGTCTGCCGCGCGGTAATCCAGCCGGCCTGAAATCTTGCCAATCATGCTGTTGCCCTCTTTTGTGCAGCCCGTTTTAGCGCGGCTTCGTAATGGCCGGCCGATTGCATATGGTGGGCGTGGCAAATCGCAATCGCCAAGGCATCGGCCGCATCCGGACCGGCCAAATCAACCCCGGGCAATTGCAAACGCACCATATGGGCCACCTGATTTTTATCGGCATGACCCACACCGACGACGGTTTTCTTAACCTTATTGGGGGCATATTCACCCACACTCAAACCCGCCTGAGCCGGAACCAGCATGGCAATGCCGCGGGCCTGACCCAGCTTTAAGGTGCCCGCGCCGTCTTTGTTAACAAAGGTTTGCTCGACCGCCGCGGCTTGCGGCGCAAAACGGGCGATAACTTCACTAAGTTGCGTGTGCAGCGACAAAAGCCGCGCCGCCAAATCCACACCCGCAGAGCAACAAACCCCGTTGCCCAGATGAGAAAGCCGTGTGCCCGTCACATCAATGACGCCCCAGCCCAGGTTTCTTAGCCCCGGATCGATCCCGATAACACGCATTATTGCCCCCTCTGACACCGGCTTTTGTTGCCTTTGGGATACGATTAGCACGAAAGGCGAACATTTGCCAAATAGAAAACAAATTTAGCGAAATGGCGCGGCGTGCATAGAAGTTAGGAAAATAGTGTTTTGCGGCATAAAACCAGATAAAAACGACCCCGATCATGTCAATTTTATAGCTTTATTACAAAGCGTTAAGCAGGTGTTAAGCTATGCTTAAAATGCATATCAGATATGCCGTATCTTTGTCTTGAATGCTGCTGCCCGCACCCCTAAATAACATTTAACAAACAAGCCCAGCATATCGCTGCATCAACAAAAGGATACCTATTATGGCTACTTATGAAAACACCCGTCTGCTAGTCACCGGTGCGCGCGGTTACGATTTCGGCATCTCCAGCATTGCCACTATGGCAACGGATTTCGGCACCGCTATTTCCAACTGGAATGCAGCGCGCAAGACCCGCAATGAATTGTCAAAACTATCCGATCGAGTGTTGGATGATATTGGCATTTGCCGCGCAGATATTGCTACTTTTACCATTCGTTAATTTTGCGGCTACAGCGTTTCGATTTAATATTCAAGCGCTGTAAACCCGATATTAACGCATTAGCGCTTCAACTTGATTTGCAATAAACATTGTCAGAGGATCGGCCGACATGACATAGGCACCGGCCTGTTCAATAATAGTGCCCGCTTGCAGCAGCTCAATCCTGTCATCATATGTTGCTTGCCCCAACTGGATCAGCAAAAATACCTTAAAGCCGAAAAAGGCAACAATGGCAAAGGCAATCCCCTTCCACGGCAGGCGCGGTCCGCGACGACGTGCCCGGGCAACAATCAGCCCGTCATGATTAATCGAATGAACAATACCGTGCGACATCTTGCGATGCTTTTTATTAATCCGGCGCACCCGCTTGTTAAAATTCTTCATATAAATGTCAGACATGGCAGCCTCCAACAATTGGCCCCCACCAATCATGGTAATTTCGCGCCCAAATGTGGCAGAACTAAGGCAAATAGGGATAATTTAAGGTTGTTTTGAAGATTTACCCATGGTCACGCTGCAAAGTCAGGGTGCTCCAGTCAACAATCACATCCCTTTTGCACAGACTAAATCCAGACCGTGCATAAACGTCAATAACCTCGTCTGCCTGTTCGTTTAAAATGCCTGATAAAATCACATAACCACCTTTGCAAACCGAATCAGCCATATCGGGTGCCAAACCGATCAACGGACCTTTCAAAATATTGGCAAACACCAGATCAAACGGCGCGGCCTGCTTCAACTCTGGCGCGTCAAACCCGGCAGCCTCGATGCAAATCACCCGCCCCTGCAGATCGTTACACGCCACATTTGCCCGCGCCACATCCACGGCTTGACTGTCAATATCGCTGGCCAGCACCGGATTTGGCCAAATTCGCGCCGCAGCCATAGCCAAAACGGCCGTGCCACAGCCAATATCGACCACATTCTCACCCACAAAACCAGCGCTGGCCAACGCATCAAGCGCACGCAAACAGCCCAGCGTGGTGCCGTGATGTCCGGTGCCAAACGCCATCGCCGCCTCGATCAGCAACGCTACTGCCCCCTCGGGAACCTGATCCGCATCATGGCTGCCGTAAACAAAAAACCGCCCGGCCCGCACCGGCACCAATTCACGCTTTACATGCGCCACCCAGTCGGTTTCGGGCAGTTCTGAAACCACGAACGCCTTTGCGTCAAACATCACCGCCAACAATGCCAATCCGGTCTGGTCCGGCTCTTGGCTGAAATAGCCGCCAACCTCCCACAAACCCGAACCATCCTCGACCTCGAACACCCCGATACCGATTGGCTCTGGCGTCAATCTCTCCAACGCATCGCCCAGCGCTTGGGCCGGATTTTGTCCGCTCAGGGTGGTCAGGGCTGTGAATGTGGGCATCGAGGCCTCCGCTATAAATTCACTTGCGGCTTAGGCACCCTGCCCCACAGCGTCAAGCCATCAGCATTATTGTTCCCCTAAATATCCGCGCCGCAGGCATAAAATCTCTTACTCCATGCCCTCACCAACCGCACAACGCACCCCCGTGCCACCAATCCCACAATAGCCCGCCGGGTTTTTCGCCAAATATTGCTGATGATAATCCTCGGCATAATAAAATTCCGGCGCGGGCATGATTTCCGTTGAAATATCGCCATATCCGGCCGCCGCCAACTCAGGGCCATATTCATCTCGGCTCGACAACGCCGCCGCTAACTGATCCGCGCCATAGCAATAAATCCCCGACCGATATTGCGTGCCCCGATCATTGCCCTGCGCCATGCCTTGCGTCGGATTATGCCCCTGCCAAAACTGGCACAATAATTCCTCATAACCCAGCTTTCGGGGATCGAAAACCAACCGCACCACCTCGTTATGGCCGCTCATACCGCTGCAAACTTCTTCATAGGTGGCGTTAGGGGTAAAGCCGCCTGCATAACCAACCATGCTCAGCCAAACACCGTTAATCTGCCAAAACAGCCGCTCTGCCCCCCAAAAACATCCCATACCAAACAGCGCCTGCTCCATGCCCTCCGGCACCGTGGATTTCAGCGGCCGGTTCGATAAAAAATGCAATTCAGCCGTCGCGATCGCAACGTTTCGCCCCACACAGGCTTGATCTTGCGTCACCATTTTGCTTTTGCTCAACACCATGATGTTCTCCTTGAAATCTGTTTCATAGCCCTTTTCGAGATGTCACAGCATCAGGTCTGCCATTGCAAGCAACAAAAACATTGGCGCGCAAGCAACAAAAACATTGACGCATACACGCACCTATCAAGTTTAGGTCGTTTTTTAGCAAGGCACCAGAGCAAGCTTGTGATCTAAGGCGCAAACCAAGAGCACATATTAGAATGTATCGCCAGCATTTACCGCCCGCACTCAGGATCCGAAATGAATATTTTACCGCTTGTTGAACGCATTGGCGAAAGCCCGAGTGGTGCCATGTTCGGTCTGATCTGTGGCATCATTTTTGGTGTTTCTGCCCAACGCTCGGGTTTTTGTTTGCGCTCGGCAGCTGTTGAATTTTCCCATGGCCGGATGGGGCCGTCGGTAACGGTTTGGCTGCTGACCTTTTCAACCGCACTGTTTTGGGTGCCGATCTGCTGGGCCTGTTTCGCGTTGAAGACGCGCGCATGATGTCGTTGCCCGGTTCTTGGTCCGGTGCCATTATCGGCGGGCTAATTTTTGGCGCTGGCATGATACTGGCGCGGGGCTGTTCGGGGCGCCTGCTGGTGTTGGCGGGGGGCTGCACGATTGGCAACGGGCTAACCGGAGGATCAATTCTTGTGGCGACCGCCTGGGTTGCGCTGTTTTCAATGTGGATTGGCGCGGTGGTGACCAATTATCTGGTCGATCAGCGCGGCGTCTCTGTGGCGGCTTGATGTCTATTCATCGGGGCGCTGAAATAAAAGATAGACGAACAACCCCGCAAACAAAACAGCACCAATCCCGCCCGCCATAACAAGGTTTTCAACCGCCGGATCGTTATGGGCAGAATTGCTAATCCTATAGGCCCCAAAAGTTATAATCATTAAAGTGATTTCAGCCAAAAACGCAACGGCGGGCCACACCGTATACCACAGCCAAACAAGGCCGGAAATCATGCTGGCGCAAAATGACAGCACCAGAAAAATCAGCCTTTTGCCCGTTGGTTTTGTTATCTTAAGTCTCATAAATACCTTTGACCCCACGGCTTGCACGCTGGTTTAAATTATAAAAAACTTTGCGGATCAATGTCGATAGCCAGCCGCACCGTCTTTGGCAGCCTGAATTGCGCGATCCACGCCTTTAGCGCGCCTTGCAAATCCACCCCCTTATCGGCCCGCACCAATAAACGCACCCGAAACCGGCCACGAATTTTGGCAATCGGCGCCGGCGCGGGGCCGTAAACCTGTGCCGAAATGGCCCGCAAAGGCCCATCGCGCCGCGCCATATCCGCCCCCAGATCAAACAGCTCGGGCGCGCGCTCCGAGCTTAAAATAATCCCCGCCATCCGCCCGTAAGGCGGCACGCCCACCGCCGAACGCTCGGACGCTTCGGCCTGCCAGAAGGTTTCTTCATCCCCCGATAAAATCGCCCGGATCACCGGATGGTCGGGCTGATGGGTTTGCAACAGCGCCAGCCCCTTTTGCGCCCCGCGCCCCGCCCGCCCCGAAACCTGCCGCATCAACTGAAACGTGCGCTCGGCGGCGCGCAAATCCGACCCTTGCAAACCCAGATCGGTATCAATCACCCCGACCAAGGTCAGGCGCGGAAAATTATGCCCCTTGGCCACCATCTGCGTGCCGATAATAATGTCGCAATCACCCGCCGCGATGCTTTCAATCTGCGCCTTTAACGCCCGCGCCGAACCAAATAAATCCGACGACAGAACCGAGGTCCGCGCATCGGGAAACAGCGCCTCCACCTCCTCGGCCAGCCGTTCAACGCCCGGACCAACAGGGGCCAGCTTGCCCTCGACTTCGCAGGACGGACAGGCCAGCGGCATCGGTTTGGTTTCACCACATTGATGGCACATCAGCCGGTTTTGAAAGCGGTGCTCGACCATGCGCGCATCGCAATGCGCGCAACCAATCTGGTGCCCGCAAGCCCGACAAACCGTGGTGGGCGCATAGCCGCGACGGTTAATAAACAGCAAAGATTGCTGACCAAGCGCAATCCGCCCGCTAACCGCATCTTGCAGGCTGGGCGAAATCCAGCGCCCGCTTGGCACCTGCTCGCTTCGCAAATCAAGGCTGCGCATTTCGGGCATTTTTGCGGCCCCATAACGCGTGCTCAGCTCTAGCCGTTTGTATTTTCCGGCCTTGGCATTGGCCCATGTTTCCAGCGACGGCGTGGCCGAGGCCAGCACCACTTGGGCGCTACATAACGAGGCACGCAAAACCGTCATATCGCGGGCATTATATAAAACGCCCTCCTCTTGTTTATAGGATGTGTCGTGCTCTTCATCGACCACCACCAAGCCCAAATCACGAAACGGCAAAAACAAAGCCGAGCGCGCGCCGACCACCAATTGCACCGCGCCCTCGCCGGTCATTTTCCACAAACGGCGCCGTTCTGTCATGGTGATGCCCGAATGCCATTCGCCGGGCTGTGCGCCAAACCGCGCCTGCACCCGTTTTAAAAAATCCGCTGTCAGGGCGATTTCGGGCAATAAAACCAACGCTTGGCGGCCCTTTTTCAAACATTCGGCCACGGCTTCCAGATAGACTTCGGTTTTGCCCGATCCGGTGACGCCCTTTAACAAAGTGGTGCCATAAACGCCCGACGCCACGGATGCGCGCAACGCTTCAGCCGCCTTGGTCTGATCCGGCGTCAGTTCGACCTGGCTGAAATCAGGGGCCAAAATCGGGTAGGGCAAATCGCGCGGGCTGTTTTCTTCAAGCACCACACCCTGTTTCACCAGCCCCTTGATTACCGGCGTCGACACCCCGGCAATTTCGGCCAATTCCGACAGGGTAAACGACAGGCCGCTGTAATCGCCAAGCGCCTTGATCACCTTGTCGCGGGCCGCGGTGGCGCGTTCGGGTTGACCCGACCCCAGCCGGTAAACCTTGCGCATTGACGGCGGATCACCCAACCCCGGCGCGCGCGTGGTCAGGCGCAACATCATGGACAGCGGCGTCATGGTGTAATCGGCGGCGCGGGTTAAAAAGGCGCGCAATTCAGCCCGCATCGGGGCCAGATCCAGCACCCTGAGCACCGAACGCGCCTTGCTTAAATCAAACCCGCCGCGCCCTTTGCCCCAAACCACGCCGACCACTTTGCGCGGACCCAACGGCACCTCGACAAAAGCGCCGATCATGCAGCCGCCCTCGGGGGCCTTGTAATCCAGCAACCGGTCGATCGGCTGGGCCGTTAACACCGACACCAACGCGCCCTGATCAAAAAAATGGCACTCGGGCATTTGTTCTGTCCTTTTAGGCTTTCTGCTTGGCATTGATTGCACTAGGCTCGGGCGGAATTTATAATGCGAAATCAAGGACAATTCCAATGCAGTTTTTCATAGATACCGCCGAAGTTGAAGAGATCAAAGAGCTAAACGATCTGGGCATGGCCGACGGGGTAACGACAAACCCGTCGCTGATTTTAAAATCGGGGCGCGATATTTTGGAGGTCACCAAAGAAATCTGTGGCATCATCGATGGCCCGGTTTCGGCCGAAGTTGTGGCGCTGGAGGCCGGTGACATGTTGAAAGAGGGCCTGAAACTGGCCAAAATCGCCGATAACATAGCTGTCAAAGTGCCGCTGACATGGGCCGGTTTGAAAACCTGCAAAGCACTGTCACGCGAGGGTATCATGGTTAACGTGACGCTATGTTTTTCGGCCAATCAGGCGCTGCTGGCGGCCAAGGCGGGGGCGACATTTATTTCTCCATTCATTGGCCGGCTGGATGATCTGAACATTGACGGCATGGATTTAATCGCCGAAATCCGTGCGATTTATGACAATTACGGGTTTGAAACCAGCATTCTGGCCGCCTCGATCCGGTCGGTTAATCACATGAAAGAGGCCGCGTTAATCGGTGCCGATGTGGCCACAGCACCGCCGGCTGTGATTAAGAAAATGGCCGATCATGTGTTGACCGATAAGGGGCTGGAAGGGTTCATGAAAGATTGGGCCAAAACCGGGCAGAAAATTCTGTAACCAAAAACGGGCGCTGTCGGTGTATTGCACGGGCGCGCCGCCAACTGCGGGTTTGTTTCCTTGATGCCACTGTTTTTGCGCACCAGACAGGCGGGTGTAAAAAAACCATGACTTGCGCAAACAAACCTGTCTATACTCACGAAAAGCAAAACAAAAAAACGGCAGACAGGCATGACAAACACCGCAAAACAAATGCAGGAATTTCGCAATCAACTGATCGCGGACCCTGATGTTATTTTAGACGACAAAGATCTGATGCACGCCCTTGTGGCCGCCAACGAGGCCCAGATGGGCAGCAATATCGTTGATTTACGCGGCATCGCGATGGAGCGGCTCGAGGCGCGGCTGGACCGGCTGGAAGACACGCACCGCTCGGTAATTGCGGCCGCTTACGAAAATCTGGCCGGCACAAATCAGGTGCATCGGGCAATTTTACGCATGCTTGATCCCGCCGAATTCGAGGGTTTCTTGCGCGATCTCGACGGCGAGGTTGCCGATATTCTGGGCGTCGATTGTGTGCGTCTGGTGCTGGAAAGCGTGCAGGATGAAAATGATCCGGCGGTTAAACGGCTGGGGGATGTGCTGAATGTCGCCGAACCGGGCTTTATCGAAACCTATCTAACGGCCGGCAAACGCAGCAATTCACGCCAAATTACCCTGCGCCAATTGCAACCCGACAGCGATGTGATTTATGGCGAGGCCGCCGGCTGGATCCGCTCCGAGGCCGCGCTAAAGCTGGATTTCGGCGAAGGCCGTTTGCCGGGCATGTTGGTGATGGGCGCCGAAGATCCGCATCATTTCAAAGCCAGTCAGGGCACTGATTTGCTGTCCTTTTTTGCCGGTGTTTTTGAACGTGCCATGCGCCGCTGGCTGTCATGACCCACCGCGCCATTTCCCCGGCAGCGACAGATCTGCTTGGAAAATGGCTGGCAACGATCAAGGCCCTGAATAACGCATCCGACAACACGATCGAGGCCTATCGCACTGATTTATTAGGGTTTTTAGGCTTTATTGCGGACCACTTTGGTGAAGCCGCCGGCCTTGCCCCGTTAAAGCAAATCACAATCAGCGATATGCGCGCGTGGATGGCGCATGAAAAGGGACGCGGTGTTTCGGCGCGATCTTTGGCGCGATCCCTGTCTGCGGTGAAATCGTTTTACCGCTGGTTTGCGGTGCGCGACGGCTTTGAACCCACCGTGATTTTATCGGCCCGCACCCCAAGATTTCAGAAAAAACTGCCCCGCCCGCTGGCCAAAGATGCCGCGCGCGCCGTGATCCAAACCGCCCAATTACAATCCGCGCAAAACTGGGTGGCGTTGCGCGACGGGGCCGTTATCACCCTGCTTTACGGCTGTGGTTTACGCATTTCCGAGGCCCTGAGCCTGACCGCTGCCGACGCCCCCCTGCCCGAAGTTTTACGCATTACCGGCAAGGGCAAAAAAGAGCGCATCGTGCCGGTGATCGCGCCGGCCCGCAGCGCGGTTGCGCGTTATTTGCGCGCCTGCCCGCATGTTTTTAGCCCCGATGCGCCACTGTTTCGCGCCATTCGCGGTGGCCCGTTAAAACCGCGCGCGATCCAGAAAGTCATGCAAAACACCCGCATGCAGCTGGGCCTGCCCGCAAGTGCCACGCCACACGCAATGCGCCATTCCTTTGCCACACATTTGCTGGAATCCGGCGGCGATTTGCGCGCCATTCAGGAACTTCTGGGCCATGCATCGCTATCGAGCACACAGGCCTACACGGCCGTTGACACCGCCCGCCTGATGGACGTTTATGACAAATCCCATCCTCGGGCATGCTGAAATATAGGTTTTCAGACCCGAAACTTTTAAGTATTGATTAACATTATGACAAAACAATTCCGCGCCTATCTGGTTCATATGCTCACCGCCACCGGCGCCGTTTTGGCGATGCTGGCGATGCTGGCGGCTGTGAATGAAGACTGGGACATGATGTTTCTCTGGCTGGTGGTCGCGTTTTTTGTCGACGGCATTGACGGCCCGCTGGCGCGCAAATTCGATGTAAAAACCAACGCCCCGCAAATTGACGGAAGCCTGCTGGACCTGATCATAGATTACCTGACTTATGTGTTCATCCCCGCCTTTGCGCTGTTTAAATCCGGCTTGCTGCCCGGCTGGACAGGCTGGGTTGTTATTATTCTTCTTACCTTCGCCAGCGCCCTGTATTTCTCGGATACCCGCATGAAAACAAAGGATAATTCATTCCTGGGATTCCCGGGATGCTGGAATATGGTGGTGATTGTTTTCTTTGCATTAGCCCCAAATTTCTGGGTCATTCTGGCCATAACCGTGATCCTTTCAATCGGGATGTTTTTGCCGATAAAATTCGTCCACCCCGTGCGCACGATACGTTGGCGCGCGATCACTTTGCCAATGGCGCTGGCCTGGACATTCTTTGCCGGCTGGGCCGCGTGGGTTGATTTTTACCCCGAAAGCTGGGCGCATTGGGGGCTGGTTATCAGCAGCGTTTATCTGATCAGTGCCGGCGCAATTCAGCAGCTGATTCCGCCTAAAGCCGCGTAACCATTACACCTGCAACAATTAACAAAACCGCAAATATTTTGGTTTTGTCAAACTTGTCGCCGAAAAACAGCCAGCCAATCAACACCGCAAATAAAATCGAGGTTTCACGCAAGGCCGCCACCAATGCAATCGGTGCTTTGGTCATGGCCCAGACCGAAATTGCGTATGCCGAATAAGATCCGGTGGCCGCAATACTGCCAAACATCCAGTCTTTGGGGCTGGCGCGAAGCACCGAAGTGCCATGCAGCAAAACCACGACAGGCGTAAAAAGCAGCGCATCAAAAATAAACAACCACGCCACATAAGTCACCGCATCGCCACCGACGCGCGCGCCCATCCCGTCGATAATTGTATACCCCGCCGTCGCCATCGCCGAGCCAAGCGCCAAAGGCACAAGCCGGCGCGATTCATTGCTGGTAAAAGCGCCGCGCGCCATCAATAATATGCCCAGACCCAGCAAAATAATCCCGCTATATTGCATGATATTCATCACGTCGCTTAAAATCAGCGCGCCAACCAGCATGACAAGCATCGGCGCCGCACCGCGCGCAATGGGGTAAACGCGGCTTAGGTCGCCCTGCTCATAGGCATAGGCCAGAAATAGTTTGTAAAACGAATGAAATATGCCCGAACCGATCAGCCAAAACCAGACCTGACCTTGGGGAAAATCACGGCCAAGCGCAACGATCACACCAATCGCCGCCTGCACCAGCGTTAACAGCAACATTGCGGTTACTTTATTGCTGCCAAATTTAATGATCGCATTCCAGCACGCATGCAGCAGCCCCGCAGCGATAACGGACAGAAAAATGGAAATGCCCATGCGACCTCGCGCAGTTTTAATCGCCAAGCTGTGACGCGTTATTTGCGCAAGGTCAAATGATTTCCAACTTAATCCAGCGTTAAATCAACAACCCCGCGGCCCGTTCATGGCGCAGCAGTTTCACTTTGACCTCAATGCCGTTTTGTCCGCCACCGCCGCCCGAAAACCCGCCCAGACCATTGGCACCCAACACACGGTGACATGGAATAAGCAGCGGAATCGGATTGCCGCCACAGGCCTGACCAACGGTTTGGGCCGGCACATTCAGGGATTTAGCGATATCTCCGTAAGTCACTGTTTCGCCAAAAGGAATTTCCAGCATCGCATCGCACACAGCACGCTGAAAATCCGAGCCATGAACCCGCAACGGCAAATCAAATTTTTCCCGCGTGCCGGCGAAATAATCACCAATCCGGCTTTTGGCCTGCCGCAGCAAAACAGTGTCATCGCAACCCTGCAGATCGCCCCATTCAACGCGGATAATCGCACCGTTTTCTTCGGTAATCACAAGCATTCCGACAGGGCTGGCAAAACATATTACAGGCATAAAACATCATTGCGCCAATTCAAACCGGATGCAAGCAAGTGTGAAAAACTCTGGCGAAACTTTGGCGGTGGAATAAATCGCATCAAGCTGCGTTCTTCCTGTATCGGCACCACGGTGGTGTCAGCCTTCAGCTCGGAGATACGCCAATGAAACACCTGAAAACACTTCTTGTTGCCCTGCCCTTTAGCGTCGCGATCAGCACAGGCGCGCTGGCTTCCCAGTCGGGTGCAAAAACCCATCCGGTTGTACAAAATCTAACCGGCCCGATTGCCACGATCAAAGCGCCGGTCAGCAGCGAATTTCGCTCGATCAAGGCCAGAAGTCTGATTGACAGAAGCAGATTTAATCTAAATATAAGCAGCCATAAACACGGTATAAAAGTGCGCGAAACCGGCGGTTGCAGCTGGACACGCGCAGCCGATTGGTTCTCTCCATCCTCCAGTTGGTCAAACTGCGGCACCTCGCGCAACTGGCACACCGGCACCGCCACGGTGCGCATGACCAACTCGATCTATCCACTAAAAGTCGGATCCACCGGCCGTTATGTGCGCGAATCTGTGTCGCACACCGGGCGCACGCACAGCCGCACCACCCAATGCCAAGTCACCAAAGCCGTTGAAGTTGTGCGCCGTGGAAAAGCCGACACACCGGCCTTTGTGGTCGCCTGCAATGATGGCAAACGGCTGCGCACCACATGGTATGCGCCGGGCATCGGACCAATTGCTTACCGCGAAGTGCATCACAGAAACGGTCTGCAAGAAGCCTGGGTGCGCACCAACTAGCACACACCCGGTTTCATGGCGGCAGGCTTGCCCCAAGCTTGCCGCCTGATTATTTCAACACCGCATCACAACGCCCGCAAACATCTGCGTGGCTGTGGCTGCCCACATCGGGCAGGATTTTCCAACAACGCTGACATTTGCCGCCTTTAGCTTTGGCAAAAACCACCGCAGTTCCAGCCGGATCATCGGGCAAAACAAAGGCCCCGTTTGGCGGGGTTTGCGTGGCAACACCGATATCCGAGGTAATGCAGGTCTCGGCAAAATCCACACTATCCAGCGTCTTTTTTGTAGCCGGGTCAACATAAACCAGCGGCGCAGCCTCGAGAGATGCACCGATGTTTTTCGCCGTGCGCTCGATTTCGATCGCCCCGGTGACCACGCGGCGCACCTTGCGGATCGTCGCCCATTTCGCGGCCAAAACATCATCACGCCAAGCGGTAGGCGTTTGCGGCATGTCTAACAAATGCAGCGAAATATCGTCGCCCGCGTGACGTTGCAGCCAGACTTCTTCCATTGTGAACACCAGAATCGGGGCCAGCCATTTGGTCAGCCGATCATACAAAATATCCAGCACCTTCAGCGCGGCGCGTTGCTCCAGACTGCCCTTGTCACAATAAAGCGCGTCTTTGCGAACATCAAAATAAAACGCCGAAAGATCAACGGTAGCGAACTGGAACAGGGCTTGAAAAACGCCTTGAAAATCGTATTTATCATAGCCCTCGCGCACCACCTGATCCAGCTCGGATAAACGATGCAGCACCCAGCGTTCCAGCTCGGGCATTTCAGCAAATTCCACGGTTTGATCCGCGTCAAAATCGGCCAGCGATCCCAGCATAAAGCGCATGGTGTTGCGAAGGCGCCGGTAACTGTCGGCCACGTTTTTCAGGATTTCAGGGCCAATGCGCTGATCGGCGGTAAAATCGACCTGCGCCACCCAAAGACGCAAAATATCGGCGCCGTATTGTTTGGTGATCTGTTCAGGAACCATGGTGTTGCCCAGCGATTTCGACATTTTCATGCCTTTGGCATCCAGCGTAAAACCATGCGTTAACACACCGCGATAGGGCGCGCGGCCGTTGGTGCCACAGCTTTGCAACAGCGACGAATGAAACCAGCCGCGATGCTGGTCGGTGCCTTCAAGATACAGATCGGCGATGCCATCCTCGGCCCCATCTGGGCGGTCACGCAGAACGAATGCGTGGGTCGAGCCACTATCAAACCAGACATCCAGAATATCGCTAACCATCTCCCATTCATCAGCATTTTCAACGCCCTCAAGAAAGCGTTCGCGCGCCCCGTCAGCAAACCACGCATCGGCACCTTCAACACGGAACGCCGCGGCAATCCGCGCATTCACGGCCGGATCACGCAGCAATTCCACTTGGCCCTCGCCCGCATCACGGATGAAACAAGACAGCGGCACACCCCAGGCGCGTTGGCGGCTCATCACCCAATCGGGGCGATTTTCGATCATCGCAAACAGACGGTTACGCCCCTTTTGCGGCGTCCATTTCACGTTGTCAATTTCGGTCAGGGCGCGCTGGCGGATGGTTTTGCCATGCGTGTCCATGCCATCGTTCAGCTCCTTGTCAATCGCCACGAACCATTGCGGCGTATTGCGGAAAATGATCGGCGCTTTTGATCGCCAGCTGTGCGGATAACTGTGTTTGACCCGACCACGCGCAATCAGCGCGCCAACCTCGACCAGCTTGGCCAGCACGGCGTTGTTGGCCTTGCCTTCCTTGCCTTTACGGTCGAACACCCGCAGACCGGCAAAAAATGGCACGAAATCCTCAAAGGCGGAATCCTCGTTCA
>CAYSBD010000041.1:0-18047 GCA_964429175.1 uncultured Marinosulfonomonas sp.
TTATTTGACCAGATTGCCAAATCGGCGCAGTTTGTGGATGGTAAATTACGACATCCGCTGCTTTGGTGCCGACATGTTTCGCGGGCTAAGCCCTGCTGCGACGCCGGGTTTTTCGGGGTGGCGGGTTGGTGCCATCTGTGCCGTCAGAGGCCGACGAGAAGCCGCCAAGCGCCTCTGCAATTGTTTCCAAAGACGGGCGCGGCCCCTTTGTGTGTGCTTCAAGCGCGGCGCGCATGGCGCTTAAATGTTCGGGTGTTGTGCCGCAACAGCCGCCGATAATCTGCGCACCGCAGTCGCGCGCAAGGCAGGCGTATTCGGCCATTAATTGTGGCGTGCCATCGTAATGAATGTGGCCCTCGACGAATTTCGGGATACCGGCGTTGCCTTTGGAAATGATCGGCAAATCTGGCCCTTGAGCCGAAAAACCAAGCACGGTCCGCAGAATATCGGACGACCCAACCCCGCAATTTGCCCCGAATGCCAGCGGCGGATTTTTCAGCTTGCCGACCATTTTCACCATATCGGCCGAGGTCACGCCCATCATCGTGCGCCCCGCGGTGTCAAAGCTCATGGTGCCGCACCATGCGATGTCGGCCAGCGCAAAGGCCTCGGCGGCGGCAATGTATTCTTCGGGCGCTGAAATGGTTTCGCACCACAAAACATCCGCGCCGCCTTCTTTTAGGCCCTCGGCCTGCTCGTGGAAAATTTCAACCGCCAATTCGTGGGTCAATTCGCCCAATGGCGCCATGATTTCGCCGGTTGGCCCGACCGATCCGGCCACAATAACAGAGCGACCGGCAGTGTCGGCGACTTCGCGGCCGATCTCGGCGGAAATGCGCGACAATTCGCGCGCCCGGCTTTGGGCATTGTGCAGTTTTAGGCGCGCTGCATTGCCGCCAAAGCTATTGGTCAAAAACAGATCACTGCCCGCATCAACCGCACCTTTGTAAAGCGCTGTAATTCTGTCGGGGTGCTCGACATTCCACAACTCGGGCGCATCCCCCGAACTAAGGCCCATATTAAACAGCGTGGTGCCCGTGGCCCCGTCGGTAAGAATCCAGTCACGATCCGCCAGCATAAGCGCGAGGGCATTTGTCATAATATTAGGCCTTTCATAGAATAATCAGCCGTGCGCGGCGACTTTACCCACCTGCTTTGCCATGCAAAGGGGATCCGGTGCAAACCAATATTTATCATAATCATGTTGAGCAACGTGATAATCTTTGGCCGTTTCATTTAGATTAACGCGGGCATGATTGTTTTTCTAAACTTCGTCAAAAACCTGTGCTTTTGCAATCCGGCGCAGCTTGTTCATTTTTTTGCGGATTTTCTCGGGGCTGGATTTATCGCCCAGATCGCCCGCTACCTTGCGCACCACATCCTCGTGGCCCGGTTCGCTTAAATCGGAAATCACAACGGCTGTTGCGTATGTTTCGGCCTCATCGCCGGTCATGCCCAGCTTTTGCGCCGCCCACAGGCCCAGCAATTTATGGGTTCTGGCGCTGGCCTTGAACTGCATATCCATGTCATGGGCGTATTTATTTTCAAATGCGGCTTCGCGATCTTTGAATGTGTTCATTTCATCCCTCGTTAATGTCTGCGTTTTATCGGCGCTTGCCCAATAGATATGGCGTTGATTTGGGCATACCGCAAGGGGCAAGGCGACGCAGTTTATTGTATGTGTTCTTGCGGGATCGGCGGCTTTGGCGTATAGGGCGCGGGAAAGCTGCGCATCTTTGCAGCCCCCTGATCATTCGGAGAAAACATGGCACGCGGAAAAATGGTATACGAAGGCAAGGCAAAAATCCTTTATGAAGGCCCGGACGCTGATACTCTGGTGCAATATTTCAAGGATGACGCCACCGCCTTTAATGCCCAAAAAAAAGAAGTGATCGATGGCAAGGGCGCGCTGAACAACCGGCTTAGCGAATTTTTCATGCTGGGTTTGATGCAAATCGGCATTCCCACCCATTTCATCAAACGGCTGAATATGCGCGAGCAATTGATCCGCAAGGTTGAAATTATTCCGCTGGAGGTGATCGTGCGCAACACGGCTGCCGGTTCGATCTGTAAACGGATGGGCATGGAAGAAGGCACGCAGCTGCCGCGCCCGATTGTCGAATTTTCCTACAAGGATGACAAATTGGGTGATCCGCTGGTGCCCGAAGAATATATCGCCGCGTTTGGTTGGGCCAACCAGCAAGAGCTGGATGAAATCGTTTCGATGGCGCTGCGGGTGAATGATTTTCTATCGGGCGTGATGCTGGCGGTGGGCATTAAACTGGTGGATTTCAAAATTGAAATTGGCCGGGTTTATGATGGCGATTTCCAGCGCCTGATCGTAGCCGATGAAATTAGCCCCGACAGCTGCCGGCTGTGGGATATGAAAACCGGTGAAAAGCTGGACAAAGACGTGTTTCGCCGTGATCTGGGCAATCTGGCCGATGCCTATACCGAAGTGGCGCGCCGCCTTGGGGTGTTGCCCAGCAATGCGCCCAAATCTGGTAAACCGACGCTTGTAAATTAGGGGATAAATGATGAAAGCAGTTGTAACAGTAATGTTGAAAAACGGCGTTTTAGACCCGCAGGGCAAGGCCGTGCATCAAGCGCTGGACGCGTTGGGGTTTGACGGGGTGAACGCGGTGCGCCAAGGCAAGGTGATCGAGCTGGATTTGGCGCAAACCGATGCCGGTATTGCCCGCGAAAACGTCAGCCGGATGTGCGAAAAACTGCTGGCCAATATGGTGATTGAATCTTATCAGATCGAGATCGTCTGATGAAGGTTGGTGTGATTGTTTTTCCCGGCTCGAATTGCGACCGTGATCTGGCCGTTGCCTTTGAGGCTGCCGGTGCCGATGTGACGATGATTTGGCACAAGGACGCCGATTTGCCCAAGGGTCTGGACATGATCGGGGTTCCGGGCGGATTTTCTTATGGCGATTATTTGCGTTGCGGTGCGATCGCGGCCCAATCGCCGATTTGCCGCGCTGTGGTGGAGCACGCCAAGGCAGGTGGTTATGTTTTCGGGGTTTGCAACGGCTTTCAAATTCTGACCGAAACCGGTTTGCTGCCCGGCGCTTTGCTGCGCAATGAAAATCTGAAATATATTTGCAAAACCGTGGCTTTAAACGTGGTGACAACGGCTAGCGATTACACCTCGGCCTATGAAAAGGGCCAGCAAATCATGATTCCGGTTGCGCATCATGACGGCAATTATACCGCCGATGCCGACACCGTTAAAATGCTGCAAGATCAAGACCGTATCGCCTTTACTTACGGTGATAATCCGAACGGGTCCATCGCCGGTATTGCCGGGGTTTTCAGCCAGAACCGCCGTGTTCTGGGCATGATGCCCCACCCCGAACGCGCCGCCGATGCCGGCCACGGTGGCACCGATGGCGCAGCCGTTTTCCGCGGCCTAACCGGCGCTTTTCAGAGGGCTTAACAGCTGACCACTTGAGGGATCTGTCATTCGCGCGTAAACTGTGAAAATGAGCAGCGACATTCCCATAAAACAGCCAGCATCAAGCCGCCACAAGAAAACCCGCCGTGAAAACTGGGGGCTGCGGGTGGCTTTGATATTATTCATGGCGTTTGCCTTTGGCACCGTCTGGTTTACCAATTCATTTCTGACCGAACGCTTTACCGAAAACACCCGCAACCGGGCGCAATTACGCATGACGCTTTATTCGGGAAACCTGTTAAGCGAGCTGCGCCGCGCCGCGATTGTGCCCCAGCTTTTGGCGCGTGATACCGGCCTGATCGGGGCGCTTAATTCTGGCGATCACGCCCAGACTTCGGCGCGGCTGATTTCGTATATTAATGAAATTGATGCCGCCTCGATGATGTTGCTGGATCGCGATGGCCGCGTGGTGGCAGCGTCCAATCGTAACCTGCTGGGATCAAACCATAAACCGCACCCGTATTTCGTTAATGCGATCCGGTCCGGCGACACAGTTTTCACCGCGCACAAAGGTGAAAACCGTGCAATTTCATTTACTTACTCCAGAACGCTCGAGTTCGCATCGCGCCCGATCGGGGTTATTGTTGTCGAGGTGGATTTAAAGAAATTCGAAGAAAGCTGGTCGGGGATTTCGGATGCGGTGATTGTGACCGACAGCGCCGGAATTATTATCTTGTCGACCGAACCCAGCTGGCGCGGCCTGAAAGAAGAAGAGGCGCTAAAGCGGCGCTCGGTGCCATCGGCGATTGAGCGCGCAATACAGACCACAACCGATTGGGTGACCCTGTCGGCCAGACCCGATTTGTTGGGTGGCGGGGTGATCCGGCAGGAAAATCGCATCCCGTTTCAGGGCTGGAAGATCACCACATTCACCACCTATGCCTCGGTTCGTCAGAGGGTGAACGGGCTGTTGGCGCTGGAAATTATGGGGTTTGCGATTTTGCTGGCGCTGGGTTTTTACACGATGTCGCGAAAAGCACAGCTGCGCTCGGTGTTTTTTCAGAAAGAATCGGCTGATCTTCGCCAATTGAACCGGCGCTTGCAGCAGGAAGTCGCCGAGCGAAAAAAGGCGGAGAAAGAGCTGGAGGTGGCCGAATTAACCTTGGCGCAAAGCTCGAAACTGGCCGCTTTGGGCGAGATGTCGGCCGCTGTCAGCCATGAATTGAACCAGCCCTTGTCGGCGATGAAAACCTACCTTGCCGGCGCGCGATTATTGCTGCGCCGCAACCGCCCCGAGGAGGCCGTTTCGTCCTTTCATCGCATCGACGATTTGATCGAGCGCATGGGGGCAATTACCAAGCAGCTTAAAAGCTATGCGCGCAAAGGCGGCGAGGTGTTTAGCCCTGTAGACATGCGCGATGCGGTCAATTCCGCGCTCTCGATGATGGAGCCGCAGCTAAAGATCAGGCATGTCGAAATCAGCAAATCCATGCCGCGCGAACCGGTGTTGGTGCTGGGCGATCGGGTGCGCATTGAGCAGGTGATAATCAACCTGTTCAGAAACGCGCTGGATGCCACCAAAACCGTGTCTGAACCACAGATTGATATCCTGTTGGCCGCCGGTGAAACCGCGCTGTTGACGGTGCGCGACAACGGGGCAGGGATCGAGGATCTGGACAGTTTATTCGAGCCTTTTTACACCACCAAGGTCGCCGGCGAGGGGGTTGGCTTGGGGCTTGCCATTTCGTCGGGCATCGTCAACGATCTGGGTGGTCGGCTGATGGCGCGCAATGCGGCGGTTGGTGGCGCTGTATTTCAGGTGCAGTTGCCGATAATGGATAATGAAACAGTAGATTAGCAAGGCAGATATTATGGCACAGGCATTATGACACAGGCAATGAAAATCGCGATTGTGGATGACGAGCAAGACATGCGCAGATCGATCAGCCAATGGCTGGCGCTTTCGGGTTTTGACACCGAAACCTTTGCCTCGGCCGAGGAGGCGTTGAAAAAACTGGGCGCCGATTACCCGGGTGTGGTGGTCAGCGACATCAAAATGCCCGGCATGGACGGGATGCAGTTTTTAAAACGTCTGATGAGCATCGACAGCGGTTTGCCGGTTATCATGATCACGGGTCACGGCGATGTGCCGATGGCCGTCGAGGCGATGCGGGTCGGGGCCTATGACTTTCTGGAAAAGCCGTTCAACCCCGATAAAATGACCGAGCTGGCCAAAAAAGCCACTCAAATGCGCCGCTTGACGCTGGATAACCGGGCGCTGCGCCGTGAGTTGGGCGATGGCACGGCGGTGATGCGAAAACTGATTGGCTCCTCGCCGGTGATGGAGCGTTTGCGCGAAGATATCCTTGATCTGGGCCAAGCCGACGGGCATGTGCTGATTGATGGCGAAACCGGCACGGGCAAAACGCTGGTGGCCCATGCGCTGCATGCGGTTGGATCGCGCGCGGGCAAGAAATTTGTGCTGGTTTCCTGTGCGGCTTATGAAGAAGATGATCTGGCCCGCCGCCTGTTTGGCCCGATGCTTGATGGTGGCACGCAGCCGTTGGTCGAGCAGGCCCGTGGCGGCACGCTTGTGCTGGAGGATATCGACGCGCTCAGCGATGCGCTTCAGGCCCGCCTTTTGACTTATATCAACGAGCAGGGCAGCCCGGCCGAAACCCGCATCACCGCGATTTCCAACCTGCAAACCGAGGATAAAACCTGCGAAGATGTGCTGCGCCCCGATCTTTATTACCGGCTTGCGGCGATGAAAATCACCCTGCCGCCTTTGCGCCAGCGCGGCGAGGATATCCTGACCTTATTTGCCCGTCTTTCCGAGCAGTTTTCCGATGAATACGGCTGTGATGCGCCCGAAGTTTCCGCCCAGGAAGCCGCCCAACTGTTGCAAGCCCCGTGGCCGGGAAACATCCGCCAGCTGATCAACGTAGCCGAACGTGCAGTGCTGCAAAACCGGCGTGGTTCAGGCACGATCGCCAGCTTGCTAATGAGCGATGATGACGAAATCCAGCCGGTCATGACCACCGATGGCAAGCCGTTAAAAGAATATGTCGAGGCCTTTGAGCGCATGTTGATCGACAACACGATGCGTCGCCACAAGGGCAGCATCGTCAGTGTAATGGAGGAGCTGTGCCTACCGCGCCGCACCTTGAACGAAAAGATGGCCAAATACGGCCTTTCGCGTTCAGATTACCTCTAACGCCTTATTATTGTTCTACAAATATCCCCGCCAGAGGCATAGAATCTCTCTGCCTTTGGCGCGACCATTTTCAGATTAAACCAGATTTCGCACCAACCGCGGCATTTTCCCCATTGTAATTCACCCCCGATCCTGCATATGTGTCATCTAAGGCAGCCTGCTAAACAGCGGCAGAGTTGCCAATAAAAGTTTCGCTGTTCTTGTGGCCAAGCAGAAATCCTAGCCTCGCAGAACAGACCGATTGGGTCGCAAGACCGGTAATTTGCCCAGCCACACTTGGCCGGGTTTTGTATGAGAGCGTTTTAAGCGTTCGGAAAATAGAAACGCGGATGAGATGCGAGCGACTATCAGAGCAGACGACAGGGGCCGATTTGGCCGACCTTTGCCTGCCTGACGCATCCTGCTCTGCCCTAAAAAGACACCCCCGACATTTACGTCGTCCGCTCCCTGATCTTGGGGTCGTGCCACGCATGTTGCGGTGCAAAGAGAGAACATGGCTAAAAAAATGCTTATCGATGCCACCCACGCGGAAGAAACCCGCGTTGTGGTGGTTGACGGAACCAAGGTCGAGGAATTTGACTTTGAATCTGAAAACAAACGCCAGCTGGCTGGCAATATTTATCTGGCAAAAGTAACCCGGGTCGAGCCTTCGTTGCAGGCGGCCTTTATTGATTATGGCGGCAACCGGCACGGGTTTTTGGCTTTTTCCGAAATCCATCCGGATTATTACCAGATTCCGGTAGCCGATCGTCAGGCGCTGTTGGAAGAAGAACGCGCTTATGCCGAGGCAATGGCCGCCGAGGACGAAAATCCCAAACCAAAACGCCGTCGTGGGCGTGGGCGCTCGAAAGCTACCGAAACCAAAGCCCAAGATGTTAAGTCAGATGACGCCGTTCAGTTGAAAGACGCCCAAACCCCAAGCGTTTCCGGCATGGATGTGGTTGATCTGGATGATGGCGGCGAGATGTCGATCGAAGGCAGCTCGCCGATGGAGATGGTTGGCGAAACGCCGGTTGAAACGCCACAGGCCGATGATCGGACCGGTGATCAGGCCGATGATCAGCCGGATGATGCGGTTCAGGCCCAAGAAGATACTGCAAATAATGATGAGCCGGATCAAAACGATGCCGCTGACGAGGCGCATGATGAAGACGATGATGACGCCCCTTTGCAGGCGTCCGACAAGGACGAGCGCATTGAATCCGTTGCCGATGATGATGCGCCCGAAGACATCCGCCCCCCCAGAAAACCGCGTCCGCGGCGTTATAAAATTCAGGAAGTTGTCAAGGTTCGCCAAATCCTGCTGGTGCAGGTTGTCAAAGAAGAACGTGGCAACAAGGGCGCGGCCCTGACCACATATTTGTCGCTGGCCGGACGTTACTGTGTCTTGATGCCGAACACCGCACGCGGCGGTGGCATTTCGCGCAAAATAACCAACGCGGTTGACCGCAAAAAACTAAAGGCCATCGCCGGCGAAATCGAAGTGCCGCAGGGCGCCGGATTGATTGTGCGCACGGCCGGTGCCAAACGCACCAAGAGCGAAATCAACCGCGATTACGAATATTTGCAGCGCCTGTGGGAGCAGGTCCGCTCGCTGACGCTGGAATCCAACGCGCCTGCCAAAATCTATGAAGAAGGCAATTTGATCAAACGCTCGATCCGCGATCTTTATAACCGCGATATTGACGAGGTTCTGATTGAAGGCGAGGCCGGTTACCGTGTGGCCAAGGATTTCATGAAAATGATCATGCCGTCCCACGCCAAAAACGTAAAAAACTATCACGACATCATGCCGCTCTTTGCCCGTTATCAGGTCGAAACCTATCTGGGCGGCATGTTCAACCCGACCGTGCAGCTGAAATCCGGCGGCTACATCGTGATTGATGTCACCGAAGCGCTGGTGGCGGTTGATGTGAATTCGGGGCGTGCCACCAAAGAGGGCAGCATCGAGGAAACCGCGCTAAAAACCAATCTCGAGGCCTCGGACGAGGTCGCGCGTCAGCTGCGTCTGCGCGATTTGGCCGGACTTATCGTGATTGACTACATTGATATGGACGAGCGGCGTAACAATAACGCGGTTGAAAAACGTCTCAAGGATCGCTTGAAAGATGATCGTGCCCGTATTCAGGTGGGTCGTATTTCCGGTTTTGGCTTGATGGAAATGTCGCGCCAACGCCTGCGTCCGGGCATGATCGAGGCTATCACCAAGCCTTGCGCCCATTGTCACGGCACCGGATTGATCCGCTCGGATGAAAATTTATCGCTGTCGATTTTGCGTCAATTGGAAGAGGAAGGCACCCGCAAACGTTCGCGCGAATTGCTGCTAAAAGCGCCGGTTGGCATCGTTAACTATTTGTTCAACTCCAAGCGTGAACATTTGGCCCGGCTCGAGGCCCGTTATGGCATGGCCGTGCGCATCGAGGCCGATCCGGTTTTGGTCAGCCCTGATTTTTCGATTGAAAAATTCAAGACCGCCAGCCGTGTGGTCAAGAAGGTTGCCGCGCTGGTATCGCCCGATGCTGCCATCATGAGCGGCGTTGACAAGGCCGCCGAATCCGGGGCCGAGGTTGAAGAAAATGACAACTTGCCTGTCACGGGTGAAGAACCCGGTGGTAAAGCCGAGCAAGGGCCGAAAAAACGCCGTCGTCGTCGCCGTCGTCGTCGTCGTTCTGGCGATGAGAATGGTGCACAAGATCAAACACAGGATCAGGCGCAGGATCAGGAAAACGGTGCGGCACAAGAGCAGCCTGAAAACGCTGATGTTGAAAGTAAACCGGCTGAAACCGCTGGCGATGATACTGTAAAAGATGCCAAGCTCGACGATCCTGTTGTGAGTGAGGTCGAGGTCAAAGAAAAACCCAAGCGCAAACGTGCACCGCGCAAAAGCAGCAAATCCAAAGCGGCTGAAAAAACAGCAGAAAAGGCTGATGAAAAACCGGAAGTTTCGGAGGAAGCCGCTGTTGTGGCCGATGCTGTGCCTGAGGCTGTTGTTGCCAAAGATGCAGAAGATGCGCCGAAGAAAAAACCGACGCGCCGGCGCAAACCTGCTGTCAAGAAAACAGCCAAGGATGATGTGGCCAAGGACGTGGATTCGGCGGATGATGCGGCTAAAGCAGATAAACCGGCAGCCAAAAAACGCACTCGGCGCAAACCGGCGGTGAAAAAGGACAAGGTTGCAGATGCGGTTGAAAAACCGGCTCTGGCAAAAGAAGATGCGCCCGTAAATGCGCCGGTTGCCAAACCAGAACCAGCCGCGCCAAAGCCTGCGCCTGAGCCAAAAGCCGATACAAAATCGGACACGCCCAAGAAAAAAGGCTGGTGGTCTTTGGGACGTTAGAACCAAACCAGATAAAATGAAAATATGCCGGCTGATTAATTTCAGCCGGCATATTTTTTAACGGGCCTTAACCTTTGCGCACAAGATAGGCGCGCCCCAGATCGGTTCGGGTTTCAGCCAGCAATTCATGCCCTGCTTCATTGCAAAAATGCGCCACATCAATCACCGCGGCCGGATCATCGGCCAACAGCCGCACAACAGCCCCGCCAACATGCGCCTTTAGCCGTTTTCGCAGCTTTAGCACGGGCAGGGGGCACAGCAGCCCGATGGCGTCAATTTCTTCATCCCAATCCATATCTGTTGGATAAGTCGACAGTGGAGCCCTGTCCACGAAAATGTGATATTTCGTCTGGTGACCTTGGCACGGGAATGACATAAACAAGACTGAACAACTAAAAAGGCGCAGATATGTTTGGCATTGAAATCTTTGACGCGAGCCTGATGCCCGCGATGCTTGTGGCGCTGACGGCGGGGCTTTTGTCGTTTTTGTCGCCTTGTGTGTTCCCGGTTGTCGGCCCCTATCTGGCCTATATGGGCGGGATTACCATGAACGAAATGTCAGGCAAGGATGGCACGGTGCGAAAACGTCCGATTGGTGCTGCTGCGGCTTTTGTTTTGGGGCTGTCAACGGTTTTTTTACTGCTTGGCTTTACCATGTCTATGTTCGGGCAGTTCTTTTTGCAGAATCAGGATTGGTTTGTCATTGGTGCCGGTGCGGTGGTGATGGTTTTTGGCGTGCATTTTTTGGGCATTTACCGCATTGGTTTTATGGACCGCGAGGCGCGGATTGATGTCGGTGGCAAAGGTGGCTCTATCTTTGGGGCCTATGTTTTAGGTCTTGCCTTTGCCTTTGGCTGGACGCCGTGTTTAGGCCCGATTTTAGGCACGATCCTGTCGATGGCGGCCCTTGAGGGATCGGCCATGCGCGGCACGGTTTTGCTGGGGGTTTATGCCTTTGGTCTGGGCATCCCGTTTTTGCTGGTCGCGGCTTTTTTCCCTAGATTGTCGGGTTTGATGAACTGGATGAAACGCCACACCGAACGGGTTGAGCGGGTGATGGGGTTGATGCTGTGGACCATCGGTTTAATGATGATGACGGGGCAGTTCACCCTGTTTTCAAATTGGCTGCTCAATGCATTCCCTGTGTTTCAAACCTTGGGTTAGGTCATATTTTTGCCTATTTGCGCTGCTAACCGGTTTATTGTAATAATATATTAACGGTAATGAGAGCAGTTGTTGATATGCAGGTATCGAGCAAAATAGTCCAGAAGCGCCGGGTGTTTTACATTCCGGGCTATGACCCTATGCATCCGCGTCGTTATCGCGAGCTTTATCGCAAGCAAGGCGGAATGCAGGCCGAAATTTCCGGTTATGATCTGCATTTATCGGCGCAGAAACCGGCCAAAGACAAAGGCGCGCATTACGGCTGGCAGGTAAATACCTGCATTGATGGCGTTCCGGCGCAGGCTGATTTCAAGGTGCTGGTCTGGTCTGATATTGTTAAAACATCAATGGATTTGAACATCGCGCAAACCTATTTTGTGCTGGCCAAAACGGCATGGACCTACATCGCATCAGGTGCTTTGCGCCGCCTGATGTGGTTGCGAAAGGGGCCGGTGATTGCCGCGCTTTACCCGATTATCATGCTGACATTGCAATTGCTGGCGGCGGTTTTATTGGCATGGTTTGTTGGCGCATTGCTGGCATACGCGGTGATGTCCGTAGTTGACTGGCCCTTGATCGCACGCTTGCTGGCATGGTCCGCCGCGTTGGCGGTTATTGTTGTGGTTTTACGGTGGTTTAGGCGCATTGATAACAAATTGCTCGCCTATTATCTGATGCATGATTACGCTTATTCGGCCCGTTCAAAAGGCCAAGATACGCCCGAATTACTGGCCCGTATGGCCGAATTTGGCGATGAAATTGCCGCGGCTTTAAACAGCGATGTTGACGAAGTTCTGGTGGTCGGCCATTCATCCGGCGCCCATATCGGTGTCTCGGTGTTGGCCGATTTGATCCGCTCCGGGCGTGTTGCTTCGGATACTCCGAAGCTGGCATTTTTAACGCTTGGCCAAGTGGTGCCGATGGTGTCATTTTTGCCCAAAGCCTATAAATTACGCGCCGATCTGCGATATTTATCCACCCGCGAGGAGCTGTTCTGGCTGGATGTCACCGCTCCGGGCGATGGCTGTGCCTTTGCGCTGTGTGATCCCGTGGCCGTTTCCGGTGTTGCGCCTGAAAATAAACTTTGGCCGCTAGTTATTTCGGCGGCCTTCACCCAAACCCTGTCGCCCGCGCGTTGGGCCGAGCTGCGTTGGAAGTTTTTCAGACTGCATTTTCAATACATGTGCGCCTTTGACAGACCGGGCGATTACGACTATTTTAAAATCACGGCAGGCGGGGAAACCCTGCAATCGCGTTATCATCAGAGGGCCGCATCAAAATCGCGGATTGATGTTGCCGCCTCGCCATTTACATCGGTTTCTCCATGACTGTTTTGCCCCCAAAACCCAAATCGCGACCCAGAAAAGCATCGCTCTGGAAGCATGCCAAATTGTTCCGCCACGATATTTTATCGGCCCAACCCGAACATTTATACGGGGCATGGATGGCAGAATTCAAAGTCCCGTTTTTTCACACCTTCATGGTAAATCAGCCCGATCTGGTCAAAACTGTGCTGAACGAGAGCCTGACAACCTTCCCGAAATCCAGCCGGATTCGTGGCGGTTTGTCATCGCTGCTTGGCAATTCACTATTTCTGTCCAGTGGCGAAGACTGGCTGCACCAACGCCGCATTGTTGATCCGGCTTTTGAGGGCGGGCGTTTGCGCGAGGTGTTTCCAAAGATGTGGGATTCGGCTGTGGCTGCGGTCGAGCGTTTGCAAGAGCAGGAAAATCAAGAGCCGATCGAGGTCGAGAGCATGACTTCGCATGTGGCGGCCGATGTGATTTTCCGCACGCTGTTTTCGCTCCCGATCACCGATGAAACCGCGGCCGGTGTGTTTGAGGAATTCAAGGATTACCAACGCGCGATGCCTTTGGTAAATATGTCCACGTTTTTTCCAAACCAGAAATGGCTACCGAAATTCAAGACCAGACGCAGCAAAGAAACCGCCAAAGTGATCCGTGGCCTGATCCGCCAGATTACCGAAAAACGTCGCCAAGAAATTGATTCAGGCACCGCACCCGATGATCTGGCCACCAAAATCATGACGACGCCGGACCCTGAAACCGGCGAGTGTTTCGACACCGAGGAAATGGTCGATCAGGTGGCGATTTTCTTTTTAGCCGGCCATGAAACCAGCGCGTCTGCTTTGGCGTGGTCGCTTTATATGTTGGCGCTTTACCCCGAGTGGCAGGACAAACTTGCCGATGAGGCGCTTGCGGTGATTGATCCAAAAATCCCTTATTTTTCGGCCGTTAGTAAACTGCGCATTTCGCGTGATGTGTTTCGCGAAACCATGCGGCTTTACCCGCCGGTTCCGGCAACGGTGCGCGAAGCATCCTGTCCGGTTAAATTTCGTGGGCGCGAGATTAAAAAGGGCAATCAGGTGATCATCAGCACCTGGCATTTGCAGCGTCACAATAAAATCTGGGATCGCCCCGATGAATTTGATCCGACCCGTTTCAAAACCAAAGAGGGCAAGAAGTCGATGCGCGACGCCTATATTCCGTTTTCGGCCGGCCCGCGGGTTTGTCCAGGCTCGGGCTTTGCGATGCTCGAGGGACCGCTGATTTTGTCAATGTTGGTGCGCGCCTTTAAGTTCGAGCTGGTTAAAGAGCGGCCGGCCGTTCCGATCGCGCATCTGACATTGCGTTCCAAAGACGGGATATGGTTGAAGCTTACGCCACGAACCGAAGATGAAGATAAGGTTCTAGTGACTTGATTTAGAACGGTAATAATTCAAAACGAACAGCCTGATCGCAGAGGCAAGGCCCGCTTCCATCCCGCGCGCGGCATCAATTTCGGCGGCCAATACGTTAATCGGCTGGCCACGCTCGGCGGCGATATCGCGAAAGGCTTGCCAGAATGCATCTTCCAAAGAAACACTGGTGCGATGCCCCTTCAGGGTCAGAGAATGCTTTTTCGGCCGCGCATTCATTCCTCGTCCAGCTTGTGCTGATCCAGCATTTTTCGGGCCTTTTCGCCCCGCGCCGCCAAGGCGATTTTTCCGGCTTTGGTCTGACCGAATTTCACCGAATTGGCATCCGCTTCGCGTCGTTCTTCATCGCGCGCACGCAATTTGCGCAAGCGGTTCAGGTTTAAAATTTCAGCCATCAGCCTTTTGGTCCAATCATATCTTCGGGGCGCACAACACGCTCGAATGTCGCCTCGTCAACAAAGCCCAACGCAATCGCTTCTTGCTTTAAGGTAGTGCCGTTTTTATGCGCCGTTTTGGCGACTTTGGTTGCGTTATCATAGCCGATTTCGGGCGCCAGTGCGGTAACCAACATCAGGCTTTCGCGCATCAGTTTATCAATGCGCACCTTGTCGGCCGCAATTCCGACCACGCAATTTTTGGTAAATGTGGTCGTCGCATCGCCCAGCAATTGCATGGATTGCAGCACATTATAGGCCATCATCGGTTTGTAAACATTCAGCTCGAAATGCCCTTGGGACCCGGCAAAACCCACGGCCGCATCATTGCCCATCACATGAATGCAAACTTGGGTTAAGGCCTCGACCTGGGTCGGATTTACCTTGCCCGGCATAATTGATGATCCCGGCTCGTTTTCGGGCAACATCAGCTCGCCCAGACCACAACGCGGGCCAGAACCTAAAAACCGGATGTCGGAGGCGATTTTATAAAGCGACGAGGCCACCGTCTTCAAAGAACCTGAAATTTCGACCATGGCATCATGGGCCGCCAGCGCCTCGAATTTATTGGGGGCGGTAATAAAGGGCAGGCCGGTGATTTGCGCCATATTTTGCGCCACCATTTCGGACCAGCCCGGCGGTGTGTTTAGGCCGGTGCCAACAGCCGTGCCACCCTGAGCCAGCTCGTAAATTCGCCCCAGCGCGCCCTTGATGCGTTCGATGCTCATGGCGACCTGATGCACATAGCCGGAAAATTCCTGTGCCAGAGTAAGCGGTGTTGCATCCATGGTGTGGGTGCGGCCAATTTTGATAATGCCTTGAAATTCCTGCACTTTATCTGACAGGGCCGCGTGCAGTTTTTCTAGACCGGGCAGCAAAACTTCATGGGCGGTGGTGGCGGTGGCAATGTGCATGGCGGTGGGAAATGTGTCATTTGATGACTGGCCCATGTTCAGGTGATCATTGGGATGCACCGGATTTTTGCTGCCAATTTCACCGCCCAGAATTTCAATTGCACGGTTGGCGATCACCTCGTTTGCGTTCATGTTTGATTGGGTGCCGGATCCGGTTTGCCAAACCACCAGCGGGAAATTATCATCAAATTTGCCGGCCACCACCTCGGCTGCGGCCGCGATAATTGCCGTGCCTTTTTCATCATCCAGCTTGCCAAGCGCCATATTGGCCTGCGCGCAAGCCTGTTTGACCACGCCCAAGGCGCGCACAATTGCGATGGGCTGTTTTTCCCAACCGATCGGGAAATTCATCAACGAACGTTGGGTTTGTGCGCCCCAATATTTATCGGACGGCACTTCTAATGGGCCAAAACTATCGGTTTCTGTGCGGGTTTGGGACATATGGGGATTCCTTTTGTTGGTCGTCGCGTTTCAGGCGGCTGGCCTAAGGTTTGCGAAAACTATCAAGACTGACAACTTCGCCATCGTTGCGGCTGTCGTCCTGGGGAACGTTTTCAGCCATCGGGGCCTCATCGGCATCTTTGCCAGCATCTTTCGTGGCATCTTTGGTTGTTATCAATGCCGCACCGGGCGTGGCCAGCCTGTCTTCTTCGCTGTCTTCGTTTGTTTCAAAGCGCAAACCAAATTCAACCGTCGGATCCACAAATGTCAGGATCGCATCATAAGGAATATAAAGCGGCTCTGGATTGTCGCCAAAATTAAGCGTAATTGCAAAGCCGTCACCGGTGATTTCCAGATTATCAAACCAGTGCTGTATCACGATTGTCATTTCATTTGGGTAGCGGTCCGACAACCAATCGGCGATTTCAACATCGGGGTGGTTGGTATCGAAACTGATGAAAAAATGATGCTGGCCGGGTAAACCGTCTTTGGCGATTTGCTCTAGAACCTCGCGGATCAGGCGGCGCATGGCGCGGTGCATCAGATTTGGGTAATCAATTATTTCAGACATCTAGCGGCCCCTTTGGTAAATCATGGCCATTCATAAGGCGTTCACCAAAGAAAGGAAACGCTGTTTTTTCAAATATATGACAGGCCCAAACCAGCCAGTGCAACTAAAAACAGCACCAGCAATAAATCCAGTTTCAGGCGCAAAATCATCAGCCCCGATAGCAGCGCCAAAACCACGACCCGCCAGTCAAGCGAGGCCAAATCCGGGCTGAACAAGGTTAACGGGCCGTGTTTAACCGTGCTGACATCGGCAAAAAACACATGCAGGCCAAACCAGAGCGACAGCTTTAAAATCACCCCGACCACCGCCGCTGTGATGGCCGATAATGCCCCGCGCAAACGGGGGCGTGCCGCGATCCATTCGATATAGGGCGCGCCGGTGAATATCCATAAATAACAGGGCACAAACGTCATCCAAAGCGCCAATGTGGCGGCTGCAAAACCCATCGCCATCCCGTGATAGCCAAAGCCTGCCAGAAAGGCGACAAATTGCGTGACTAAGATCAAAGGCCCCGGCGTGGTTTCGGCCAAGCCCAGCCCGTCCATCATTTGCGGTGTCGTCAGCCAGCCATATTGCGAAACCGCGGCTTGGGCCATGTAGGCCAGCACCGCGTAGGCCCCGCCAAAGGTGACAACGGCCAGTTTGCCGAAAAACAGGCCGATCTGGGTTAAAAACGTTGCGCCAACCGCCCAAAGCACGGCCACCGGCAGCCACCAGATTGTCAGCCAAATCACGATTGTGCGAAACGGATTGGCGCCTTTGGGGCGGGGCGGGGGATCACCGGTGCTGCGCTGGCTTAGATATCCGTAAAACGCGGCCATCGCGATAATCAACGGAAAAGGCAGGTTGAAAAAGAAAATCGCAACAAAGGAAAGCGCCGCAATCAGCCAATGCGCGCGGCCGTGCAGCGCCTTTTTGGCCACCCGCAACAGCGCCTCGATTACAATCACCACAACCGCGGCCTTGATGCCGACAAACAGCGCCGCAACCCAGGCAACATCGCCATAAAGCACATAGCCCGCCGCCAATGCCATCATCACCACGGCACCCGGAATCACAAACAACAAACCGGCAATCAGCCCGCCTTTAACCCCGTGCAGCCGCCAACCGGCATAGGTGGCGATCTGGGTGGCTTCGGGACCGGGCAGCAGCATGCAAAATGACAACGCGTTCAGGAATTGCTGCTCGGTTAGCCATGGGCGTTGCTCGACCAATTCGCGGTGCATCACAGCAATCTGGGCGGCGGGGCCACCGAATGACAGCAGACCGATGCGCGCGAAAATGCGGGTGGCTTCGGCCAGGCTGGGGGTTGGGCAATCTGTCGGTTTCATAACACATCCATTGGTCAGCAGCGGGCCTAAGTCAAGAGCCTTACCAAGGTAACGCAGCCCTCCGTTTAAAGCGGCACAGCCACCCGTAACGCTGTAATACTTGCTAGTTGTAAAAGCTTGTGGTTTCTCGCAATACTTGCAGGCTAAATTCCTACAGATGGATTACTGCTTTACAAAGCAGGAAAACCCTATGACCGATTCCACCCGCCGTAACAGCCCCGTTGGCTTTGCCACAAACGCCATTCACCACGCCTATGATCCGCTGCAATATCACGGCGCGCTGAACCCGCCGCTGTTTTTGACCTCGACCTACACATTTGAAAATTCCGATGAAGGTCACCGCCTGTTTTCCGGTGATTCCAAGGGTTATATTTACCACCGCTCGGGCAATCCGGGTGTTACGGTTTTGGAAAAACGTCTGGCAATTCTGGAAGGGGCCGAGGCGGCGTTGTTCACCAGTTCGGGCATGGGCGCGATTTCATCGACATTCTGGAGCCTGCTAAGTGCGGGCGATGA
>CAYSBD010000042.1:0-17664 GCA_964429175.1 uncultured Marinosulfonomonas sp.
AAGCAACATCAAAACGCCGCCTGATCAGAGCGTCAGCAACTTTTGGGCATAACTCCATTCTTTAACTTTTTTGCACTAATAATGCAGGGGTAGTTCTTTTTCAGTTGAATTTGGGTGTTTCTAAGTTGGTTATGGATATTAAACAAATAGACGAGATGATCCACTACGCGATTACTACTTTATTTGATGGCGATGATGGATGGAAGGTAGTGACACGCGAACTTGTGCGTCGATGGCACTATGTTGAAGGCCTGCAAGTGTGTTTTACATTGGTCGCTGCCGCAAATGCAATTGAGGAAAGTTTTAATTATGATAGCCCTGCTTGTGAGCGTTCTGAACAAGCGTATCGTTTGGCGGCACTGGTTTCGGCCGATTTGTTCGGGATGGCTGCTGTTGGAGGCTATGGCACAAAGGCCCGTGATTTAGAGGATTATTGGCGTAAATATGATCCCTATTTTTTAAAGCTATAGCGGCTTGACCATTTGCAGTAATTTGCAGAATACTCTGCTCGAATGACCGGAGAAATTCCCGGCTCAAAGGAGCTATATCAGTGAATACAACAACGCAGCCTGACACCACCTCTATCAAAACGGCAAGCCTGCCCCAGTTGCGCGAACCACGAAACCAACCCATGGGTTTTGATCTGGAATGGACGATGGGCGCGCAGGCCAATACCTCGGCGATCGAGAGGCGCACAGATTCGTTACCCGGTCGGCGCGCGGTTAAAAAAGAATATCAGGCGGCCTGGATGTTGAAAGCAATAAGCTGTATCGATCTAACCACATTGGCGGGCGATGACACGGCTAATCGCGTGCGCCGGTTGTGCGCCAAAGCCCGAAACCCCGTTCGCGAAGATATATTAAATGCCTTGGGTATCAGCCAGATTACCACCGGCGCCGTTTGTGTTTACCACGATATGGTTGGCACCGCGCGTGATGCGCTTGCCGGATCCAATGTGCCGGTTGCGGCGGTATCAACGGGATTTCCGGCGGGCCTGTCCCCTTTTAAGCTGCGTGTTCAAGAGATAAAGCAAAGCGTGCAGGCGGGGGCCTCGGAAATTGACATCGTAATTTCGCGCCGCCATGCGCTGACTGGAAACTGGCAGGCAATTTATGACGAGATGCGTGAATTCCGCGAGGCTTGCGGCGATGCGCACGTCAAGGCTATTTTAGCCACAGGCGAGCTGGGCAGCCTGAGAAATGTAGCCCGCGCCAGCCTGACCTGTATGATGGCGGGGGCTGATTTCATCAAAACCTCGACGGGCAAAGAGCCGGTGAATGCCACGCTTCCTGTCAGCCTTGTGATGATGCGCGCCATCCGCGATTATCATGCGCGCACCGGTCTTCGTGTTGGCTATAAACCAGCGGGCGGAATTTCCAAGGCCAAGGATGCTGTGACCTATCTGGCCTTGTTAAAGGATGAGCTGGGCGATGCTTGGCTTACTCCGAAAATGTTCCGCTTTGGTGCGTCATCACTACTTGGTGACTTGGAACGCCAACTTGAACATTATGTCACCGGAAATTATTCCGCCTCATACCGCCATGCAATAGGATAAACCAATGAATGTTAAAGATATATTTGAAAGCATGGACTACGGCCCAGCACCGGAAAATGCGTCTGATGCCTTGGCTTGGATTGTAGATCGCGGCAGCAAAATGGGCCAGTTTATTGATGGGGAATTTACCGATCATCACGATGGGTTCGAGAACAAAAACCCCGCAACGGGCGATGTGCTGGCATTGATTACACAGGCCAGCAACGAAGATGTGGATACCGCTGTTACCGCCGCTGCAAAGGCGCAGAAAAAATGGGCGCGCACGTCTGATCATGAACGTGCCAAAGTGCTTTATGCCATTGCGCGTCTGGTGCAAAAAAACGCGCGCCTTTTTGCGGTTTTGGAAACGCTGGACAACGGCAAGCCAATCCGTGAAAGCCGTGATATCGATATCCCTTTGGTGGCACGCCATTTTTATTATCACGCCGGCATGGCGCAACTGATGTCGTCGGAATTGCCCGACGCTGAACCGCTGGGTGTTTGCGGTCAGATCATCCCGTGGAATTTTCCGCTGTTGATGCTGGCCTGGAAAATTGCGCCGGCAATCGCGGCGGGCAATGCTTGCGTTTTAAAACCGGCTGAATACACCTCGTTAACCGCGCTTTTGTTTGCCGAAATCTGCGTCGAAGCCGGGCTGCCCAAAGGTGTGGTGAACATCGTGACGGGCGATGGCACCGTGGGTGAAATGATTGTCAATCACCCTGATATCAACAAAATTGCCTTTACCGGATCGACCACCGTCGGGCGCAAAATCCGCGAAGCAACCGCAGGATCGGGCAAGGCGCTGAGCTTGGAATTGGGCGGAAAATCACCCTATATCGTTTTTGACGACGCCGATATTGACAGCGCGGTTGAGGGGTTGGTCGATGCGATCTGGTTCAATCAGGGGCAGGTTTGCTGTGCCGGATCGCGCCTGTTGGTGCAAGAGGGCATAGCCGAGCTGTTTTACACCAAATTGCGGCTTCGGATGGATGGTTTACGCATCGGAAATCCGCTGGATAAATGCATCGATATCGGTGCGCTGGTTGATCCGGTGCAGCGCGATATGATTGCTGAAATGGTAGCCAAAGGCGGCGCTGAAGGCGTGGTTTATCAGGCCAAATGCAGCCTGCCCGATAACGGCTGTTATTACCCGCCGACGCTGATCACCGGCCTGCATTCTTCGGCGATGTTGATGCAAGAGGAAATTTTCGGGCCTGTGCTTTGCGCCACCACATTTCGCACTCCGGCCGAGGCTGTGCAGCTGGCCAACAACACCCGATACGGCTTGGCGGCCAGCGTTTGGAGCGAGAATATAAACCTTGCGCTGGGCATTGCGCCCAAGCTGGTGGCGGGGGTTGTTTGGGTTAATGCCGCCAACCTGTTTGATGCGGCCGCCGGATTTGGTGGTGTGCGCGAAAGCGGCTTTGGGCGCGAAGGCGGCTGGGAGGGGTTGGGCGCTTACACCAAAATCAAAACGGCCAACAAACCGTTGAAGGCTGCCAGCGCTGTAGCCGCCCCTAAATCTGCAACGATCAGTGGCATTGACCGCACGGCTAAAATGTATATCGGCGGCAAACAGGCGCGGCCTGACAGCGGTTATTCAACGGCCGTTTTCTCGCCCAAGGGTGCGCTGTTGGGTCATGTTGGCAATGGCAGCGGCAAAGATGTGCGCGGCGGCGTCGAGGCCGCACATGCCGCCAAGGGCTGGGCTAAAACCACAGGGCATTTACGCGCGCAAATCATTTATTACATCGCTGAAAACCTGTCGGCACGGGCCGATGAATTTGCCGCACGTTTGAACCGGATGAGCGGCAAAAATGATGGCAAAGCCGAAGTCGAGGCCAGCATTTCACGCCTGTTCACCTATGGCGCGTGGGCTGATAAATATGACGGCCAAGCGCACGGGGTGCCAATCCGCGGCATTGCTTTGGCGATGAAAGAACCTGTCGGGGTGATCGGTGCGCTTTGCCCGGACGAGGCACCGTTGCTGGGCCTGATTTCGGTGATGGCCCCCGTGATTGCGATGGGCAATACCTGCGTTTTGGCGGCCAGTCAGGTTGGGCCATTGGCGGCGACCGATTTTTATCAGGTGCTGGACACATCGGATGTTGCGCCCGGGGTGGTGAATATTTTAACCGGCGAACATGCGGCTTTGGCAAAAACAATGGCGGGGCATATGGATATTGATGCGCTCTGGAGTTTTTCATCGACGGATCTGTCGGCGCAAATCGAGCGCGCATCGGCCAGTAATTTGAAACGGACATGGGTTAACAATGCTCGCAGTCGTGACTGGTTTGGACCTGCGGGCGAGGGTCGTGAGTTTTTGGCCCAAGCCACCGAGGTAAAAAATATCTGGATTCCGTATGGCGAGTAGGGCGGCAAAATGATTGCCAGAAGCCATCAAAAAGGCGACGCGCATTCCACGGCGGTTTATTCCGATTGTGAAAAATATCGCTATTCGCTGACCCGAATTTGGGAGCCTGAAGGAAAGAAAGCATTTTTCGTCATGCTAAATCCGTCGACTGCAACCGAGGTGCAAAATGACCCCACGGTCGAGCGTTGCGAGCGCCGGGCCCGCACATTGGGGTTTGGCGCTTTTCAGGTTGCCAATATATTCGCCTGGCGCGACACGGATCCGCGCAAAATGCGCGCCGCTGTCGATCCGGTCGGGCCTGAAAATGATGCGGCGATTGCGGGCGGCTGTCTTTGGGCCGATCAGATCATTTGCGGGTGGGGCACAAATGGCGCGCATCTGAACCGCGGACCGGCTGTCGAGGCGGTTATGCGCGCGACAAATTTGCCGCTTTATCATTTGGGTTTAAGCAAAGCGGGCCATCCAAAACACCCGCTTTATATTGCCTATGTGGTGCAGCCAAAATTGTGGTAAGCTGGTGAGTATGAGTGAAAACAAACCCGATCAATTGCCAGATATTCATGCCGATCTAAAGGCGTTGAAGGACGAAATCCGGCTGCTGAACGGTCACCGGTTTGTGCGCATTCACAATTCTATCTGGCGACTGCTCGGGTTTCAATTTATACGGGGGCTGGCCTTTGGATTAGGCTCGGTGATCGGGGCGACGCTTTTGGTTTCTGTGCTGGTTTATTCGCTCTCGCAGATTGATTTCATCCCGATCGTGGGCCAATGGGCCAAAGAAATCGTCGGCATGATCACGCAAAACGGCGCATCCCCGTAAAACCGCTTTCCTTTTGCCGCGTTTCACCCTATACGCGCGCTTGCCTGATTTCAGGCGATACCCTCCACGGGCCTTGCTGGACGACATCCCGGTTTGTGCCATTTCCCGATTAACCCTAACTAAGGAGACCCCGATGTCGATTACAACTGAAGAAAAAGCACGCATCATGAAAGAATTTGCAACCGGCGAAGGTGACACAGGTTCACCCGAAGTTCAGGTTGCGGTTTTATCATCGCGCATTGCGACATTGACCGAGCATTTCAAAACCCACAAAAAGGATAACCATTCCCGCCGTGGTCTTTTGAGACTGGTCGCCACCCGTCGCAAATTGCTGGACTATGCGCGCAGCAAAGACGAGGCACGTTACAAAGATCTGATTAAACGTCTTGGTCTACGCCGCTAAACGAACACAAGTTGCGCCTTTCGGGGCGTTTCTTGCATTTTACGACCCTTCTACGACCATGCTGTTTTCCCCACCGGGCCTATGGGGTGAAGCGTAAGCAAAACAGGCCACGGGCATACGGCCCGTATGTAAACGGCACGCAGGGGATACGCCCGATGCGGCCAATTTAGGAAACGATATGTTTAAAGAATCAAGAAAATCCATGCAGTGGGGCGAAGAAACGCTGACACTGGAAACCGGTAAAATTGCCCGCCAAGCTGACGGTTGCGTTATCGCCACTTTGGGCGAAACCAGCGTTATGTGCGCGGTGACATTTGCCAAAAGCCAAAAGCCGGGTCAGGATTTCTTTCCGCTGACTGTGCATTATGGTGAAAAATATTACGCCGCCGGTAAAGTTCCGGGTGGCTTTTTCAAACGCGAAGCGCGCCCCACAGAAAAAGAAACCCTGACATCGCGCCTGATTGATCGTCCGATTCGTCCGCTGTTTGTGCCCGGCTTCAAAAACGAAGTTCTGGTGATCTGCACGGTTCTGTCACACGATCTGGTGAATGACCCTGATATCGTTGCAATGATCGCAACCTCGGCTGCGCTGACAATTTCCGGCGCACCTTTCATGGGTCCGATCGCTGCGGCGCGGGTTGGTTTTGTCGATGGCGAATACACCCTGAACCCCGAATGCGACGATATGCATGATCTGCGCAACAATCCTGAGCAGCGTCTTGATCTGGTTGTTGCCGGCACCAAAGATGCGGTGATGATGGTTGAATCCGAGGCCTATGAGCTGTCCGAAGCTGAAATGCTGGGTGCGGTTAATTTCGCCCATGAACAGCTGAAGCCGGTGATTGACCTGATCGTTGATCTGGCCGAAGATTGCGCCAAAGAGCCGTTTGATTATGCGCCGACAGATTATTCCGAGCTGTCCAAAGCCGTTGCCAAAGCTGGCGAAAAAGATATGCGCAAGGCATTTGCGGTTTCTGACAAGCAAGAACGCACAGCCGCGGTTGCTGCGGCGCGTGATGTGATCAAGGCTGCGTTAACCGATGATCAGTTGGCCGATGAAAATCTGGGTTCTGCGATGAAGGGCCTGGAAGCTGGCATCTTGCGCGGTGACGTTGTGAAAACCGGCATCCGCATTGATGGCCGTGACACAACAACGGTTCGCCCAATCGTTTCCGAAACCGGTCTGATTGCCCGTACACACGGTTCTGCTTTGTTCACACGCGGCGAAACTCAAGGTCTGGTTATCACCACTTTGGGCACTGGCGATGACGAGCAGATGATCGACGCGCTGACCGGAACTTACCGGTCCAATTTCATGCTGCACTATAATTTCCCGCCCTATTCGGTTGGCGAAGTTGGCCGTTTTGGTTTTGTGGGCCGTCGTGAAATTGGCCACGGTAAACTGGCATGGCGTGCGCTTCAGGCTGTGCTGCCTGCCGCCACCGATTTCCCTTACACCGTGCGTGTGGTTTCTGAAATCACCGAATCAAACGGCTCATCCTCGATGGCGTCCGTTTGTGGTGGTTCATTGTCAATGATGGACGCTGGTGTTCCATTGAAAGCACCGGTTGCCGGTGTGGCCATGGGCCTGATCATGGAAGATAGCGGCGAGTACGCGATCCTGACTGACATCTTGGGTGACGAAGACCATCTGGGCGACATGGATTTCAAAGTTGCGGGCACCGAAGCCGGGATTACATCCTTGCAAATGGACATCAAAATTGGCGGCATCACTGCTGAAATCATGGACAAAGCCTTGGCCCAAGCCAAAGATGCGCGTCTGCACATCTTGAAGGAAATGAGCAGCGCTTTGACCGTAGCCGGTGATTTTTCGGCCCACGCACCACGCATCGAAACCATGCAAATCCCGACGGATAAAATCCGCGAAGTGATTGGTTCCGGCGGTAAAGTGATCCGTGAAATTGTTGAAGTTTCCGGTGCCAAAGTTGACATCAACGATGAGGGTATCATCAAGATCGCCTCTGCCAATGCTGATTCAATCGCCAAGGCTTACGAGATGATCAATTCGATCGTGGCCGAGCCTGAAGCCGGTGTTATCTATCGCGGCAAAGTGGTTAAAATCGTCGATTTCGGCGCATTTGTTAACTTCTTTGGCAAGCGCGATGGTCTGGTGCATGTTTCACAAGTCGAAAACCGTCGCCTGAATCATCCGTCGGATGTTTTAAAAGAAGGTCAGGAAGTTTGGGTAAAACTGCTGGGCTTTGATGATCGCGGCAAAGTTCGTCTTGCGATGAAAATGGTCGATCAGGAAACTGGCAAAGAGATCGCGGAAGAAAAAGAGTAATCTTTCACTTTCCAACGCAATTAATCAGGCTCCGGTGGAAACATCGGGGCCTTTTTCTATACGCAAGAATGCTTGAAATGATCGGCGCTTGGTGACAGTTTACAGGTGATTCATCTCATAGGAGGCTCGCATGTCCAACATTCGTCAGTTTTATATTAATGGCCGGTGGGTTAACCCGTCTGTTGCCAATGATTTTGATGTTATCAACCCCTCCAACGAGGAGGTTTGCGCCACAATTTCGCTTGGCTCGCAAACCGATACGGATCTTGCTGTTGCGGCTGCAAAGGCGGCTTTTGCGGCTTGGGCTGCGGTGCCACAGGCCGAAAAGCTGGGGCTGATCAAAAAGCTGTTAGAGGAATATAATAAACGCAGCGATGATCTGGCCCATGCCATGTCGTTGGAAATGGGCGCGCCGATTGATCTGGCCAAAACCTCGCAAGTCGGGGCGGGCAGCTTTCATATCGCCAATTTCATCACGGCATTCCAGGATTTCAAGTTTGAACGCATGTTGGGTGATCACGCCCCCGATGACCGGATTTTGATGGAGCCGATCGGTGTTTGCGCCATGATCACCCCGTGGAATTGGCCGATGAACCAAGTCACGCTGAAATGCATCCCCGCCATGGCCGCCGGTTGCACAATGGTGCTGAAACCATCTGAAATTGCGCCGCTTTCATCGATTATTTTCAGCGAAATTGTGGATGCAACCGGTTTTCCCGATGGTGTTTACAACATGGTTAACGGCGACGGGGTCGGCGTCGGCACGCAACTATCCGTGCATCCGGATGTGGACATGGTTTCGTTTACGGGATCGACGCGTGCCGGCGTGCTGATTACCAAAGCCGCGGCCGACACGGTTAAGCGCGTGTCGCTGGAGTTGGGCGGCAAGGGTGCCAATATTATCTTTGCGGATGCCGATGAAAATGCTGTCAAACGCGGCGTGCGGCACTGCATGCAAAATTCGGGCCAATCTTGCAATGCGCCGACCCGAATGATGGTTGAACGCACGGTTTACAATGCGGCGGTGAAAACAGCGGCCGAGGTTGCAAATGCGATCAAAACAGGCCCTGCCAATCAAGAGGGCGGCCATATTGGTCCTGTGGTTTCCCAGCTGCAATATGATAAAATTCAGGATTTGATAGAGCTGGGTATCGACGGGGGTGCCCGTCTGGTGGCCGGTGGTTTGGGCCGACCTGACGCGATGAACCGCGGCTATTTCGTGCGCCCGACGGTGTTTGCGGATGTGACCAACGATATGGCGATTGCGCGTGAGGAAATATTTGGTCCGGTGCTGTCGATAATCCCGTTTGACACCGAAGCCGAGGCGCTGGCCATGGCCAATGACACGGTTTACGGGCTGACCAATTATGTTCAAACCACCGACCCGGCCAAAGCCCGCCGCGCTACTCGTATTTTGCGCTCGGGGATGGTTGAAATCAACGGAACTTCGCGCGGGGCAGGGGCGCCATTTGGTGGTTATAAACAGTCCGGTTCGGGTCGTGAAGGCGGTGTTTGGGGGCTGGATGATTTTCTGGAAGTGAAATCGGTCAGTGGTTGGAAAGAGTAGAAAAAATGGAAAATGGCTGGAAATACACCGCCAGTTTTGATATATGTCAATTAAATCCCGCCTTTCTTCTGGCAGGTTTACGCATGGTTTAAAAAAGGATTGCCTCATGACCGATACGCGCCAATTTGACATTGTTATCATCGGTGCCGGCCCCGCTGGTCTGAGCCTTGCGCGTATTTTGGCGGGCAGTGGGCAACAGATTGCCATTGTCGAAATGTTAAGCGAAGCGGTTTTGGCCGATCCGCCCGAAGATGGCCGCGATATTGCCCTGACGCATACTTCGGAAAAACTGATGCATGATTTGGGGATGTGGCAGCATATTCCCGAAGATCAAATCGGCACCATTCGCGATGCCAAGGTGATGAACGGAAAATCCGGTTTTGCCCTACATTTTGACAGTCTGGGCAGTGGCGCACAATATTTAGGTAAAATTATTCCGAACCATCTGATCCGTCTGGCCGCCTATAAAGAGGTCAAGGATTTGCCCAACGTCAGCCTGATCTGTGAAAGCGAGGTGACTTCGGTTGCAACGGACAGCAGCAAAGGCACGGTCGGGCTGGCCAATGGCACCACGCTGGAATGCGCGTTGGTTGTGGCAGCCGATAGCCGGTTTTCCGGCACGCGGCGTAAAATGGGCATTGCGGCCAGCAGCCTTGATTTTGGCCGCGTGGTGATTGTGTGCGAAATGGAGCATGAATTACCCCATAATGACACCGCGTTTGAGTGTTTCCATTACGATCAAACGTTGGCGATTCTGCCGATGTATGGCAATAAATCATCCGTTGTGGTGACGCTGCCGTCAAGCAAATCGGATGCGGCAATGGCGATGGCCGGCGATGAATTTGCCGCCGATATCGAACAGCGCTTTGGCGGAAAACTGGGCAAAATGACGTTGGTCAGCAAACGTTTTCCGTATCCGTTGGTTGGTGTGTTGGCCAAGCATTTCGTTGCCACCCGCTTTGCGCTGGTGGGTGATGCGGCCGTGGGGATGCATCCGGTTACGGCGCATGGTTATAATCTGGGCCTAAGCGGTGCCAAGCTGTTGGCCGACCAAATCCAAGAGGCCGCGCGCGACATGAAAGATATTGGTGGCGACGCCGGTTTGATACGCTATGAAACTGCCCATCGCCGCGCGGTTTTGCCACTTTATCACGGCACAAACGCGCTGGTGAAGCTTTACACCGACAATTCGGTGCCCGGTCGGGTGTTGCGCGGTGCGGCATTGCGGGCGGGTAGTTTTCTGGCGCCGGTTAAAAAACGCATCATGCATCAGCTGACCCATATCGAAGATCACGCCAAATAGGGCTTGAGCCTGCGCCAAAACGTCTTAGATGTTAAAATATAGCATTGTTTTTATCGCGGGAGAGTGGTTGTGCGCTTTATTTTTCGGTCTGTTATTGTCCTTGTCGTGCTGGTTTTGGTGACGGTTGCAACGTTGTTGTTCATACCGGGCGATAAAATTGCGCGCTTTGCAGAAGATCAGTTTGAAACCGCAACCGGGCGCACGATAGCCATTAGTGGCGATGTCAGAACCACGATTTATCCTTTGTTGGGGGTGCGCACGGGGCCGCTCACCATCGCCAATGCGCCGTGGTCTGAATCGGGGCCGATGGTGCAGGCGCAGGGTTTGAGTATCGGTGTGGATCTGATGGCGCTGTTTGGCGGCGATGTGAAGATCAAAAAAATCGAGGTGATCGCACCTGAAATCCTGCTGGAAGTGTCCAAAGACGGGCGCGCCAATTGGGATATGGCGCAACCTGCAAGCGCAGTCGGCGCAGTCGGGCAAACGGCGGGGGTGCCTGCTTTTTCACTGGGTCGGGCCTTGATAACAAATGGCAGGCTTCGCTATGTTGATCACGCATCGGGTGCCAAATACGCGCTCAGCCAGATGGATGTGGACTTGCGCCTGCCTGATTTTGCCGGACGCGGAGATCTTTCATTATCGGCGCGCATGAACGGGCAATCAATTTCACTGAACGCCGAGGTGGCACAGTTTGGCAAGCTGATAAACGGCGGGGTTAGCGGGCTGGTTGCCGCATTTAAAACCGGTGGCAGCACAATCAAATTTAACGGCAAGGGCGGCATTTCACCGCTGGCCGCCGATGGGGATCTGAACGCGAATCTGGCAGATATGGCCGCGTTGTTTGCCGCGATCGGAACCCAAGCGCCCGATTTGCCCAAAGGCATGGGCCGCACCGCATCGATTACGGGTAAAATCACCTATACGGCCGAAGGATCGGCGCATTTGCGCGGTGGCGTGATTAAGCTGGATCATAACGTATTTTCTGGCGAGGCGGATATATTTCCCGGCGATGCGCGCCCAATGTTAAAGGCCCGGATCACGGCGGGTGCGCTGGATTTTGCAACACTTGCGGCAAGTGTGGATGATGCTGGTGAAAACATCGAAACCGCGTCGGGCTGGCCCAAAGACCCCATTGATGTCAGCGCACTGTCTTTGATGGATGCCGAGGTGACGCTGGTGGCAAAATCGGTGGATCTGGGCACAGTCAAGTTGGCGGATGTGAATGTAAAAGTTGCGCTTGAGCGTTCGCGTGCGGTTTTTACATTGAACCAAATTAAAACATACGGCGGCACAATCGGCGGCCAGTTTGTTGTCAACGGGCGCGGCGGGCTTTCTGTGGGTGGCGATTTGGCGGCCAAAGGTATTTCAATGCAGCCGCTGTTGCAGAATTTGGCCGAATACGAGCGCTTGATTGCAACTGGCGATATGGATTTGAAATTTTTAGGCGTGGGCAATACGGTGGATGCGATTATGCACAGCCTGTCTGGCAGCGGGTCATTCAAGCTGGGCCAAGGCGAAATTCTGGGTCTTGATTTGGCCGGAATGTTGCGCAATCTGGACGCGTCTTTTCGTGGAGAGGGGCAAAAAACCGTGTTTGATACGATCGGCGCAACATTTTCGCTGAAAGGCGGTGTGCTGCACAATGATGATTTATTGTTCAACGCTCCAAAGGCACAGGCGCTGGGCGCGGGCAGGATCGGGATTGGCAGCCAGACACTGGATTACCGCATTACCCCCAAAGTTCTGGCCAAAGCCGATGGAACGGGCGGAATTACCGTGCCCGTGATCATTTCGGGAACCTGGGCCAACCCCCGGTTTCGCCCTGATTTGACGGCCTTGATTGATCAGCAATTGGCCGAAGAAGAAGCAGCACTTAAGGCAAAACTGGCCGCTGAAGAAGCCGTGGCAAGACAACAGTTAGCAGCCAAAAAGGCCGAGCTGGAAGCAAAGCTGGCGGCTGAAAAAGCAGATGCGCTGCGCCGTGCGCAAGAAAAGCTGAGCATTGATCTGGAGCAGGGCGAGAGTCTGGAAGATGCCGCAAGGCGCAAGCTGGAAGAGGAAGCAAAGCGGGGCTTGTTGAATTTATTGGACGGAAACTGAAGCGGCACCGCTTGTTTGATGCAAGATATTGGCTGTAGATTTGTTTGCAAGCTTATGGCAAAGGTATCCGTTGATAAACAAACAATAGAGCCGGTAACATGACGGAAAACTTACAAGAAATATACGGCCGGTTGGTGGCTGAAAACAGCCTGCATTCGGATCCGGCGCAGGAATTGGTGTTGCCGGTGCTTGAAGATATTCGCCAGCATTTACAAGGCCGTAAAACCAAAAAGCGCGGCATTTTGGGTGGTCTGTTTCACAAGGCCCAAGACGTGCCACAGGGTTTGTATTTGTGGGGCGGTGTTGGGCGCGGGAAATCCATGTTGATGGATCTGTTTGTGAATAATCTGGCCATCGAGCAAAAACGCCGCGTGCATTTTCATGCCTTTATGCAAGAAGTTCACAGCGCCATGCACGCCGCGCGCAAAACCGGTGTTAGCGATGTGATTGTGCCTGTGGCCGCTGGGATCAGCAAGGATGTGCGCCTGCTGGCCTTTGATGAAATGCAGATCAGCGATATTACCGATGCGATGATTGTCGGGCGGCTGTTCGAAGCGCTTTTTGCCGCAGGTGTGGTGATTGTAACCACCTCAAATCGAGCGCCTGATGATTTGTATAAAAACGGGTTGAACCGGCAATTGTTCGTGCCATTTATCGAGCAGATCAAGGCGCAGATGGTGGTGCATGAATTGGTTAGCCCGACCGATTATCGTCAAGATCGGCTAACGGGGTCGACGGTTTATTTTTCGCCCAATGACGCCGGCACCCGTAAGGAAATTGATGCTGTCTGGCAGGATATGACCCGGGGCAAAAGCGAGGCTTTGAGCCTGCATGTTAAGGGGCGTGATGTGGTTCTGCCGCATTTTAACAACGGGGTTGCGCGGGCTACGTTTTATGATCTTTGCGGTGCAGCGCTGGGGGCGGCGGATTATTTGGCGGTGGCCGGTGCTGTGCGGGTGCTGATTTTAGAAGATATCCCGTTTCTCAGCCGTGCTAATTTCAACGAGGCCAAGCGGTTTGTTACACTGGTCGATGCGCTTTACGAGGCCGGTGTTAAGCTGATTTGCAGTGCTGCGGCCCAGCCCGAATTGCTTTATGTAGAAGGCGAAGGCGTGTTTGAATTTGAACGCACGGCCAGCCGGTTGCGAGAGATGCAGGCGCAGGATTGGGGGCAGGTTTAGGCCATCCCTGACTGGCGTAAAAACTGCACCAGTTTATCACCGTGCTGTTCCAGCTTATCGACCGAGCCGTGATCGGCATCCGGGATCAACAGAATTTGCGCTGTGTGTGTTTTGCAGTTTTGCGCGATCGCCTGCACGTCGGAAACCGGGATGATTTTATCGGCCTCGCCATGGACCAACAAAACCGGGCAGCGGATTTTGCACAGGCTGTTCATCGGGGCGATGTCGATAAAACGATGGCCGATTATTCGCTGCACATAACGTAAAACCAGCCCGATCAGCGGGTTTGGTAAATGCAGCGTTTTCAAATAACGCCGCATCAGCCATTCGGGGTGGGCAAAGCTGGCAATCGAAATCAGCGCAGCCATATCATGGCGCCTTGATGCCACCAGCAACGCCGCCGCCGCCCCGACCGAATGGCCAGTCAGGGCAATCTCGCCCGTTTGCGGCTGCTGTTTTAGCCAATCAAGCGCGCTTTCGATATCCTCGGCAAATTTTGGCATCGAGGAATAGCCGTCGCTGTCACTGGAGCCATGATTGCGCGCGTCAATCAGCAACACATTGAAGCCGGCGTTATAAAATGGCTGGGCAATGGGCAAAACCACATGGGCATTGACGCCCCATCCGTGCATGATCAGCACGGTCGGGCTTGCCGGTTTTTCTGTGGGCAGCAGGTGCCAGCCAAACAGGTTGGTGCCATTTCGGGCCGCGATATTAACCTGTTTGAATGTCATGCCTAAATCGGCGGGGCTGCCTGTTTCGATGATCTTGGGGGCTTTGAAACCAAAATGTATCGCCAGCATAAACAGCCCGGCCAAGGCCAGCAAAACAACAAATATGATCAGCACAACGCCCATTGGTCAGGTGGATTTGGGTTGTTCGGTCTCGATCTTGGCCAGAAATCCGGCCGCGCCGATCTGGACAAAATAGGCTATCATAATTGGCAAAATAAAGGTTGCTCCGTAAATATCGACGCTGAACACCGCCAAAATTAACGCCAAAGTAATGTAGCGCGTGGCGATGTGCCAGAACACAGATTTCTGGTTCGGGGTTTTGCCGGTCAGCTTGATCGCCACCACAAAAACCACCCCGTAAAACACCAGCGTGGCCAGTGCAGCTTTGGCCAGATCCAGCAGCGCAACTTGAAACAGCAGCTGCGAAGTGGACAGCGAAAACAGATAAAACACGATGCCAAACATGGTGGCCTTGGAAATCAATGGCTGGTGTTTGGCCGTAAAGCTGACAACATCGGGAAAGAATTTTAGCACGATCCGGCTGACTACAAACGGAATGATAATCAGCAAGACAAAAGGCGCAAACGGCTTTACCTCGGTGCCGGATGCCACCGCGCTGATTGCGCTTAGGTCAATTGGCGGGAAAAACGGGGTTGCAAAATTATCAAACTGGGCAAAAACCAGAGTCACGGGTAGCAACAGCGCCAAATTGAGCATGAAAATCACAAAACCCAACTTTACATTGGCCCCGCTAACCTTGATCCACATCATCACCATGCCACCGCCGGGCAACAGCGCCAGCAAAAACAACGCCGCGGCAATGCCCATATCTTGGCTGGCATAACCGATGATCAGCGCAATCGTGGTTAACAGTAAATAATTGACCCACAGATTTTTTATAATCGCGCCCGAGTGGGTTTTAATAATTCCAAAATCGGAAACCTGAAATTTGAACAGGCTGGGCGTCACCAGAAATATCCCGGCGACAAGGCAGACCACCCCGGAAAAACGAAAGCCACCGGTAAAATACCCAGTCGCCAACCCCAATATAATTGCACTTACAACAAGAGCGATCTGTTTCATGATATTATCCTGATTATTATCCAAGTCCTAAAGTAGTATGGAAATTTAAAAAGAAAAGCCAAAACATTCATGATGCGGGATATGTTTTGGCCTAAAAACGTTAAATAACCAAATTGAATCATTTTTTTACGCACAAAGGTGATTTATCCACCGCTCCAAGCCTTGCAGGGCGCATTACCTCTCCTTATATACCCCGAGAAGCATGATCGGGATTGCCCCGAGAAATATTTGGGATCGGCGCGTGGATGCCTATATCTAGGGCCGCGCACCACAACATCGCCTAAGAAAAGGATACGGAAAACATGGCTAAAGTCATTGGGATTGATCTTGGAACTACAAACTCTTGCGTCTCTATTATGGACGGCTCGCAGCCCCGCGTTGTCGAAAACGCCGAAGGTGCGCGCACGACGCCGTCAATTGTTGCGTTTACCGATAACGAACGTCTGGTCGGCCAGCCCGCCAAACGTCAGGCTGTTACAAATGCCAGCAACACGATTTTCGCGGTAAAGCGTCTGATCGGCCGTCGCGCGGATGATGCGGCGATTAAAAAATACCAGAAACAAGTGCCCTATTCGATTGTCGACAGCGGCAATGGCGATGCTTGGGTTGAGGCCAATGGCGAAAAATACAGCCCCAGCCAAATCTCGGCCTTTATTCTGGGCAAAATGAAAGACACCGCCGAGGCCTATCTGGGCGAAGATGTCACCCAAGCCGTGATCACCGTGCCGGCCTATTTCAACGATGCCCAGCGCCAAGCCACCAAAGACGCCGGTAAAATCGCCGGTCTGGAAGTGCTGCGTATCATCAACGAGCCAACTGCGGCAGCACTTGCCTATGGTCTGGACAAAGAAGAAACCCAAACCATCGCGGTTTATGACCTTGGCGGCGGCACATTTGATGTCACCATCCTGGAAATTGACGACGGCCTGTTCGAAGTAAAATCCACCAATGGCGATACCTTCCTTGGCGGTGAAGATTTCGACATGAAGATTGTGAAATACCTGTCGGATGAATTCAAAAAGGAAAACGGCGTTGATCTGTCCAAAGACAAAATAGCCCTGCAACGGCTGAAAGAAGCCGCTGAAAAAGCCAAGATCGAGCTGTCTTCGGCCACCCAAACCGAAATTAACCAACCGTTCATCTCGATGGATCCAAACGGCGGCCAGCCGCTGCACATGGTGATGAAACTGACCCGCGCCAAACTGGAAGGTCTGGTTGGCGATCTGATCAAGGCCACATTGAAGCCTTGCAAAGACGCGCTAAAAGATGCGGGCCTGACCACCGGCGAGATCGACGAAATCGTTCTGGTTGGCGGCATGACTCGGATGCCGAAAGTTGTGGAAGAAGTCAGCAAGTTCTTTGGCAAAGAAGCCCATAAAGGTGTGAACCCTGACGAAGTGGTTGCCATGGGCGCCGCCATTCAGGCTGGTGTTTTGCAGGGCGATGTCAAAGATGTTGTGCTGCTGGATGTGACGCCTCTGTCGCTGGGAATTGAAACATTGGGCGGCGTTTTCACCCGCCTGATTGACCGTAACACCACGATCCCGACGAAGAAATCGCAAGTGTTCTCGACCGCCGAAGATAACCAGAACGCCGTTACTTTGCGGGTTTTCCAAGGTGAACGCGAAATGGCCGCCGATAACAAAATCCTCGGCCAGTTCAACCTGGAAAACATCCCCCCTGCCCCCCGTGGCCTGCCGCAAATCGAGGTGACTTTTGACATTGATGCCAACGGTATCGTCGAAGTTGGCGCCAAGGATAAAGGCACCGGCAAAGAGCAAAAGATCACCATTCAGGCCTCTGGCGGTTTGTCCGATGACGAGGTCGAGGCAATGGTCAAAGAGGCCGAAGAAAATGCCGATGCCGATAAAGAGCGCAAAGAGCTGATCGAGGCTAAAAATCAGGCCGAAAGCTTGATCCATTCGACTGAAAAAGCGATGGAAGAGCATAAAGACAAGGTTGATCCAACCACGATCGAGGCGATCGAGCTGGCCATTGTTGCGCTGAATGATGATCTGGAAACCGAAGAAGCCGGTAAAATCAAATCCGGCATCCAGAATGTGACCGAGGCGGCGATGAAGCTGGGCGAGGCCATATATAAATCCGAACAGGAAGCCGCTGGTGAAGAAACCGAAAGCAGCCCCGAGGATGATGTTTCCAGTGTGGATGACGATATTGTCGATGCGGATTTCGAAGATCTGGACGACGACAAACGCGCATAAGGCGTCAAACTGACGCCTGTGGTCGATCCGGTATT
>CAYSBD010000043.1:0-17635 GCA_964429175.1 uncultured Marinosulfonomonas sp.
GTTGAGCGATGGCCGGGATCAGACCTTTGTCGTTATATTTTAATGTTTCAGGGGCAAAAACCATGGGAAAACCTTTTGCAAATTTGCTATGAGGTCTATCTAGTGCATCAGAGCCACAAAGGGAAATCCAATGAGCAGCGAAACCGATTTGATCAAACTGTATTCGGGCCATATTTTGGCGCTTGCGGCTGATATTCCCTTAACCGATCGCTTAAAGGACCCGCAAGCAAGCGTGAAAGAGCGCGCGCCGCTGTGCGGATCAACCGTGACCGTCGATGTTAATCTGGAGCACGGAAAAATTAGCGGATTTGGCCAGGATGTGAAGGCCTGCGCTTTGGGCCAAGCCGCGGCGAGTGTTGTCGCACGGCAAATAATCGGGCGTACAACGGCCGAAATTTTTAAGGCCCGCGCGCAGCTTTGGGCTATGTTACGCAGTGACGGGCCGGTGCCGGATGCGCCTTTTGACGGGCTAAAGGTGCTGGAACCTGCCCGAGATTTCAAAAACCGCCACGATTCAATCTTGCTGACGCTCGAGGCCATCACCAAAGCAATCGCGCAAATCGAGGCGCGTTAACCATAAAAAAACCGCCGCACTTTCCGGGCAGGAAAGGCGGCGGCAAGTGGCCTGAAATTATGTGGGTTACGCAGTTTGGTAAGAAAGAGGCAATCTTCTTTTGCGCTTAAGGCAATCCAGCTGCGCCAGAATCTGTTTGGGGACAGGATGGCAGTTGTAACCCGACATAAAGTCGGCAGGCAAATTCGTGTAACTCCTTAAATTAAATTGGGCAGATAGAGTGCAACGGCCAGCATCACCAAAAGCGACGCTGCCCCGACGGCATCCGCTAAAATGGTAGCGTGTGAGCGTTTGTAAACAGTTTTGATTTCGGCCAACATGGGTAGGTCCTCTTTGGTTTACTTTTCTGTTGCCCCTTTGTTCTCACACTATTAACACTCTGTAAAGAACTTTGTGAGAACATCTGCGAACAAAAGCGGTTACGCGTTACTAACCCACTGAAATCAAACGAATTGCTTTATCTTGTTCCATTAACCATAAAAGAACCCGCGCCGCCTTACCTCGCCGGCTGCTCAGCACCGGATCATCCGCTAACAATTTTCGAGCATCCGATTGGGCCACCGCCATCAAAGAAACCTGATTTTCCATATCGGCAATCATAAAACGCGGCAGGCCCGATTGCGCCGTGCCGATCAAATCCCCTGCCCCGCGCATGGCCAGATCTTTCTCGGCAATCACAAACCCGTCTTCGGTTTCGCGCAATATTTCCAGCCGTTTTACCCCCGCCTCAGAAAGCGGTGCCTGATAAAGCAGCAAACACGTCGATTTCTGGCTACCCCGCCCAACGCGACCACGCAGCTGGTGCAATTGTGCCAAGCCAAAACTTTCGGCCCGCTCGATCACCATAATGCTGGCATTGGGCACATCAACGCCAACTTCGATCACCGTGGTGGCAACCAAAACCTTGGTCCGGCCGCTTTGAAACGCCTGCATTGCGGCATCTTTTTCTTCAGGTGCCAATTGGCCATGCGCCAAGCCTACCACGCCTTCGCCAAGAATGGCGCGCAACATTTTGAAGCGCTCCTGAGCGGCCGTCATATCGACAATTTCGCTTTCCTCAACTAACGGACAAACCCAATAAGCCTGCCGGCCTTGGCTCAAAGCTTTTCGTAAATGTTCGACAACTTCATCAATGCGCCCCGTGGAAACCATCGCCGTGCGCACAGGTTTGCGCCCCGGCGGTTTTTCATCCAGCACCGAAATATCCATATCACCGTATTGGGCCAACGACAGTGAGCGCGGAATTGGCGTGGCCGTCATCACCAAAACATCGGCCAACATACCTTTGTCTGATAATTCAAGGCGCTGGCGCACGCCAAATTTATGCTGCTCATCCACCACGGCCAGACGCAAATCCTTAAATTCTACATCTTTTTGAAACACCGCATGGGTGCCAACCAAAATCGAAATTTCACCCGCTTTCAAAGCCGCCAATTTTTCAGCCCGAACCCGCGCTTTATCTCGGCCGGTCAAAATTTCCAACCGGATGCCGGCCGCCTCCACTAAAGGCTGCAAACCGGCCAAATGTTGGCGCGCTAAAATTTCGGTCGGGGCCATCATCACCCCCTGCCCGCCGGACTCCACCGCAATCAACAGCGCCATCAGCGCAACAAAGGTTTTGCCCGATCCGACATCGCCTTGCAGTAAACGGTTCATCCGCAAAGGTGCTGCCATGTCGGATGCAATTTCGCCAATCGAGCGGGCTTGTGCAGCAGTCGCTTGATAAGGAAGGGCGGCCAAAACATTTGCCTGCAAATTCCCCGTGCCTTGTGAAATCTGGCCTTTTTTCTTGCGATCAACCATACGCGCCAAGGCCAGCGTCAGCTGATGGGCGAAAAATTCGTCATAGGCAAGGCGTTCGCGCGAAAGCGACGTCGGGCATAAATCTGCATTTTCAGTTGGTGCATGCGCGGCTGTCAGGGCATCTGCCCAATCCGGCCAATCCGCCTTTTTCTTCTGGCCCGGATCGATCCACTCATCCAGCGCGGCGACCCGGGACATCGCCGCCTTGATTGCTTTTGACATCAGATTTTTTGTGATCCCGGACGTCAGAGGATAGATCGGCTCATACGCGGGGATTTCATCCGCATCCTCGGGGCCTAATACATGATCGGGATGCACCATCTGCGCTAACCCGTCAAAAATTTCAACTTTTCCCGAAACCACGCGCCGCTGTCCAGTCGGTAAAATTTTCTGTAAATAATCCGGGTGGGCATGGAAAAAAACCAGCTGAAACGTGGTTTTTTCATCCTCGACCTCAACACGATAGGGGCGGCCACGGGACGATGGCGGAATATGGCGGCCGACAGTTATTTGCACCGTTGCCACCGCAGGTGCGCTAACATCGCGAATACTATCGCGTTTGGCGCGATCAATTGCACTGTGCGGTAACGTAAAAATCAAATCACGCGGTTTTTCGACACCCATTTGAGCAAAGTGCGTGGCCGTTTTTGGGCCAACACCGGTCAAGGTTTCCAAACCGGAAAACAGCGGAAACAAGATTTCCGGCCGCCCGCTCATAGTGCACCGATCAAGTTTAGCCAACCATCTTCGTCAATCAATTCAACCCCCAGAGCTTGCGCTTTCTTTGCTTTTGATCCGGCACCCGGACCCGCAATTACAAGATCAGTTTTTGCCGAAACCGAGCTGGAAACCTTGGCACCTAACGATTCGGCCCGCACCTTTGCCTCGGCCCGGGACATTTTTTCGAGCGCTCCGGTGAAAACCACGGTCTTGCCGGCAACCGGGCTGTCAACGGGGGGCGGGGGGGCACTGTCTTGAGGTTTCAATTCTTTTATCAAACGGTCAATCCAGGCACGCTCGCTCTCTTGCCTAAATGTCGTGATCAGAGAGCTGGCTATTACCCCGCCAACCCCGTCGATGCCGATCAAATCATCCCACTCTAAACCATTATCAATTTGAACATTTTCAATCGCTATTTGAAAAGCATTCCAACTTACAAAATAAGCGGCCAGCAATGAAGACGCACTTTCACCCACATGTCGAATACCCAATGAAAATATGAGCTTAGCCAACGGCGGGTTGCGTTTGTTTTCTATTGCGGCAAATAAATTTGCGACAGATTTTTCACCCCAGCCATCACGGTTCTTCAATTTGGTAAAATTGGCTTGGTCACGCGCCTGTAAGGTAAATATATCGGCTGGCTCTGTTATTTTCAGCTGTGCATCATGATAAAATGCTTCAATCTGTTTTGCGCCCAGACCTTCGATATCAAAAGCGCCACGGCTAACGAAATGCTTCAGTTTTTGAACAGCTTGAGCAGGGCAAGTAATACCGCCAGTGCAGCGACGCACCGCATCGCCTGTTTCGCGGACCGCGTCTGATTTACACTCAGGGCATTTTTGCGGGAAAATATAAGGGTCCGAAATTTCGGGGCGCTTTTGTAGGTCTAGATCCGCGATTTTGGGAATCACATCACCTGCGCGATAAACCTGCACCCAATCACCAACGCGGATATCTTTGCCATTACGGATTATTTTTCCTTTTGAATCAATGCCTTTGATGTAATCTTCATTATGTAAGGTCGCATTTGAAACAACCACACCGCCAACCGTAATGGGCTGCAATCGTGCCACGGGTGACAAAGCACCGGTGCGGCCGACTTGAATATTGATGGCTTCTAAACGTGTCCAGGCCAATTGCGCCGGAAATTTATGGGCAATGGCCCAACGCGGAGTGGTTGAGCGATATCCAAGGCGCCTTTGAAGTGAAAGATCATTAACTTTGTAGACGACACCATCTATATCATAATCAAGGTCAGCGCGGTTTTGTTCTATCATACTGAAATGATTTATCATTTCTTTAGAATTCGCACAAATTTCAGTTAATGGATTGATGTCAAAACCAAAATCAGCAAGCCGGCTGACCGCCCTCATTTGCGTCTGGCCCAATGGTACGCTTAACTGCCCCCAAGCATAGGCGAAGAATTTTAGCGGGCGGGATTTTGTGATGTTGGCATTTAGTTGCCGCAATGATCCGGCAGCAGCATTTCGCGGATTCGCAAAAGGCTTTTCGCCATTGTATATCTGGCGTTTATTCAATGCTATGAAGCCATCCAGCGGCATATAAACTTCACCGCGCACTTCAAGCACATCAGGGGCATCCGGTATTTGATGCGCGATACCTGATATCGTCATGGCATTGGCCGTCACATTTTCGCCTATGGCACCATCCCCGCGTGTTGCGGCATGAACAAGATCACCGTTTTCATACCGCAGGCTTAACGAAACGCCGTCAATTTTTGGTTCTGCAGTATAATTCAGGGTTTCCGCCGGATCCATTCCTAGAAATTTACGAATACGTTGATCAAACTCAACCACATCATCGTCCGAAAATGCATTGCCTAGAGATAACATCCGTACAGAATGCTGCACTTTTGCAAAACCCTCGGTGGGTTTGTGGCCAACCATATCGGATGGGCTGTCAGCCGTTTTTAATGCAGGAAACCTGTCTTCTATTTCTACATTACGCTGTTTCAATGCGTCATATTCAGCATCAGAAATATCAGGGGCATCATTGCCGTGATAAGCGGAATCTGCGCGAACCAAAATTTTGGCCAAACGGGCCAGTTCGGATCTAGCCAGATCTTCGGTTAATAGATTTATATCGGAACTTGCGTTCATCTTATCCTCTTTGCGATGCTATTCTCTATTGATAAACGCGCATCGCAAAGAGGTCCAGTAAGTGCTTGGCATTCAGGCCCGGATCAAGCCCCGATTGCCATTGGCTCGTCCATTTCGGATTTCACGGGATCACGCAGAACATAACCACGCCCCCAGACTGTTTCGATGTAATTTTCACCACCTGTGGCATCGCAAAGCTTTTTACGCAGCTTGCAAATAAACACATCAATGATTTTCAGCTCAGGTTCATCCATGCCGCCATAAAGATGGTTAAGGAACATTTCCTTGGTTAAAGTGGTGCCTTTACGCAAAGATAGCAGCTCTAACATCTGATATTCCTTGCCGGTCAAATGCACCGATTTGCCTGCCACTTCTACAGTTTTAGCATCCAGGTTTACGCCAATTTTACCCGTGCTGATAATCGATTGCGAATGCCCCTTGGAGCGGCGGATAATCGCATGAATACGCGCCACCAGTTCTTCGCGATGAAACGGTTTGGTCAGATAATCATCCGCCCCGAAACCAAAACTTTTGATTTTGCTTTCCGTATCATCCGATCCCGTTAGAATCAAAATCGGCGTATCAACCCGTGCCAGACGCAACTGGCGCAGCACTTCGTTGCCGTTCATATCCGGCAACCCCAGATCAAGCAGGATCAAATCGTAATCATATAGCTTGGCCAGATCGATGCCCTCTTCACCCAGATCGGTGCAGTAAACATTCAGGTTGGCATGTGTTAACATCATTTCGATGCTCTTTGAGGTGGTAGGATCATCTTCGACCAGTAAAACTCGCATTATTTTCTTCTCCGCTATTCTTTGCCTAGTGTTCAATATGGTTAACACTGGCGGTAAATGGTTAACCACAAGTTACCATTGCAGAACATTTCGCGAAAACATCTTACGGTTGTCTATATTTTTGTAAAGATGTTGTTTTCAATGCGTTTAATCCGTGCTTTTCAACGGCCAAACGCCACGAATTGAATTCTTCTTCGCTTAATCCGTATAAATCCAGCACCTCTTTTAAGGGAATCAGTCCGGACAACACCCCTTTAACGACAGCCAGCTTGCGACTCGCCACCCATCGTCGCGTATTGGCAGGCGGCAAATCAGCCCGCGTCATTACGCTGCCATCCGGTAAATTCACCGATCGCGGCCCGTCAATTTTTTTCAAATACATCGCAAAATCCTATAATTGGCTTTTGACCAACTTGCGCCAACGTGATTAAAGAGACATGAAACTGCCCCTTGTTAGTAGTTCGAATTTTCCTATATTCTGAAAGACTTTGATAACAGCTGTGAAAATTTACTTATGACGCATGCGCTAAATTCCCTCGGTTTTGCCAAACCCCCGTCCCAAACCCGCGTGGTTGTGGCTATGTCGGGCGGTGTTGACAGCTCGGTTGTGGCGGCGGAATTGGCTCAGGCGGGCTATGATGTGGTCGGGGTGACCTTGCAATTATATGATCACGGCGCGGCGCTGGCCAAAAAGGGTGCCTGTTGTGCGGGCATTGACATTCACGATGCGCGCCGGGTGGCCGACGAGATGGGCTTTCCCCATTATGTGCTGGATTACGAAAACATTTTCAAAGAAACCGTGGTTGACGAATTTGCCGACAGCTATCTGGGCGGCGCAACGCCCGTGCCCTGCATTCGCTGCAACGAGCGGGTGAAATTCAAGGATTTACTGGCCACCGCGCGTGATCTGGGCGCCGATTGCATGGCCACCGGACATTATATTCAACGCAAAACCGGCGATCACGGCACCGAGCTGCATTCCGCCGCCGATGCAAACCGCGATCAAAGCTATTTTCTGTTTCCAACCACGCAGGAGCAGCTGGAATATTTGCGCTTTCCTTTGGGCCATTTAATGTCCAAGGCCCAAACCCGCGAACTGGCCATCAAACACGGGCTGGCCGTGGCCGATAAACCCGACAGTCAGGATATTTGTTTCGTGCCCGATGGCAATTACGCAGCCCTGGTTGAAAAACTGCGCCCCCAAGCCGCCAGCCCGGGCGATATTGTCGATCTGGACGGCACGGTTTTGGGCGTGCATCGCGGCGTGATACATTACACAATCGGGCAGCGGCGCGGGCTTGGCATTGGCGGGCTGAGCACACCTTTGTATGTGGTCAAACTGGATGCCGATGCGCGCAAAGTCGTGGTCGGACCAAAAGAGGCGCTGAGCACGCGAATCATTCCGGTGCGCGAAATTAACTGGCTGGGCGATGAGGCATTTGATTCGCGCCCTGAATGGCATTTGGCGGTCAAGGTGCGTTCAACCCGCCCGCCGCGCGCCGCCATCCTGCGCCCGCTTTCACCCACATCGGCCCAGGTCGAATTGCTGACCCCCGAAGAAGGTGTCTCGCCCGGTCAGGCTTGCGTGTTTTACGAGGATGGCGGTAGCCGGATATTTGGCGGCGGCTGGATCTGGCGGGGCTGATGAAAGCACCTTATGGCTTGGTTCTGGGGGCGGCGGTTTGGGCCGGTGGCGTGGCCTCGCCTGCGCTAAAGCGGCGCACGATGCACGCGGTTGAATTGTTTCACGGCGGCAAAATCAGCCACATCATCGGTTGCGGCGGAATCGGCAAACACGGCCCCAGCGAAGCAGACGTCATCCGCCAGATTTGCCTGCAAAACGCGGTGCCGAAAAATTGCATTTCACGGGAAGCGCATTCGACCAACACCTATGAAAATATCCGCAACTCTGTCGGGTTGCTGGCGGGGCGTGAGGTGATTGTTGTCACCGATAAATATCACGCACCACGCGCAAAAATGACGGCACAATATCTGGGTTTAACGGCAAGCTGTAGCAGCCCGCAAAGCCTGCGCCCGAAATTAAAAATCCAGCTGCGGGAATGGTCGGCATTCGCGATTTATCGCTATAAATTCTGGCGCAACAAGTTTTAGGAAATTGCAGCCAACACCGATTTCGCCGCCCGCAAACCCGGCGCTTCAGCATCGCGGCCCAATCGCTGCATGGTTAAATCCATCGCCGCTTGCTGCTCTTGCGGGCTCTCAAAAACCGCCAAAACCCCGTCCGCAATTTTATCGGCCACACAATCCGCACCCAAAAATTCCGGCACCACGCGGGTTTGCGAAACCAGATTGACCAACGTCACCGTGTCGACTTTCAGCATCCGTTTAATCAAAATCCGGCTAAACCAGTTCATGTCATAAGCGATCACCATCGGCGTGGCCGCCGCCGCCAATTCCAGCGAAACCGTGCCCGAAGCCGCCAGCGCCACATCGGCCGCCGCAAAGGCTGCGCGTTTCTCAGGCCGGTTGCTTGATTCAATAATAACCGGCGCGCCGGGCCACGCGGCAAGCAGCAGCTTTAGCCGCGCCGAAACCGCACCGGCCGCCGGAACCACAATGCGCAAATCAGGACGCGATTTTAACAAACGTTCAACGGTTTGGCCAAAAATCGGCGCAAGGCGTTCAACCTCGCCTTTGCGCGAGCCGGGCAAAATCAGCAATATCGGTGCTGCGCCAATTTCATGCTGCTCTCGAAAATCAGCCACCTGTTTGGCCGTTGCCAGTGGATTATTCACCACCGGATGCCCGACAAAATCGCATGTCATGCCCGCGGCCCGTATCAATTCCGGCTCAAACGGCAACAGGGCCAAAACATGGTCGATCACCTTGGCCATTTTCACCGCCCTGCCCGCGCGCCACGCCCAGACCGAAGGCGCAACATAATGCACCGTCGGGGTGGCGCTGGCGGCCTTGACCAATTTGGCCACCCGCAGGCAAAAATCCGGGCTGTCGATGGTGATTAAAACATCCGGTTTCAGGCCTAAAACCGCATCGGCACATTGTTTTATCCGGCGTTTTAGGGCGCGGTATTTTGGCAAAACCTCGGCGATACCCATCAGCGATAATTCATCCATGCAAAACTGGCTGACCAGCCCCTCGCCCTGCATCAAAGGCCCGCCAACCCCGTGAAATTCCAGATCATCGCGCAGCTGTTTCAAGCCCGCCATCAAAGCCGCCCCCAAAGCATCGCCCGAAGGCTCGCCGGCGATCAGATAAATCCGCATCTAAAGCGCCCGTAAAAACAGGCCGGTTTCACGCAAGGCCTGCTCAACCTGATCGCGGTGCAAAACATTGACCCAGCCCGACAAAACATAAATACCCGCAAGACCGGCGGCGGCGGCGGCGTGCACCGTATCCTTGCCGATGGTCGGCACATCAAAACGCAGATCCTGACCTTTTTTTGGCCCCTTTAACAGGATGCCTTTTGCGCGGCGCAAATGGGCGGGCGTTGTGGCCACATAGGCCAGCATCGCATCGGTGCCCTGAAGAGTTTCAATACCCAAAACCTGCCCCCGCGCCACCACAACGGCCTGCGAGATATCAAGCGGCGAAAGTGCGGCCAGAACGGTCATGGCCTTGGCCTGATCTATTTGGTCCAATGATCCGGGCTGGGGGCCGAAATGGCTGCCTTTTTGCAGCAATAATTCGGGCAGGATGTCATGGGCGGCCTTGATGCAAAAACCCTCGGATTCGAAAATATCGGCCACCGCGCGCAACAGCGCATCATCGCCCTGCCCCATGATTTCCATCAGCCGCGGCGCAAGTGTGGCCATTTTGGCATCAAATTTTGCAGGCTGCAAAGAGGGCCGTGACATGGCACCGGCAAAAACCAGATCACGCACACCGGCCTGTTTTAGCCTGTCAAACAGCGCGCCCATCGTTTCAAACGAGGCCGCAAAATGCGCGACACCTTGGGGCAGAGAAACGCTGACTCCGGCAAAAGTTACAAACAACGCATCCGGGTTTTTAGCCGCCAGAATTTGCGGCAATTCGCCCTGACCCGCGAGTATCGCAAGGCGCGAACCCACGGCCATCAGTTGGGCGTCAGGAACGAACGATCCGTTGTTCCCAAAATAAAATCAACGATTTCGCGCACATATTCACTGTCGGTTTGCGCCCCCAGACGCTTGGCGCGCTCGACAAATGCACCCTCGCCCTGAGCCAGCGCCTGATAGGCCGCGCGCAAGGCCGTGATATCCGCACGCGCCACGCCGCGCCGTTTCAGACCGACCAGATTTAGCCCGTCCAGACCACCGCGCGTCGACTGCACCAAACCATAGGGAATCACGTCATTTGTCACCATCGTCACAGCCCCGATGATAGCCCCGCGACCGATGCGCACAAATTGGTGAATGCCCGAAAGGCCGCCGATAATCACATGATCCTCGATCACGCAATGGCCCGCAACCGCGACCTGATTGGCCATAATCACATGGTTTCCGATGATCGCGTCATGGGCGACATGGGCCCCCGTCATGATCAAACAATCATCGCCAACCTTGGTGATTCCGCCGCCGCCCTCGGTGCCGGTGTTTAGCGTGGCCCCTTCGCGAATGCGGGCGCGTTTGCCGATAACCAGCCGGGTTTCTTCGCCCTTGAATTTCATATCCTGCGGGATTTCGCCAACGCAGGCAAAGGGAAATACCACGCTATCCTCACCAATTTCAGCGCGCCCCGAAACCACCACATGGCTTTTCAAATGCACCCGCGGCCCCAGCACAACATTGGCACCGACACAGCAAAATGCACCGATTATACAGCCTTCGCCAACCGTGCAGCCGTCATCAATAACGGCGCTGGCGTGGATTTCGGCGCTTGGGTGAATGGCCACGGTTTAATCCTCGAGCAAATCAATCATCGCAACGATTTCAGCCTCGGCGGCGACTTGGCCGTCCACTTTGGCCACGCCACGGAATTTCCAGATTTTCTTGGAGCCGCGCAGCACCTCGACATGCAATTCCAGCACATCACCGGGCACCACTTTGCGACGAAATTTACACTTGTCGATGCTCATGAAATAAACCAGCAGCGGTTTGTCGATCAGCTCTAGCGTTACCCCGACCAAAACGGCCGATGTCTGGGCGATTGCCTCGACCACCATCACACCGGGAAAGATCGGCGCGCCGGGGAAATGGCCCTGAAACTGTGGCTCGTTAAAGGTGATATTCTTGATGCCAACAGCCGAGGCACCCGCCTTGATATCACGGACCTTGTCAATCAGCAGCATCGGGTAGCGGTGCGGGATGATCCGCTGAATAATGTCCAGATCTGCTTCGATAATTGGTTCGCTCATTATGCTCATCCCTGTGTTCTTAACATTTACAGCCGTATGATTAACGCTTCATTACGCAACAAACAAGCCGCGTATTAGGCCCGTCCGGCTATTGATCCGGCGCAGGCGGCAAGACCTGATGATTGGTGCCATCGCCGATGGTTGCATCAATCCGCGCCACCGCGTCATCGGTAATATCCACGCGGTTAGCCGAGGCAAAAACCGTGCGCTGATCCAGCACAACCACCGCGCCTCGCTCGTTCATTATCTCGCCCAAAAGCGGTAAAACCAGCTTAAAATAACGCCCCCGTTCCTGATCAAGCCGCTGGCCAAGATGCTGCACTTTGACTGTATGCGCCTGACGGATACCCTGAACTTTTTCATCAAACGCATCGGCCAGCGCGCGAAATTCATCCGGGGGCATTGTCGGGCGCTGCTCGGTCAGGGATTTTTCCTCGGCAACCAGATCGGCCTCGATTTGGCGCACAGAGATTTCCAGCGTGGATCGCTCGGCCTCGATTTCACCCCGAATCCGTTCGCCAAAAAGCGAGGTCATAAACAGCCGATCCTGATTGATCGTCAGAATGCTGAAATTATGACCCGTATTCTGGCCCGTATTCTGGCCGGCTGTCTGGGCATTAACGGGCATTGCTGCAAACATCAAACCCAGCAGAAACACCCGGGGGAATATGCCCAAAGCCGTCATCAGAAAGTTGTCTGGATGGTTAGCTCAAACGCGCGGTCTTTGTCATAGGTTTCTTTGTCCAGAGCTTTGGAAAAATTAAAGCGCAGCGGCCCGATTGCTGTGGTCCAGAAAATCGAAACACCAATCGCCGAGCGCCAATGCAGGCTATCATCAACCGCACCGCTAAAGCCGGCCGTATTATCCAGCCCCCAAACCGTGCCGATGTCATAAAACACACCGCCCGACAGCCCGTATTCTTCTGGCAGACCCAACGGAAATTCGGCCTCGAAACGGGCCACGGCAAACATATTGCCCCCCAAGGCATCGCTGTTGGTGACATTACGATCACGCGGGCCAATGCCGTTTGCCTGAAAGCCGCGCATCTTGCTGCCGTTCAGAAAAAACCGCTCGGTGATTGTGCTTGTGCCCGAACCAAGCGTTGCCATCGCGCCGCCCTCAAACACCGCCCGCAAGGTTACTTCTTCGTTAAACACCTTGGTTTCAGCCCCCAACAGGGCAGTGGTTTTGACATATTTCGTATCGCCCCCCAGCCCGGCCAAATCCTGACTAAAGCGAAACACAATACCGGCATTGGGGTTTAGCCCCGTGCGGCGCGTGTCATAATTATAACTATAGCCAATCGCGCTGGTTATTTGCAGGTCCAACGCCTGCTCGGCCACCAGAATTGGCGAGCTGACAGGCGCTGGCGCAACACCGTAGATCCTGTTTGCCGACAGGTTATAGCGCAGTTCCAGTCGCCCGTTTTCGCTAATCGGAAATTCAAGCCCGAACCCAAGACCGGCCGAACGGGTGTTGTAATGCGAATTTGAATTGTCGGAAGTTGCATAAAAAGCATTGGTGCGGAAACTTAGATCACGCCCCAAAAAGGCCGGCTCAACGAAGGCAATACTTGCCGCAGCACTGGCACTTGCGGTGTTGAACGAAAAGCTAAGCAACTGGCCACGACCCAAAAAGTTGCGCTCGGAAAAACCGATACTTAGCCCAATTCCGGCGTCCGAACCGTAAGAGGCACCAAAACTCAGGCTGCCGGTCGGCTGTTCTTCAACGTCCACATCGATCACCACCTGATCTTGCGCAGAGCCTTCGCGCGCATCAACATCAACGTTGGAAAAGAAACCCATACGACGAATGCGGTCGGCCGATTCGCGGATCTGGCGCGGATTGAAAGGGTCGCCCTCGACCGCACTAAACTGGCGCCGGATCACCCGGTCAAGCGTGGTGGCGTTGCCCTCGATATCAATGCGTTCGACAAAAATGCGCGGCCCACGCGTCAGGGCAAATTCCAGATCCAGCGTCAGAGCGCGATCATTGCGCGTAATGCGCGGCTCGACCTGCACAAAATTCAAACCCTTGCGAATGGCAAGGCGCTCCATGCGCGCAATCGTGTTTTCCACATGGGTTGGCGAATAGGTTCTGCCCGGTCTGATCTTGATAATATCCTGAAACGCCTCGGCATCCACCTCTTGTAAGTCGCTGGTTGTGCTGATTTCGCCAAACTTGAATTGCTGGCCCTCTTGCACGTTAAATGTGATGAAAAACCCATCGCGCCCACGGGTGATTTCCGAATTGACCGCCTGAACCTGAAAATCGACGTAACCGCGCGATAGATAAAAATCCCGTAGCATCTGTTTGTCAAATTCGATCCGGTCGGCAATAAATGTGTCTTTCTGAATCAGCGCTCGAAAAACACCGGCCTGTTTGGTGGCCAGAATACGGCGCAAACGACGATCGGAAAAATGCCGGTTGCCAACAAAACTGATCCGCTCGATTTCAACGACTCTGCCTTCGGTAATTTCAAACACCAGATCGACGCGGTTGTTGGAGCGGCGAATGATTTTAGGCGCAACAGTCGCGGCAAAACGCCCGGCGCTGGAATAGGCCTCGGTCAATGCGGCCGCGTCTCTCTCGGCCATCGAGGGGTTATAAACGTGGCGCGATTGCGACTGCACCATCTGGGCCAGCGCCTCATCCTTGATCCGTTTATTGCCCTCAAAGGCGATCCGGTTAATTGTCGGAAATTCAACGACCTTGATCAATAAACTGCGCCCCTGCGGCACCAGAGAAACCGATTCAAACAATCCACTGTTCAAAATCTGCTGATACGCATCATTCAAACCGCCCGCCGACACCGTTTCGCCCCGGGCGATTCCGGCGTAATTTAAAATCGTTGCTGGCTCAATGCGCTGGTTGCCTTCGATTTTCACCGTTGAAAACTGATAGCTCTGCGCATGTGCAGCCGTCGGGATGATAACGTAAGGCACGGATAACGCTAGAAATAATGCAATCGTGAATCTGTATAATGTGTGTTTCAATCTAGCGCCCTTTACTGCTCTTGCCTGCACTGTTTGTTGTCGTCAACAAAATCAGCCCAAACGTCCCGATTACTTCTTGCTAACCGGTCTTAAAGGGCTTGTCAAAAGGGCAAAACCCCGCAATTGCAAGCAAGGGGGGCAACCTTCAAAGTCTGGTGACCGGCACAAAGTTGTAATACATAAAATGTAACGGGGCTGGGTGGATCACTGCGCCTACACAATCGCGCTTAATAATCTCCCATAACGGTACGAAATATAAGGCCGTAAACAGTTGCGTCGCAGGCATCTTTCTTAATCTTCGCCCTGCAACCGGATCAAAGCCGCCCCGGCCTCCACCTGCGTACCCTCTTTAACCAACACCTCGGCCACAACACCATCGCGCACAGCCAATAACGCGTGCTCCATTTTCATGGCTTCCAAAATGGCCAATTTATCACCTTGCGCCACCACCTGCCCCGCTTTAGCAAACACCGCCTTAACCAAACCGGGCATCGGTGCCTCGATCAAATTGCCATCGCCCGCATGACTGGCATCACTTTGCAACGCATCCACAACCTCAAAATGAAACCCGTGGCCGGCGAACACACTCACAGCATCCCCCAAACGCACCACATTGGCCACCACAGAGACCCCGTCAACCTGCCAATGATCGCCGCGCAGAACCGTCAGAACAGCGCCATCCAACGCCACCTCGAACCGCCCTGCCCCAAGCGTTGAAACCTTGGCTAAAATCGCGCGATCACCCATACGCATCTGCACGGTTTTCAATAACGGCTGCCATAAAACAAAACCATCCTGCCCCCCGTTATCCAGCCCCAAAGCCCCCAAAGCCGCCAGCGCGATAATCGCATCACCGGGCTGCGGCTCTTTGGCCAAACTATCCAGATCGCGCGCAATCAGGCCGGTATCCACCTCGCCAGCTGCAAAACCTTCGTGCAAACAAAGCGCCCGCAGAAACGCCAAATTTGTCACCGATCCGGCCACCTCGGTCTGGCCCAAAGCCCGCGCCAATTTCCCCAATGCCTCGGCGCGCGTATCGCCATGCACCGTTACCTTGGCAATCATCGGATCATAAAACGGCGAGATCACATCACCGGCCCGCACACCACTATCCACACGCGCATCGTCCGGAAAATCCAGATGCGTCAGCGTTCCGGTGGCCGGCAAAAATCCGGCTCCAACATCCTCGGCATAAAGCCGCGCCTCAAAGGCATGGCCATAAATCTGCAACTCGTCTTGCGATCGCGGCAACGCCTGCCCCGAAGCCACCCGCAATTGCCACTCGACCAAATCCTCGCCGGTGATCATTTCGGTTACCGGATGCTCAACCTGCAATCGGGTGTTCATTTCCATAAACCAGAAACCATCCTCGCGCAGACCGTTTGAGCCATCGACGATAAATTCAACCGTGCCCGCCCCTGCATATCCGATCGCCTCGGCCGCCTTTACGGCTGCGGCCCCCATCACCTCGCGAACCCGCGCGGGCATATCCGGTGCGGGTGCCTCCTCGATTACCTTTTGATGGCGGCGCTGCAAAGAGCAATCGCGCTCAAACAAATGCACAGCTTTTTCACCATCGCCAAACACCTGAATTTCAATATGGCGCGGCTGCTGAATGTATTTTTCAATCAAAACCACATCATTGCCAAAACCGTTCAACGCCTCGGCCTTGGCCGCCGCAAGTGCCACAGAAAATTCCGCCGCCACCTCAACCAACCGCATGCCCTTGCCACCACCACCAGCGATCGCCTTGATCAAAACCGGATAGCCTATTTTTTCAGCCTCGGCGGCCAAATGGGCCGGATCCTGATCCGCACCATGATACCCGGGCACCACCGGCACACCGGCTTTTTGCATCAAAACCTTGGCATTATCTTTTAGGCCCATCGCGCGAATTGCACGGGCCGATGGACCAATAAACACCAGCCCCGCCGCCTCGCAAGCCTCGACAAACGCAGGGTTTTCCGACAAAAAACCATAGCCCGGATGAATGGCCTGCGCACCGATTTCAACTGCGGCGGCAATAATCACATCACCGCGCAAATAACTGTCAGCGGGGGCCGAACCACCAATATGCACGGCCTGATCGGCCATCGCCACATGCTTGGCACCGGCATCGGCATCGGAATAAACGGCCACCGTTGACACCCCCATCCAGCTGGCAGTTTCCATAATACGACAGGCAATTTCGCCGCGATTTGCGATCAATATCTTACTAAACATTTATCCACCCCACCCATTATTGTTCCCTAAATATCCGCGCCGCAGGCAATCCGAGTGCGCATGCACGAGATCTAAAGCGGCCCCGCAAGGGGCCTCCACCAACTTGAAATCACATCCTGAACAGACCAAATTTTGTCTCCTCAATCGGTGCATTCAACGCCGCTTTCAAACTTAAAAACAAAACATCTCGTGTCTTTCGCGGGTCAATCACCCCGTCATCCCACAACCTTGCACTGGCATAAAGCGGATGGCTTTGCGCCTCGAACATATCAACCGTAGGCTGCTTAAATGCGGCCTCCTCGGCCTCGGACCACGACGCGCCACTTCGCTCGATTCCGGCGCGTTTAACCATGGCCAAAACTCCCGCCGCCTGCGCGCCCCCCATCACCGCGATACGGCTGTTGGGCCAGCTCCACATGAAACGCGGCTGATAGGCCCGCCCCGCCATGCCGTAATTTCCAGCCCCGAAACTGCCCCCGACAACCATCGTCACCTTTGGCACATTGGTGGTTGCCACAGCCGTCACCAATTTGGCCCCGTGGCGCGCGATTCCCTCGTTTTCATATTTACGACCGACCATAAAACCGGTAATATTTTGCAGAAAAATCAAGGGGATATTGCGCTGGCTACACAGCTCGACAAAATGCGCACCCTTTTGCGCCGCCTCGCTAAACAGCACGCCGTTATTGGCGATAATGCCAACCGGACAGCCCTTCAAATGCGCAAACCCCGTCACCAAAGTCTCGCCAAACCGCGCCTTGAATTCATCAAACCGGCTGCCATCCACCACCCGCGCAATCACCTCGCGAATGTCATAAGGCGTGCGCAAATCAGCCGGCACCACACCCAGCAATTCTTCGGGATCATACGCCGGATCTTCGGCGGCTTGCCACGTTACATTCGTAATTTTAGGTCGGTTCAGATTGGCCACAGCTTGACGCGCCAAAGCCAGCGCGTGCGCATCATCATCGGCCAAATAATCCGCCACACCGGACAGGCGCGTATGCACATCGCCGCCGCCCAGATCCTCGACCGAAACCACCTCGCCCGTGGCCGCCTTGACCAGCGGCGGTCCGGCCAAAAATAT
>CAYSBD010000044.1:0-13179 GCA_964429175.1 uncultured Marinosulfonomonas sp.
GAGCTGGCCCGAGCCGGCATAAAACCCACAATTATTGAGCAACGCAGCACGCCAACCGGGCTGTCCCGCGCCGTTATTTTACAATCAGACACATTGCAATTGCTGGACCCGTGCGGTGCATCGGATGCGATCAAATCCGAAGCCATCGACATACCCGAAATGAGGATTTACAAAAAAACCAAGCTGCTAGCTCGTTTGAAAATCCGTGGAAAAATGAAAACAAGCGAGCAATTATACGGCATTGCCCAAGACCGGATCGAGCAACATCTAATCAATGCGCTGGCGCGTTACGGCACCAAAATTAAATATAACACAAAGCTGCAATCGATCGCGCAAAACGACACCGCCGTTCAGGTGAATATTAATGGCAAGCAACAGCAGTTTGATTATGTGATTGCCGCAGATGGCGGAAAAAGTTTTATCAGGCAGGAATTAGGTATAAAATTCAAAGGCTTCGATATGCCCGATGTCTGGTCGGTTACCGATGTGAATGTCGAAGACATGGAAAATCAGGACATGGTCAAGGTTTACATTTTGCCCGATGGGAAAATATCGACATCCATCCCGATTACAAAAACCCGTCAGCGGATTACCGCAAACCAGCCCGATCCAATCGACAGCTTGCCGGTGAAAATCAACGTCACCAAAGTAAATCAGATCGGCAGGTTTCATATTTCGGTTCGTCAGGCCGAACAATATTGTGTCGGGCGGGTTTTTCTGGCCGGTGATGCGGCTCACGCCCATTCGCCTGTGGATGGGCGCGGCCTAAACCTTGGCATTCCCGATGCGGCCGATCTGGCCAACCGTTTTGTAAATGGCACCTTGGAAGGGTATCATAAACAACGTCACGCCGCCGGAGAATATGTTTTGAAAATGTCCGAAATTTCACGCTCGGCAACGACATGCAGGCGGCTACGGCCTAGAACCTGGGTTTACCTTACTCTGCGGTTGGCCCATTTTATTGCTCCATTGAATCGCTACATCACGCGCCTGGCTATTAGCAACAGGTTTAAATCTCCCTAATTTTTTAATCGGGGGGATTCACAAAGGGATTCTTATGTGTCATAAGGGCTTTAGCCGCAAAAAGACGGCACAAGAGGCCGAGAATAATGAGTATTTCAAAAACCCGCCCCGCACTGGGGCCCATATTATATTTCTGTCTGGCTTTTAGTCTTGGGCTTTATTTTTCCTTTGCTGCAATTCAGGGTGATTTTGGCCTGTTTAAGCGGGTGCAAATTGATTCCGAGACCCAACAGCTGCGCATTGACGTGGCCGCGCTTGAAAGCCAAGTCGCTTGGCTGCAAAATAAAACGCATCGATTGTCTGACGAATACCTTGATCTTGACCTGCTCGACGAGCAAGCTCGCAGCGTGCTGGGCATGATCCGAGCTGATGAAATCGTTATCCGTTAACGGGTTGTGAAATCTTTTCTCGCACTCTGCGTATCAATGCGCTACAATGTAGTTCACCACTAAACTACTTTTGCAGACGCGAGGGCAATCCACAATGGCGGCTAAAAAAACCCTAAAGAAATCAAATACTTCCAAGGAAGATCTGCTGTCTTACTATCACGAGATGTTGCTAATTCGTCGATTCGAAGAAAAGGCAGGGCAATTATACGGCATGGGATTGATCGGTGGATTTTGCCATCTTTACATCGGGCAAGAGGCCATCATCGTTGGGCTGGAAGCCACCACAAAAGAGGGCGACAAGCGCGTCACATCTTACCGTGATCATGGCCATATGCTGGCCTGTGGCATGGACCCAAAAGGCGTGATGGCCGAACTAACCGGGCGTATCGGCGGCTATTCCAAAGGCAAGGGTGGCTCGATGCATATGTTCTCGAAAGAGGCGCATTTTTACGGCGGTCACGGCATTGTTGGCGCGCAAGTTCCGATCGGGGCCGGTTTGGCTTTTGCCGATAAATATTTGGGCAATGACAATGTATCCTTTGCCTATTTTGGCGACGGAGCGGCCAATCAGGGGCAGGTTTACGAAACCTTCAACATGGCCTCACTCTGGAAACTGCCGGTGATTTTTGTAATTGAAAATAACCAATACGCCATGGGAACTTCAATTCAGCGCGGCTCCTCGACACCGGAATTATACACCCGTGGCCAAGCGTTTGGCATCCCCGGAGAATCGGTGGATGGCATGGATGTGTTGGCTGTGAAGGCGGCCGGAGAAAAGGCCGTTGCTCATTGCCGATCCGGTCAGGGACCTTACATTTTGGAAATGGTCACCTATCGTTATCGGGGCCACTCGATGTCGGATCCGGCCAAATACCGGTCGCGCGAAGAAGTGCAAAAAATGCGCGAGGAACGTGACGCGATTGAGCATGTTCGTAGCCTGTTACTGCAGGGAAACCACGCTACCGAAGATGATTTGAAGGCGATCGACAAAGACATTAAAGCCACCGTGAACGATGCGGCAGAATTTGCCAAGCAAAGCCCCGAGCCTGACTTGAGCGAGCTTTGGACCGACATTTACGCCGAAGCGTAAGTTATTGATAATACGGAGATAAAACATGGCTATCGAAATATTAATGCCGGCGCTTTCACCAACAATGGAAGAAGGCACTTTGGCCAAATGGTTGGTAAAAGAAGGCGATAAAATCGAAAGCGGCATGATCATAGCCGAGATCGAAACCGATAAAGCAACGATGGAATTCGAGGCGGTTGACGAGGGCGTCATGGGTAAAATTCTGGTGGCGGATAGCACCGGAAACGTGCCCGTCAACAGCCCGATTGCAGTGCTGCTACAAGAGGGCGATGCCGCGGATGCGGTGCCAGACAGCGCGGCCTGCGCCGTGCCCAAAACGGCCGCTCAAAATAAAAAACCGGCACCCGCTGCCCCAATTTCAGCCCAGATTCCGCTGACCTCCGAGATCCCCGAAGGCACGGAAATGAAGCCAACAACAGTCCGCGAAGCCTTGCGTGATGCCATGACCGAAGAAATGCGTCGCGATGACACGGTTTATCTGATGGGCGAAGAGGTGGCGCAATATCAGGGCGCTTATAAAATCAGTCAGGGAATGTTGGATGAATTTGGTGAAAAACGCGTTATCGACACGCCGATTACCGAACACGGCTTTACCGGAATTGCGGTGGGTTCGGCCTTTGCCGGCCTAAAGCCTATCGTTGAATTTATGACCTTCAATTTCGCCGTGCAGGCATTGGATCAAATCATCAACTCCGCCGCAAAAACGCTTTATATGTCGGGCGGTCAGATGGGGGCGCAAATGGTGTTTCGCGGGGCAAATGGCGCCGCGGCCCGCGTGGGCGCGCAACATTCGCAGGATTACGCCGCTTGGTATGCCCAAATTCCGGGCCTGAAAGTGGTGATGCCCTATTCGGCCGCCGACGCCAAAGGCTTGCTTAAAACCGCGATTCGCGACCCGAATCCGGTGATTTTTTTAGAAAATGAAATCCTTTACGGCCAAAGCTTTGATGTGCCGGTTATGGATGATTTCACCATCCCCTTTGGTGTTGCAAAAATCTGGCGCGAGGGCAGTGACGTGAGCATCGTCAGCTTTGGCATCGGTATGAAATACGCGCTGGAAGCCGCCGAAAAACTGGCCGAAGACGGCATTTCGGCCGAAGTGATCGACCTTCGCACCTTGCGCCCGATGGATACGGCCACCGTGATCCGTTCCGTGATGAAAACCAATCGTTGCGTAACCGTCGAAGAGGGCTGGCCGGTGGGCTCGATCGGCGGTCATATTTCATCGGTAATCATGCAGGAAGCCTTTGATTATCTGGATGCGCCGGTGATCAATTGCACTGGCAAAGATGTGCCAATGCCTTATGCTGCCAATCTGGAAAAACTGGCGCTGGTTACCACCGACGAGGTGATCGAGGCCGTGCACAAAGTTACATATCGTTAAGGGAGCCATTAAATGCCGATAGAAATTCTGATGCCCGCGCTTTCACCAACGATGGAAGAGGGCACTTTGGCCAAATGGCTGGTAAAAGAGGGCGATAGCGTGGCCGCAGGCGACTTGATTGCCGAGATCGAAACCGACAAGGCGACGATGGAATTCGAAGCCGTGGATGAGGGGGTTATTGGTAAACTTTATGTGGCCGATGGCACAGAATCTGTGAAAGTTAACACTGTGATTGCAGCTCTTTTAGAAGACGGTGAAACTGCGGATGCAATCGGTGAAGCTTCCAAACCCAAAGCAATCCAAGCCGATAAACCGGAAATCAACCCAATGTTGCCCAACAAACCTGATCTTATGCAAGTTACGGATACTAAACGTGTTTTTGCGTCCCCCCTTGCGCGGCGCATTGCTGCTGAAAAGGGTGTTGACCTTGCACGAATCGACGGAACTGGCCCGCACGGCCGTATCGTCAAAGCTGATGTCGAGGCTAAACCGGCCATCCAGCCAACAACTATACCGACAGACCCCTCCAACGATACGATTTCAAAAATCTATGCTGACCGGGAATATGAGGTCGTTGAATTGAACGGCATGCGTAAAACCATCGCTGCCCGCCTGACCGAGGCCAAACAAACTATCCCGCATTTTTATCTGCGACGTGATATAAAAATCGATGCGCTGCTGTCAGTGCGTGCGCAGATCAATAAAACCCTTGAAAAGCGCGGGCTGAAAGTATCGGTGAATGACTTCATCATCAAGGCTTGCGCCATGGGGTTGCAATCGGTCCCCGCCGCCAATGCAATTTGGGCAAATGAGCGCCTGTTTTTGTTAAAACCATCGGATGTGGCCGTGGCAGTTTCCGTGGACGACGGGCTGTTTACGCCAGTCATCAAGGATGCCGAAACCAAAACCCTGTCCCAACTTTCGGTCGAAATGAAAGACCTTGCAGCCCGCGCCCGTAATGGCAAGCTGGCCCCAAGTGAATATCTGGGCGGCAGTTTTGCCATTTCAAATCTCGGCATGTTTGGCATTGATAATTTTGACGCCGTCATTAATCCGCCACACGGCGCAATTCTGGCCGTTGGTGCCGGCAGGAAAAAACCGGTTGTCGACAGCGATGGCCAACTGTCAATCGCAACAGTAATGAGCGTCACATTATCGGTTGATCACCGTGTTATTGACGGCGCTCTGGGGGCCTTGTTGTTGAATGCCATCGTGGAAAGCCTAGAAAATCCGATTTCCATGCTTGCATAAATCCAATATTATTATCGGCGCAAATTAGAATATTACCGCATTAAATTGCACGATTCCAACAATCGGCCATTCACCCCAATGACTGGTCCATCGTTACCGAAGGTTGCTCACAACCGGAATCGCCAACAATTTTGGCTGGCACTCCGGCCACAGTTTTACGCGCCGGAACATCATGCAAAACAACAGAACCGGCAGCAATCCGCGAGCATTCGCCAATTTCGATATTGCCCAGAACCTTGGCCCCTGCCCCGACCAAAACACCGTTACCGATTTTCGGATGCCGGTCGCCATCTTCATTGCCCGTCCCGCCCAATGTCACCGAATGCATCAGTGAAACATTATCACCGATCACCGCCGTTGCACCAATCACCATGCAATGCCCATGATCAATCATCAAGCCTTTGCCAATTCTGGCCGCCGGATGAATATCAATCCCGAACATCTCGGAAATCCGCATCTGGAAAAACAAGGCCATATCACAGCGTCCATTATTCCAGAGCCAATGACTGATGCGATAAGCCTGAATCGCCTGAAACCCTTTGAAATTCAGCAACGGCTCCAATAAACGCTGGCATGCGGGATCACGCTCGACAAACGCCATCAAATCTGCGCGGGCCGTTACGCCCAATTGAGGATCAGAGCGATACGCCGAATCCGAAATTTCGCGCAAAATCTGCTCCGACATTTCGCCCGAAACCAGTTTTAACGAAATCCGATAAGCCAGCGCGCGCTCTAGACTGGGATGGTGCAGCACCGATGAATGCACCAACCCACCCAACAGAGGCTCTTTGGCAATAACTTCGTTTGCCTCATTACAAATCCGTTGCCAAACCGGATCGACTTTGGCTATTTTACTATGGGCATGTGTCATTGGCGTTTCCTTGGTGTTTGCCCTGTTTTATAACAGATAAGCAGCCCAAGTTAAAAGCCCCGATAACGGCCTTAAATACGCGCAATCTTGCCGGATTCCCCAGTCTACACGGTTTTGCAAGGCCGGTTTAATGCCGCACGTTCACGGCGCCAATCCAGCAAAACCTGAAAAACATCAACCAAACAGCGGCAATATTGCACATCATCCAAAAACGGTTCGGGCAACATTTTAGACCTTGCTGCCACCGCCATCAAACAACCATTTCCCCAAAGCGGATGGCCCCGTTTCAAGCGCTTTCGATAAAGATCGGCCGCAGCAGCCTGCTCAAGCATTTGGCGCATTTTCAAGCGGCGACGATCGACCGGCAAAGCCAGCAAAACCCGCGCCGCGGCCACCACATCGGCATGTAAAACCGGGCGCATGGCTTAAGTGACCTCAATGGTCTCAAATACCCCCGGTCCAAAGCTGTCTGAAACCTGCGCAACCGCAATCTGAAACGGAACCGTCACCGCATCACTCGCCTGATCTGCGGCCGAATATGTCCAATGTGGCGATGTCAGCATAACTTCACGCAGCACAGACACCCCGCCCATAATCCGCAACAAATAGCTTTCACTGACCTCGCCCAGCGGCACTTCGACGGATTGCCAGCTGTCACCATCAATCCGCGTGCGTCGAATCCAGCTAATGTCAATATCCTCTGCCAAACCACCCGAAATGCGCAAATGACACGGCGAATAGGGGCGCAGCCCAACACCCTGAAATGCGTGCTGTTGATGCACAAAGGACGGATCATCATAGCCGCGCGCCGCAGGTCCAACGCGGTAATGACGCGATAAACCCCGCGCGCTGCTGGCCAGATCAATCTGCTCTGGCACCCCGTTTAGCAGCACAAACCGGCTTCCCGTTGGCCAATCCGGCGGCATAATTCCGTCCGATCCAGCCTGCCCGCGCAGTCGCAAGGTCAAATCATAAGTGTCCTCGGCAACCAAAGTAGCATCGGCAAATTGAAACAGCTCCCAATTATCGGATGATCCATCACCGATCGCGGCCAGATTGGCGCCGTTCAGCACGTCCAGCCACCCGGCCGCAGACAGGGCACCACCATAAACCTTGACCCGCAAAGCAGGCCCATGGTCTTTTAATCCAGGCTTGGCGGCAAACATCGGCGTCAGGGTTTCGCCAATAATTGATGATCTCTCGATCAACCGGTTCAGGCCATAATCCTGATCCTCGGGCGCGCTGTAAAGTGCAACCGTGCCGGGCCAAGGCGTCGCGGTCACGGCCAGATGGGGCGCGTGTGCAACCTCGTCTCCGTGCAACAATGGCAGATCTAAAAACAACGGATAAGTCGGAACAGCCGGGGTGAAGCTACGCACAAACGCATCTTCGTCAATGGCATCACCGGGCTGATAAACGCCCTCCTCTACCCGCACAGCCTCGATTAGTTGCGCGCCTGATTGTTCGACATTATCCAGCCGATACAGCGCATCACCATCGTCACTGGAAAGCCGCACCACATCACCCGCGCCCAACGCCAGCTCCGACATCGGCAAGGCAAATTTCGCGCCGTCCCGCGCAATCCGCGATTCTGCCAGCCAACGCTCGACAATCGCACGGCCCTCCGCAGCCGTCAGTGAAATCGGCAACTCCGATTGCGACACCGAATAGGTCGCCTCATCCGGAAAAATCGCCTCGCTCGCCCGAAGCTCGTAATCACCGGATGCGTCAACATAATTCAACCGTATCCGTCCGGCAATTTCGGCTATAGGCGCGCGCATTGTTTCAATCAAGCCATCCGCCTCGGCCACCACCGCCAGCTTTTCGGCCGCAATCGTTGCCGTTTCACGCCCGTCACGGTTTTTGAAAATCAACATGCCTTCGCGCTCGACCGCATCAAAACCATAGGCCAACATCAACGGCTGCAAAGCGGCGCGCGCCCCGTCAATTCCATCCACAGTATAGCCGCGAACATAGCCAAACAGCTGCGAGACATCGTAATGCTTAACGCCGGAACGCGTGCAAATTTCCGCCACCACCGAGGCCAGACTGCGCGCCGCCGTGCGCCCGTTTATCCAGTGACCTCGGGCGTAATTCCCGCCATCGCTCCATAAGTCCAGCTGGCCGGGAAAATGCGGATAGGGGCGTGCATCCCAAGCCCAAACATGGGCGCGCGACATATCCAGCATTTGCACGCCGTTGTCTTCCCAAACCGGATTGTTCTGCGGATCGGCCCAAAACTGATGCAAAGCCCGCAGATATTGCGCCTGAATCAACTCATCACGCCGGCCGTTTGAATGGCGCGGCAGGCTGGATTCCGATGACTTTGGATCAACAAATTTATTCGGCTGATTGGTGCCTTTATCGATTGCGGCACAGCCGATTTCCGTAAACCAGAACGGCTTTGAGCCTGGCTCCCAAGCCGTTGGCGTGGTCTGGCGCACCCCGTCAATGCGTTCATGGTGACTGTTCAACCACCAGTTTTTCAAATCTTTATAACGGTAAATCCACGGCTCGCCATGCTGGCCATCGGTGATTGGCGTGCGAATTTGCGCCGCACGCGCCTCGGCCGAATGGTAATACCAATCATAACCCTCACCACCCATAATATTGGATTTCAGATAATCCAGATTGTAAATCGAACCCGCACCGGCATCCAGATGGTCATGGCCATCACGCCAATCCGACAGCGGCATATAATTATCAATGGCGATAAAATCCATGTTGCTATCGGCCCAAAGCGCATCCAGATGAAACAGCCGATCACCCGTGCCATCTTGGGGCTGATAACCAAAATATTCACTCCAATCCGCGGCATAGGAAATCTTGGTATCCGGCCCGACAATACTGCGCACATCGGCGGCCAGAACCCGCATGGCCTCGACCACAGGAAAACTGCTGCCCGCCCCTCTGATCTGGGTCAGACCGCGCAATTCAGAGCCGATTAAAAACGCTTTAACCCCGCCAGCCGCCGCACAAAGATGCGCGTAATGCAAAATAAAACGCCGAAACGACCACTCGGCGGGGCCACTATAAGAAACACCATTCGCGGTCGGGCTAAAATCCGCCACAGCCGCATTGCCAAAAAATGCAGCCACCTCGGCCGCCGCCGCCGCCGTTCCATCAACCGAGCCTGCCACCCCGGGCGCAAGTGACGTGGTAATACGCCCGCGCCACGGCAAAGCAGGCTGGCCCACCTCGCCGGTATAGGGGTTTATTTTGTCGTTACCCTCCAGCTGCTCCATCAAAATAAAGGGATAAAACACCACATCTTTTCCAGCCCCGTTCAAATGCTGGATTGCCTCGATCACCGCATTATCCGCCGTCGCACCACCATAAACCGAGCGCCCGTCAATCTGCGCAATTTGCCCCGCGGTCGCCCGACTAACACCTGAAACGCTCCACGGCATGCCTTGACCGTCATCGCCGTTTTGCTCAACCTTTGGCTGGATGTCGCAGTCACCGCAACGCAAATCATCGCCAAACCACGACACCACCATGGCCACCGATCCGCAGTTTGGCAGCTCCTCATCCAGCGCCTCGATCGAGGTGACAAAATCGGTTTTACCCGATGGCGTGTTCATATTTGCGGTGCGGTTCACGCCAAAACCCGAAGTGTAATGCACCGGTGTTGTGGCCAGCGAATACTCCCCTGTTCCGGGTATCAAAGCAACCGCCTGCACCGCCTGCGCCATATCGCTCTCGGCCGGATCCTGGGCCGGGCGCATCACCTCAAAGGTAAATTGCGGGATCCGGTTGCCAAATTGCCCAAGCGCCAAATTTTCAAACACCACATAGGCAATGCCGCGATACGCAGGCGCCATGCCAGCCCCCTCAACAGCCTCGATTTTAGGGTCAACCAACTGATCTTCGGACCCCGGATAAACCCGCATATTCAGATCATCACGCGCAATCTCGACCCCGTCGGCCCAAACCCGGCCAACCCGCGAAATCACACCTTCACACAGCGCAATCGCCACCGAAACACTGTAACTATAATCCGTGGTTTTGGGCTTGGATGGCGCACCTTTGCCACCGCCCGATGTGGTTGTGTTTTCTTCAAATTGCGAGGCCCAGATCACTTGGCCCCCAACCCGCATGCGCCCGTAAACCTGTGCGACCGGCGTGCCCTCGGATGCGCCCATCAGCCGAAACCGGTCCACCCTGCCGGTTTCCACCGCCGCCGATCCGGCACCCATAATGCGCTGATCCAGAACCCGGCCCAAAGTGGCCCCGACGGCCCGGCCGATAATTGCACTGGACAGGCCCAAAACCGATCCACCGACCGAAGCACCGGCCGCAAATCCGATCGAAGATAAAACAATGGTCGCCATCAGGACCTCCTTTAAGGAAAACGAAATCGCGCCACAATCCGGCGCTGCCACGGGGTGCTTAGGGGGCTTTCAACCACCCCGTGCCCCGTATAGGCATGAATAAATGTTGGTGCTTTGCCAATCTCGCCGGCAATGCCCAGATGCTTGGCCACCCCGCCCGCGCGCATCCGAAACAGCAGCAAATCACCGCTTTCCTTGCCGTGCTGCACCTCTAAATGACGCAAGGCCGCCCGCCACAAACGCTCCTCGCCCTGGGGTTCGGACCAATCGGGCGTGTAGGCGGGCACGGCCTCGGGCTCGTCGCCATAAATCTCGCGCCAAACCCCGCGCAAAAGACCCAGACAATCGGCCCCCGCCCCCTTTGCCGAGGCCTGATGCCGATACGGCGTGCCAATCCAGCCGCGCGCCAAATCCGCCGCCCGGGCAGTGCGAAAAACAGGCAAGCCCCGTTGTTAGAACCAGTACGATTTGGAAAGGACATCAGCCAGTCTTCGCCCGGAATATGTGGAAAACCGCGAAAGTTTATGAAGTTGTGAAATTTCAAACGGCTGGTTTGCGGACGCAAATCATAACCCGCAGAAATCCGCACCAGATCGCCGGCTTGAATCGGCGCACGGATGCTTTCCCACAGCTCGATTTCGCGGCCCTGATCCGACAGCCGGTCATTCTTAACCGAACCAACCAAACCTTGCGCGGCACCGCTTAAAACCTCGAATTTGCCGCGCTCGAACCAGCGCAAATCAAACCCCGCCAAATCGGCAAAATTAAAAACGCGCGCATCCCGAACCTGCTCAACCGCCAATTCGGCCCGATACCCCGGAATGCCCAGATCAAAACCGTAACTGCCATCCTGCAAAACCGAGGTATCCTGACGCTGATAAACCCGCCCCTGCGGCTGATTTAACGCTTCACTCAGCCCGCGCAATTCGGCCTGAAACGCACCGCCACTGCGCTGCAACTCGCCAATCGTGCCGCGAAATTGCAAAATGCGCTGGCCAAGATCGGCCCAGTTCACCAGCCAAGCCTTGACCTCGGCACCATCAAAACGCCCCGCCGAAATATCGGCCTCGGTGATGGCAGAATCCGTCAGCGCGCCCAAAGCCTCGCTGTTATCCACCGCCAATCCGCTGGTCTGTTGCAGCGCACGCGCGCTCATGCCGGTGTTGGCCTTGAACGTCATGCCCTCAAATTCCAGCAAGCCATCGTGATCGGTAAAGCCGTAAGCAACCCCGTCACGGCGCACCACGCTCCAACAACGGCAAACCGTGGTAATGCCACCGCGCAAATGCGCCTCGAATTTTGCACTTATTCCCATCAGACCCGCACCTCGACCACTGGCACATTGGGCGCATCCCCGGCCTGAAAACTGGCCACCGAAGTCTGCACCCGATCGGTGTCAAAACGCACGGGCACGTCAAATTCATAACCGGCCGTGACCTCGACCCCCTCGTCGGGCGGATGGTCAAACGTGATCATCCCCGTTTGGCTATCCACTTGAAAATGAATACTTTCCTGTTGCAAATCACCCTGAATCCCAATGCTGACCGACCCCGCCACCGGCTTGGCAATCGGGCGCACATAAGACGCCCCACCCGAACTATAGGTTTTGTTCAAAGGCCAGATCGCCCTGACCCCGTCGCCGATCGCAATCACCTGATCCTCGAAATTCGGATCAACCGAAGGCGCACCGGATTTGTAATCCGACCAATCCTTCCAGCGAAACCCGTATAACTGACCCTGACGCGCCTCGAAAAATGCGATCAGCAGCGCAACATCATCCAATGATCGCATCCCCAAACCGGCATCATAACGCCGCCTTGAATGCGCCCATGGCGTGTTGCGCTCCTCAAATCCATTGGCCAAAGTCACAACCTCGGTGCGCCGCTCTGGCCCACCAACCGAGCCGAAACTCAAACTGGCCGGAAATCTTACCTCGTGAAAACCCATCTGGCTGCCCTCCTAACGGTTACGTTGCCCACGCCCCAACGCGCGTGAAACCTGTGCTGCAATCTGCCCCTGCGAGCGCTTGAAACCCTCGACATCCGGGGTGCTGATATTCATGGTAATATTTACGGGGCGCCCGCCACCGCTCATTTCCACGCCCAACCGCCCGTTGGCACCGCGCCTTAGCGGCATGATGGCTTCGGGTCCGGCCTCGCCCATTAACCCGGTGCCACCGCGCATCGGAAATGTGGTCGGCCCGCTGACAATGCCGCCATTGGCAAAAGGCATCACCCGCCCCTGCGAAAAACTGCCGCCATTGGCAAATAACGAGCCACCGCCAAAAGCACCGCTGATGCTATTGGCCAACAGGCCGCCAAAATGCTTGGTCACGGGCGTGATCGCGGCATTATAAGTCGCCTTGATCATCGAATCCGCGACTTTCTTTAGCGCATCCGACAACTTCAAACCGTCAAAAACCAGCCCGTCAAAGGCCGATTTCAAACCGCTGCTGATGCCTTTGGACAAAACATTCACCTCGCGGTTTGTCGTTGTCAGACTGTCGCGCATTTTGCCCAATTCGCCATCAAAGGCCTGTGCCATCGCCGCCGCACCGCCCATTGTGGTTTCCAGCGCCGCCACCTGATCATCAAAGCTGTCCAGCCCGTCCACATCTTTTGTCATGTTTTAGTCTCCAATTTATCGGGATAAGCCTTGGCCAATTCTTCCAGCCGCGCGCGCCCCATCGGTGCATCCTGCGCGCCTTCGCCCAACATCAGCAACAGCTCCGCCGGCGTTAGTTGCCAAAACTGATCCGGGCGCAAACCCAGCCCGCGAAGGCCCGCCCGCATCAGCGCGGGCCAGTCAAAACCGCCCATTATTCGGCCACATCCGGC
>CAYSBD010000044.1:13279-16979 GCA_964429175.1 uncultured Marinosulfonomonas sp.
GCCACATCCGGCAGCGCGAACGCCCGCGCCAGTAATTGTGCCGCCACCCGCGCCGCCTCGACAGGACCGCCGGCAATCTCGACCGACAGCAAATCCTTGGCATTGCCCTGCCAGCCGCCGCCGCGCAATCCGGCAACGATTAACGCCAACACATCGCGCGTGCTGAAATTGCCGCTCTCAAAGCGCTCGACCAACCCCACAAGCGTGCCCGTTTCCAGCGCCGCCTCCAGTTCAGCCAACGCCCCCAGCGTCAGCTTGCAACTGTGCTGAACCCCGTCAAGGTTCAGGCCCACCTCGCCCCTCCACGCGTTCACCATCAGGTGGTTGCCGTAAAGGTCAACGCACCGGCCGAGGCCATGCTCAACTCATAAGTTGCCTCGCCATTATGGCTGCCGGAATATTCAATCGAGGTCATCTGGAACGCGCCCTCGATGACACCGAAATGCGGGATTATCACTTGAAAATCGGGGGTTACACCGTCAAAGAAAATCTGGCGCGCGCGCTCGTCGGTGCCAGCATCCTTAAAAACACCCGAGCCGGAAATAGCGGCCGATTTCACCCCGGCCCCGCCCAACAATTCACGCCAACCACCCGAACTTTCCAGGCTGGTCACATCGACCGACTCGGCGTTAAAGCTGATGCGCGTGGCCCGCAGGCCCACAATGGTTTCAAACAGACCGCTACCGGTCATGTCCAGTTTAATCAAAAGATCCTTGCCGTTTTGGGCACTCATAGCTGTCACTCCAATATTAAGAAAATCATTCCATTAACCAGCCGCAAAATGCCGCTAGATATCGTCCACCCGCGCCGAAAACCGCAGATCAATGCGCCGTGTTTCGCCGGTTCCAACCCGCCTGGCCGTGGCCCGGTCAAAGTTGATGTAACAGAGCACACCGCGCGTCAGCGTCAGCGTGGCACCTTGCAAAGCATCGCTCACCGCCGCCCCTACCAGCTTGGCGGTGTTAAATCCGGCCGCCTCGCTGATCACGCTAATGGTGATCAAATGCAGCGCGCCAAATCCGGTTTTGTCGGATCTGTCGCGCACATCTTCAGGGCCTAAACTGACGTAAGTATCGGGCAAACTTCCCGATGGCGCATTGTCGTAAATCGCCGATCCAACCAACGCGATTAGCGCCACATCGGCCTGTAAATGTGAAAAAATCGCCGCTTGCAAAGCAGCAGAAACCCCGTAACTCATGACGCCACCTCCTCGATTGCAAAACAGATCAGGTAATGCGCCTTTGGGTCGCGCTCGGTCACCGCTTTGATTAAAAACAAACGGCTGCCATCGCGAAACCGCTGATCGGGTTTGGGCCGAGATTGCTGCCCAACCGGCGCACCCCGCACCGTGATCCGGTAAGGCACGCTGGAAACCGTCACAAATTCACCGGCGGCTTCACGCCCCGAACCCGCGACAACCTCGCCCCACAAAACCCCCAAAGCCACCCAGTCTTCACTAAATCCACCCGATCCGTCAGGCGTTTGGACCGCGTCTTCCAATACCAATCGACGGTTGAGCAACGGCGCGCTCATGACGTTGCCCCACCCAAAATCCGCACCGTGCGATAACGCTCGATCAGGCTGCTCACACCATAAGGCATCACCGCATCCCCCGATCCGGCCACATCACGATTTTCATAAAAATGCGCGGCCAGCATCAGCGCGGCATGGGCAATATCGGCGGGTAAATCGCCCCAGACAGCACCAAATCCGGCCTGAAAAATCACCTCGGCACGGCCCCCGATCGGAATGGTCGCCAAACTGCCCCCCGTTGCCATCAGGCGCGGGCGGTGATCATCTTTTTGCAAAGCATAACGCCCGACATCAATCAGCGTCACAACCCCGGCCCGATCCAACATGCGAAAGGCGCTGATCGCGCTGACCGGCGCCACCGGAAACGCCTGCGCATGCAAGGCCCGCCATGCGCTCAGCGACCACATAAATTCGCGCGCGATCAGTATTTTGCCGGTGCGCGCCTCGATCGCGGCCATTGCGCTGCGCAGATAACTTTCCAGCACGCTATCTTGCAACGCGTCATTGGAAAACCCCGTGCCCATGCGCAAGTGGTCTTTGAATTCAGCAATTGGTAGCGCCAATGTTGGCACGGTGGTCTGCTCGACTAACATCATGGAATATCTCCGAAAATTTGTGTTTTTCCGCCTCGGGGCGGGCGCGCGCCATCCGTATTGCTCGAAACGAAGCGGAGCAGCTAGACAACACGAACAAGCTGGCGCACGCCCGGTTTCAGCCAGCCCCGCCTAAACGGGACCAGCCTATCAAGGCAGCTTTTAGGCCACCGAGAATCTCAGCAATTTGATCGCGGCAAAGTCGCTTACATCGCCACCAACACGTTTGGTCGCATAAAACAGCACATGCGGTTTGGCGCTGAACGGATCACGCAAAACCCGCAGATCAGGGCGCTCGGCAATCGTATATCCGGACGCAAAATCACCAAAGGCAATCGCGCTGGCATCCAGACCGATGTCGGGCATATCTTCGGCAATCAGCACCGGATAACCCATCAGGCGGGCCGGCTCGGCAGCGGCCAGACCATCGGACCACAAAAACCGGCCATCGGCGTCTTTCATTTTGCGAACGGCACCGGCGGTTTTGGAATTCATGATAAACGTGGCGCCGGCGCGGTAACGTGCGCCCAAGGCATAAACCAGATCAATAATCGAATCCGCCGGGTTTGTGGCGCTGAAATCACCAGCCGTGCCCGTGGCGATATAGCCCAGACTTCCCCAAGCCCAAGTCGCATCAGCCACCGATGGGCGGGTCAGAAAACCGGTCGGTTTATCAACACCATTGCCCGAAACAAAGGCCGCAGCCTCGGCGCGCGAGAACTTATCGGCAATCCGGCCCGCCAGCCAGCTTTCGATGTCAAATGCGCTGTCATCCAACAGGCGCTGGCTGGCTTTTGGCAGGGCCGAAAGCTCGTGCAGCGCGATGGAAATCCGGTCAATAGTCGGCGTGCCGGATTCGGCGGTTGCCGTGGTTTCATCGGCCCAGCCCGCACCAACATCGGTGTGATCAATCAGCACATCATAAGACGTGGCCTCGACATTCACCACATTGGCGATTGAACGCAGCGACGCGGTTGAATTCAGCACGCTTTGAATGGTCTCGGCGGTTTGCGGATCGACCAGATAGCCGCCATCGGCAGAAACGGCCGTGGACATCGCCTTGCCTTCCAGCTGAATGCCGCGCAGACCGTCATCATCGCCCGAACGCAAATAGGCGTTAAAGGCTTTCTGATGCGGCGCGCCGGTTTCCACAGCGGCGGAAAGTGCGGGGCGGGAATGGGTCATTGTTTTACGCTCATGCATGGTAATTCGCTCTTCTTGTTGTTGCAGTTTAGAATTAAGTTTATCTTGAAAGTCATTCAGATCATTAACGAAACCGGCCATCGCGGTCTTCACCTCGGCAGCCGGAGACAGGTCCGTCAGCCCATGGCCAACGCCCCCGTCCTTGCGGTCGGTTTTGCTCATATTGTTCCCAATCGTAGTTGAGGTTAGATCGCTGGCTCAGTTGCGGGCCAGCATACGGCGGGCATCATTAATCACCCCCGCCAAATCACGCAGATCAGCGGCATCCGGATTTTCACCCTTGGCCCCGACCCGCGCTTCCGGCAACATCGGGAAAGTGACCAAAGACACCTCCCAAAGTTCCAGTTCCGCCAAGAGCCGCTGGCCCTTGC
>CAYSBD010000045.1:0-16385 GCA_964429175.1 uncultured Marinosulfonomonas sp.
TCAAAGCGCATTGAATGGGTAAGATATGGCTCGTAAGGCAAGCAGCGATCAAGACGATAGCCGCGAAAAGAAAGCGGCGCAAGACGACGAGGAGAGCCTTGAAACCGACATCACCACAGTTGGTTATAAATGGGGGGGCAACACAACTTATGACAAACAGCTGGAAATCGGTATTACCGATGACGACAGCAAACAAGACTGGTTTGGCAAAGAAACCGGCGACAAGGCCGAACTAACGATAAATGGCGAAAACAGCCACACCATAAACGGTGGCGGCACGATAAAAACATCATTCATGGATAAGGACGGGGAACAGCACACAGAAAACATTCTGTTTATCAATTCGGCGGCTGGCTGGATTATGGCTCCATCAGAAGACAGCGCGTTCGAGCCCGGCAGCACAATCACCAAGCTGCATAACTGGGAAGAAATGGGTGATGTGGACTATGACGATTACGACAATGATGAAACCATCTGTTTTACCCCATCCTGCATGATCCTGACGCCTTTCGGTGAACTGCCTGCCGCCCTGATTTCCGCTGGTGATAAGGTCGTGACCGCCGATAACGGCGTGCAAACCGTGCGCTGGGTTGGTCGCAGCCGGATTTCCGCCCATCGTCGCAGCCGTAAAAACCTGCATCCGGTGCTGATCCGCGCCCATACATACGGCCAAGGCTATCCGCACCACGATCTGCTGGTTTCGCCCCAGCACCGGTTTTGCCTAACGGGTGCCGAGCTTGAATTGAACTTTGCCCATCATCAGGCTCTGGCCCCGGCAATTTCTCTGATTGACAACAAACAAATCATCCGCAAGCGCCAAGGCACCCCGATCAGCTATATCCATTTGCTGTTTGATCGCCACGAAGTGATTTTTGCCAATGGTTTGGCTTGCGAAAGCTTTCATCCTGCTGCGCGCATTGTCAATAAACTGGGCCGCAAAACCCGAGACGAGCTGTTGGAGCTGTTCCCCGAATTGACCGGAAAGGGCGCATTATTTTCAACATCTCGCCCCTGCTTAAAGAAAAAACACGTCCAATCCATCCGCAAGCCATTGCTTTTACTGGGATAAAGCAGCCCGGATCATTGCTTGGTTACATCGTGGCCATAAATCCAGTCAAATTTCTTTAGCGCAAGTGACGGGGCCAATCGGCTGCCCAACCGCAAAGCAGTATGGGCCAAAACGCGTTTGGGGCCGGGCGCGATGTGATAATTTCGCCCGTTTCGATTGGCGGCCTCGACCACATCCGAGGCCCGCTGACGGCGGCGCAACTGATACGAACTTAGCCCGTCATTCACGCTGTCATTTTTATCAAGCGCATCGGCCAGAACCCAGGCATCTTCCAGCGCCATCACCGCACCTTGGGCCATAAACGGCAGGGTCGGATGCGCCGCATCGCCCAAAATTGCCGTATTGCCCCGATGCCAGCTTTGCGCAACAGGATGGCGGAACAAACCCCATAAATACACATCTTGAACACGCGAAAGCAGCGCCTGCGCCTCATCACAGTAATCGCTAAAAACACCCCACAACTCGGCAGGATCGGCTTTGAAGTTCCAGCCCTCATCGGCCCAGATATTGCGTTCCTGAACCGCGACGATATTCAGCAGCGCGCCACCGCGCAACGGATAGGTGACCAGATGTTTGCCGTCGCCCATGAATATCCGCGCCAGCGGAGCCTCACCGCCCAAGGCCGGAACCACCATGCGCCACGCCACCTGTTTGGTGAAAAACGGCTCGCGTTTGCCATTGATCGCAAGGCGCAGTTTTGAGTGCAAACCACCGGCACAAATAAACAGTTCCGGCTCCAGAACCGTCTGATCCGCCATAGTCAGCCGCACAGAACCACCGTTAAAATCCACCGCATCAAGGCGTTGCGATAACCTGATTTCGACCCCGGCTGCGCGCGCCGTATCGGCCAGAACATCAACCAAATCAGCGCGGTGCACCAAATAATACAGCTGATCCGCCTTGAAGCTTTTGAAATCCAGCCCGAACACCGGCTTGCCGCTAACCCCGTTCAACAGGCTAACCCCGGTGGCGCGCACCGATTTGGCCGCCAGCGCATCACCCGCCCCCAAAGCGCGCAAAACCGCAAAACCGTTTGGCCCGATTTGCAGACCGGCCCCGACTTCGGTGATTTCATCGGCCTGCTCAAGCACGCTCACCTGCGCGCCGCGCTGCGCCATGGCCGCGGCCACAGCAAGCCCGCCAATCCCGCCACCAACAACCGTTACTTTTTTACCTTGCAATGCCATTTTCATCACCCCAACAAAAAGCATCACTGCATTGGTGTTTCATATTCTATTTATCTACACATCTATTTGATTTACCTCAAATAAAACACCCAACCCGCAGAAAATCAATCATCATTCAATCATTCCGGTGCACTTTTTCGCGCCGCTCATGGCGTTCTTGCGCTTCCAGTGACATGGTTGCAATCGGGCGCGCATCCAGACGTTTCAACGAAATCGGATCGCCTGTTTTCGAGCAATAGCCAAACTCGCCGTCATCAATCCGGCGCAATGCCTGATCGATTTTACTCACCAGTTTACGCTGACGATCCCGCGTGCGCAATTCCAGCGCGCGGTCGGTTTCTTCACTGGCGCGATCGGCCACATCGGGGATGTTTCGGGTGCCATCCTGAAGCAGCTCGATGGTGCCTTTACCATCCGAAACCAGATCGTTTTTCCAGCTTATCAATTTGCGGCGGAAATACTCTAGCTGGCGCGCGTTCATAAACGGCTCATCCTCAGCCGGGCTATAATCATCGGGCAAGAAAATTTCGGCTTTCATACCACCCTCCTCTTGCAGTTCTTTGGTCGTCGAATCTCGCATCCTACACCCCGTCGGAACCTTCAACTGTGGCCGCTTTAGTGCAATCGCGCCCTTTTGTCACGCCCATTCGGGCAGAAATCACTTTGGCTTGCTGAAAACTTGCCAAACCGTTAGGAAGGCCGTGAAATCAACCGCTCAACACCGGAAAAAAAATACACGATGAAATTCAATTCAACCGACACATATATTGCCACCGACGATTTAACCGTTGCGGTGAATGCCGCCGTAACGCTTGAGCGCCCGCTTTTGGTCAAGGGTGAGCCCGGCACCGGCAAGACCGAGCTGGCCCGCCAAGTTGCCAATTCCTTGGGCCTGCCGATGATCGAATGGCACATAAAATCCACCACCCGCGCGCAGCAGGGCCTTTACGAATATGACGCGGTCAGCCGGCTTCGCGACAGCCAGCTGGGCGATGAGCGGGTGCATGATGTGGGCAATTACATCAAAAAAGGCAAGCTTTGGCAGGCGTTCACGGCCACAGGAAAAACCGTGCTGTTAATCGATGAAATTGACAAGGCCGATATCGAATTCCCCAATGATCTGCTGCAAGAGCTGGATAAAATGGAGTTTCACGTCTATGAAACCGGCCAAGTTGTGGCCGCCAAAATCCGCCCGATCGTGATTATCACCTCGAATAATGAAAAAGAGCTGCCCGATGCCTTTTTGCGTCGCTGTTTTTTCCACTACATCCGTTTTCCCGACATGGACACGATGAAAAAAATCGTCGAAGTGCATCACCCCGGTTTGAAAGAAGCCTTGCTTACCACCGCGCTGACCCAGTTTTACGAATTGCGCGAAACATCGGGGCTAAAGAAAAAACCGTCCACCAGCGAAGTGCTGGATTGGCTAAAACTGCTGCTGGCCGAAGATTTAAGCGCCGAGGATTTGAAACGTAGCGGCACAAACGCGCTACCAAAATTACACGGCGCATTGTTGAAAAACGAGCAAGACGTGCATTTATTCGAGCGCCTGGCCTTTATGGCACGGGGGCAGCGCTAAAATTCGGGCTTGCAGTGGCCGCTTTTCCATTTCGCATAATCGCACCAGCCATATTGCACCCACCATGAGCCGTCCGAGCCACAAGATTGCGACAGTTTTGGTGCGCGCGCCTTTTGGCCGGGTTCCAAGGTTAACGCCCCGCGCGTATCGGTGAAACAGCCGCCTCCGACCGTGGCGTATTCGATGTAATGTTTGCTGGCGCAGCTGCTTGAAAACGTATCGGTTTCATCGTCAAAACGGATGCAGGCCGATGCGGAATTTACAGCAATGACAAAAAATGCCGCGCTTGCCGCCAAAAATTTCAACATATTTATCTCCTAAAAACAGGCCCAAGCTTTGCGAGTCCACAAGTATAATCTATGCTCGATAGGTTCCAGTATCAAGCTCGTGCATTTAATCGACTTTTTAACTGTCAGAGCATAATTAAACTATGCAGACCGACTCAAAACTGGCTACAATTCGCCGGCAAACATCAAAGGCCATCAAGCTATGCGCATTCTTATCCTGTTATTTGGCCTTGCTCTTTCGGCCTGCGCCACAGGCAGCACAACAGGCAGCACAACAGGCAAAATGGCCGTTGACCGCGCCGCAATACCTGCCGCTGATTTGCCGCCGATGAAATATTTCAAAGCGGGCCGCATAGATTTACCAACCCGCAGCAACCACGAAATTGCCCGCGATTTTATGGACCTTTCCTTTAAAATGGAAAGCGGCAAAATCCTGTCCTTCATGACGCGATTTGAAGGACCCATCAGCCTGCGGGTAACCGGAAAACCACCGCCCAGCCTGTTTTTTGATCTGGACAAATTGTTAAAACGCCTGAAAAACGAGGCTGGCATAAATATTCACCGCGCCAAAAAAGATGCGCCGGCCAACATCACAATCGAGGCAATTTCGCAGGCCAGAATGCAACGTCTTGTGCCCAATGCGGCCTGTTTTGTGGTGCCCAATATTGCCAGCTGGCAGCAATTCCGCCGCCTGCGCCACAGCGCTACAACCAGCTGGATTAACCTTCAGCGCCGCGAACAAATCACGATTTTTCTACCCTACGACGTTAGCCCGCAAGAAATTCGCGACTGCCTGCACGAAGAACTCGCGCAAGCCTTGGGACCGCTAAATGATCTGTATCGTTTGGCTGACAGCGTGTTTAACGATGATAATTTCCACACCGTTCTGACCGGCTTTGATATGCTGATTTTGCGCGCCTATTATGCGCCCGAAATGCACAATGGCATGACCCGCGCACAGGCCGCAAACGCCCTACCCCAAGTTTTGGCCCGCCTTAACCCGCGTGGCCAGTTACCGCCAAAAACAGCACAAGCCAGCCCCACACCACGCAGCTGGATCAATGCCATTGAAACCGCTTTGGGTGCCAGAACCAGCCCCGCAAATCGCCGTGCGGCCGCCATCAGGGCCGTTGAAATTGCACAGGCCCAAGGCTGGCAGGGGCCGCGTCTTGGCTTTAGCCTTTATGCGCTTGGCCGTTTGTCGCTGTCGTCAAAAAGCGATGCCGCACTGACCGCATTTTTAAGCTCCGGCATAGTTTACAAATCCACCCCCGACACCGCCATTCAAACCGCCCACGTCGCAATGCAGCTTTCGGCTTTTGCGCTGGCCGCGGGCGATGCGCAGGCCGTGTTGAAACTGGCCAATGACAACCTGCCCGCCATTGCCGATTCGCAAAACGCAGCCCTTTTGGCCACATTCATGCTGATCAAGGCCCAGGCGCTGGAACTTTCCGGGCATGTTTCCGAGGCCCGCGCCGTGCGTCTTGAAGGCCTTGGCTGGGCGCGCTACGGATTTGGCAGCGACAAGGCTGTTTTGAACCGGCTTGCCGAAATCAGGGCGCTGGCACCAATCCGGCGGGCGCAACATTCGTGAGGCTTGAATGATCATATATTACGCCGCCATTTTCGGTGCCGCCCTGGGTGCATTTAGCGCGTTGAAATCCCGCCCCGATCTGCGTTATGTCATTGGCAATGTGGTGGTTTATGCAGGCGTTTTTGCGCTGATTGCCTATGGTTATTTGATCTTGACAGCCCGGAGCAGTTGAATGTTTCTTCGTTTCTTTGAAAATCTGCGCGCCGCCCAAGTTCCGGTGTCGATGCGCGAGTTCCTCAGCTTTCTTGAGGGGATGAAGCGCGGGCTGGTAACCTATGATATTGAAGGGTTTTATTATCTTTCCCGCACTTCGATGGTCAAGGACGAGCGTTATCTTGACCGGTTTGACCGCGCCTTTGCCGCCACATTCAAAGGGCTGGAACATATCAGCCCCGAGCAGGTGCTTGAGGCCGTCGATATTCCGGCCGATTGGTTGGAAAAGATGGCCGAAAATCATCTTTCCGCCGAAGAAAAGGCCGAAATAGATGCATTAGGTGGCTTTGATAAGCTGATGGAAACATTGAAGGAACGCTTGAAAGAGCAGCAAAAGCGCCATCAGGGTGGCAGTAAATGGATCGGCACGGCCGGCACTTCGCCGTTTGGCGCTTTTGGTTATAATCCCGAAGGTGTGCGTATTGGTCAGGATAAATCGCGCCATCAGCGTGCGGTCAAGGTTTGGGACAAACGCGAATTTCGCAATCTGGATGATTCCGTTGAATTGGGCACCCGCAACATTAAAATCGCGCTAAAACGGCTGCGCAACTGGGCCCGTGACGGCGCGCATGAAGAGCTGGATCTGGATGGCACCATCCGCGCCACGGCCGAGAACGGTTATCTAGATGTAAAAACCCGCCCCGAACGGCGCAATGCGGTTAAAGTTTTGTTGTTTTTAGATGTTGGCGGCTCGATGGATCCGCATATTAAATTGGTCGAGGAATTGTTTTCGGCCGCGCGCGCCGAATTCAAGCACATGGAGTATTTCTATTTTCATAACTGCCTTTACGAAGGCGTTTGGAAGGACAACGCCCGGCGCTGGAATGCCCAGATTCCGACCCATGAAATTTTGCGCACTTACGGGGCGGATTACAAATGTATTTTTGTTGGTGATGCTTCGATGTCACCTTATGAAATTGCCTATCGCGGTGGTGCGAATGAGCATTGGAACGCGGAAACCGGCGAGGTCTGGCTGCGCCGCGCACGCGCCCAATGGCCGACCAATCTGTGGATTAATCCGTTGGCGGAAAACCAGTGGAGCTACACGCAATCGGTTGGCATGATCCGCGAAATATTCGAGGATACAATGGTGCCAATGACGCTGGAAGGGATCAGCCGCGGGATGCGGACCCTGACTTAAGTTCAGCGGGAAACAGCTTATCCACGGCCTCGGTCGCGGCATCGGTGTAGGGGATCAGAACCTGATCGGCACCGGCCTGTTTTAGCTTTTCAACATCTTGCGCCAAATGGCTGGTCACCGCAATTTGGCCTTTGTAGCCGTAATCACGCAGGCCGTGCAACAGGGTCAGATTGATGTTCGAATTAGGGATTGTGCTTAAAATCAGCTTTGAGCGCTGCAAAGGCAACGATAACAAAAATTCGGGATCCTCGGCATCACCATAACGCATCATCGTCTCCGAGCCACCATGTCGACGCAGCAAATCCGGGTCAAAATCCACGCAAAGAACCCGATGGCCGCGCTGTTGCAATTCCGTTAAAATTCGATTGCCAAAACGGCCAAGCCCAAACAAAATAACATCGGCATCCGCTTTATTGCTGCCCTCCTCGCCACCTTGCTCACGATAGGGAATCCGGCGCTCAAACAGGTTTAGCCACGGCGATAACCATTCATATAACGGGTGCGAATACAGGATCATATATGTCGAAACGCTGATCGTTATCAGGCCGACCAACGTAATTAACCCCATGGTTTGTATATCAATATGCCCCAACCCAAGCCCGAGCGCCGCCATGATTAACGAAAATTCGCTGATTTGGGCTACGGTCAGACCGGCCAGAAAACCGGTGCGCTTGCGATAGCCCATCAGGCCAAGGATAGTCATTACAATCAAAGGGTTGCCGATTAAAACAAAGAGGGAAAGCAAAATCGCGGGGACCACTTGAGCGCCAAGGGTCGATAGATCCAGCCCCGCGCCAAGGTCGATAAAGAAAAACAGTAGCAAAAAATCGCGCAAGCTGACCAGACGCGCGCCGATGGTTTCGCGATACGGGGTCGAGGCCAGTGAAACGCCGGCCAAAAACGCCCCCACCTCTTTGCTAAAGCCAAGCTGCATCCCCACAGCCCCAAGCGCCAGCGCCCAGGCAATGGCCGACAAAATCAGCAATTCAGGCGAGCGGGCCAAGCTGTGAAACAGCGGCGTTAAAACATAGCGCATCAACAGCCCGATTGCAAAAATAAAGCCCACACCTTTGACAAAAACCTCGGCCGTTTGCCAGCCCAGACTTCCAGCTTCTCCGGCACCCGCGGCCGTCAGCGCAATCATCACCAACACGACCACAATATCCTGAACAATCAAAAATCCGATGGCAATGCGCCCGTGCAAATCATCAATTTCGCGCTTGTCCGACAGCAGCTTTACAATGATGATTGTGCTGGAAAACGTCAGCGCTACGGCAACATAAAGCGCGGCCACCGGGGCCATTCCAAGGGCTGTGGCAATTGCAAAACCAAACACAGCGGTGAACGTAACCTGACCCATTCCGGTTGCCAGCGCCACCATCCCCATGCTGCGAATAATCTGCATATCCAGTTTTAAACCCACCACAAACAGCAAAAGCGCAATGCCCATTTTGGCCAGCAAATCCACCTGATCATTGGCCGACACCCAGCCCAAAACAGACGGTCCTACCAAAATACCGACCGCAATAAACGCCACAATCAACGGCTGTCGCATCCGAATACCGATCGCACCGATCACGGCGGCAAAAAACAGCAACACGGCCATTTCCGTAAATACATCGCCAAATAAAGGAGTCATATTGCGCAGCCCCGTCTGAATTTTTTCAGATATAACAGTATCAGGTTTTGCAACAGTTAAAACCCGATTTTCAACGCCCAAACCCATTGCCACAGACGCGCACCTGCCCCATATGTAGGGCATGCTTCGTTTCGCTCCGATATTGCTGGCTGTGCTTTACGGCTATTTCATGTACCGGTTTTCCGCCTGGCGAACGGCGCGCGAGCTGGATGCAAAATCGACGGAATTGGCCGATGCCAAGCTGAAACGACTTTGTGACCAAATGGCGGCCTCGCTGGAAATTGAACGCATCAAGGTGCATATTTACGAAATTGATCCGGTGAACGGGCTGGCCGCACCGGACGGGCGCATTTTTATCACTCGGGGCTTTTACGAAAAATACCGCGCCGGCGAGGTAAGCGGCGCCGAAATTGCCAGCGTGATTGCCCATGAATTGGGCCATGTCGCGTTGGGCCATTCGCGGCGCCGGATGATTGATTTTTCCGGCCAAAACGCTTTGCGCACCGCTATGGGCATGATAATTTCGCGCTTTGTGCCGTTCATCGGCCATTATATTGCCGGTTTTATCACCACGCTTTTGGCCGCCCGCCTGTCGCGCTCTGATGAATACGAGGCCGACGCCTATGCCTCGGCGTTGCTGACCAAATCGGGCATCGGCACCGGCGCTCAGAAATCATTATTTCTAAAACTCGAAGACCTGACCCAAGCGCGCGGCGGCAAAACTCCGGCCTGGATGATGAGCCATCCCAAAACAAAAGACCGGATCAAGGCCATCGAAGTGCTGGAAAAACGCTGGGGAATATTGGAATAATCAGCCTGCCAAAGCCTTGCCAAAACGCGGCAAGCGGGCCTTTTTCATCAGTTTTCGCATCTCCCACGCTTGGCCCGATAATTGTTCGGCAACTTGATGCACATCTTTGGCCACCTGCCCGACAACCTGCTGATTTTCATCAAATATTTCGCGCAAAAAACTATCGGGGTCACGCCGGATAACCCCGTGGACTGTTAAGGTTCTGGTGGGAAAGTCTTTTAGATTCGCCGTTAGTAAAATCTCGGCCTGCCCTGAAATTGCCGCCGCCAGAACATGGCGATCATTTTCATCGGGCAACTGCAAACTGGTCTCCAGATCCGGTGAATAACGAATTTCACTATCCGGCCAATTTGCCCGCAGCAAAGCAATTTCACCACGCGCCACATCTTCTTTCCCATCGCCCAGCCGCGCCGCAGCACGGGCCCATTCTTCCAATATTCGCGCCGACCAAAGTGGCGTAAACTGCCCCGCATTCGCCACCCCAAGCAAAATCTCACGCATCACCGTGGGGTATAAAGCGCAAGCGTCAATCAGAACCCGCATTAATCCAGCCTGAAAAACAGCGCCTTTAAATAACCGCTTTGGGCCAGTTGCGGCAACAGCGGATGATCCGCCCCTGCCCCGCCCGAATAAACCTGAACCCCGCGTCGCCCCGCACGGCCAATTCCGCGCGCTGATGAATTGCGAAACGTGGTTAAATCGGCCGCATGGCTGCACGAGCACAGGCCCAAATATCCGCCCTTGGCCACCAAAGGTGCCGCCAGCCGCGCGATGCGTTCATAGGCGCGCATTCCGGCGTTAAGCGCTTGTTTATTCGGGGCAAATGCCGGTGGATCACAAACCACAACATCAAATGTTTTGCCCTCTTGCGCCAGCAATTCAAGGGCTGCAAACGCATCCCCCTTGCGGGTTTCAAACCGCTCGCCAAGCCCCATTTTATCGGCCCCCAAACGGGCCAGATTTAACGCAGGAGCCGAACTATCGACCGCCACAGCAGAACTGGCACCGGCCGCCAAAGCCGCTAAAGAAAAGCCGCCAACATGGGAAAACACATCCAAAACACGCGCCTCTTTGCACAGTTTTTGCATAAACGCATGGTTGGGGCGTTGATCAAAAAACAGGCCGGTTTTTTGGCCACCCAGCAGATCGGCCATATAAATCGCGCCATTCATCGGCACCGCAATCGGGCCATCAAGCGTGCCTTTGATCAGCAAGGTTTCCTCATTCAACCCCTCTAGAACGCGCGAACGACCGGCGGCATTTTTCACAACAATGCTAACGCCCGTCACCTGCACCAGCGCCTCGACCAGCAGATCAAGATGGGTTTCGGCCCAAGCAGCATTGGGTTGAATCACGGCCGCATCGCCAAAACGGTCAATCACCACCCCGGGCAGCGCGTCGGATTCCGCATGGATCAACCGGTAAAACGGCGCGTCGTAAATTCGCGCCCGATGTGCCTGCGCCCGTTCAATACGCTGCTTGAACCAGTCAACATCAATCACCGCATCCGGATTTCGATCCAGCATTCTACAGCAAATCTTCGAAACCATATTCACCGTAACCAGCCCCAAAACCTGACGGTCAGCATCCTCGAGCCGTGCAAAACTGCCCGGTGCAAGCGCCTTGGTGCGGCGATCTGTTACAATTTCATCGCTGAAAACCCAAGGGAAGCCATGACGAAGTGCACGGGCTTGGGCCTTTGGTTTCAAGCGGACGACGGGGATAGAACTGGATGAGGAAATTTGTGTCATACCCACCTCCTATAAAATAATCCGGCCCGTTCATAGTGCATAAAACGCTTTTTGGCTAATTATCAATTCGACCACGGTGCCCACCACGGCGCGCCATTTCGGCCGGTGCGTCCAAGCCGTATTGCAAGGTTCTTGTCATTGGATGGGTCGGGTTTTCAACCGCATAAACGTCCAAAAGCAGAAGGATTTGCGCGCGCGTATCATCAGAGGCATCCGCAGCCAGCCCAACCCCAAGCGCCCAGTCCAGAAATATAGACCGGCATTCCGGCTCGGCTATACCATCGATTGCATAACTGTCCTTGATCAACCCCTTGGGGTCCAATTTACTATAATTCATTCGCGCGTCTCTATTTGTTGTTTAATCCGGCACGGGTTGGCCCAAAATCTGATTTACGACCTTATTGGCCGCATCCGCCACCAAATCAAGCGCGTTTTTCAATGTTTCAACACTATCATGGCCCAATTCACGCAAAATAAACGCGCGGCCGCCTTCGCCGATTTCATCCATCACCAGCGCATTTTCCGTCAGCAATTTTGTAGTTTCACGAAGCTGCCACAAGATTCTGTAGGCATTTACAAGGGTGTCGTGCTGGGTATTTGTCAGCCAGCCCGTGTTTTGACCGGCCGCCAATTGCCCCATAATATCACGGGCCGGATCAGCAGCCAAAAGTGCTGCGGTTTGCGCCACCAGCTCAATATCCTGCATCCGGCCCGGGCCAAGCTTTGCCTCCCATGCACCACGCGCCGGCTTGGCTTGGGCCAAACGCGCCCGCATATCCGCGACATCTTTCAAGACATCCGCGCCAGCACTTTTCTCTTTCAATAATACCCGCCGAAAACCCTCGATCTGCGCACCCAATGCCATATTTCCAGCCACAGATCGCGCCCGCGTTAAGGCCAAATGCTCCCAAGTCCAGGCCTCATCCTGTTGATAAGACACAAAAGATTGCAATGACGTGGCCACAGGCCCTTGGCGGCCCGAGGGGCGAAGACGCATATCAACCTCATAAAGCCGACCCTCCGGCATCTGGGCAGACAGGGCTGTCACCAAGGCTTGGGTGAGGCGCGAATAATAGGGCCGCGTCAACAACGGACGGCGGCCGTCCGATCCGTCCTGACCGTGGGCATCATAAATCACGATCAGATCCAGATCGGATTCTGCGTTCAACTGCCCCGCACCCAAGGATCCCAAACCTAAAACAGTCGCACCATTGCCCGGCGCGGCCCCGTGTTTTTGAGAAAAATGGTCCGCAACCGGACCCCAAACCGCGGCCACACAAGCCTCGGCCAAATCGGCATATTGACACCCGGCCCCCTGCGCATCAAGCAGACCGCGCAAGTGATGCACACCAATGCGAAAATGCCATTCTTTTTTCCAACGCCGCGCCGCATCCAGTTTGGCCTCGTAATCATCAATTTTGGCCAAATGGTTGACCAATTGCTGCTCTAATCCCGTTTTCCCCGGCCATGTCGCAAAGAAATCTCCGCCCAAAACCCCGTCAAGAACTTGTGAATTACGCGACAAATACCGCGCCAAAACGGGGGCGGTGGTGCAGATGTCGATGATCAGATCAATCAGTTGCGGGTTGGCCTGAAACAGTGAAAACAGCTGCACACCTGCGGGCAAGCCGGCCAGAAAACCGTCAAATTGCACCAATGCCTCGAACGGATTCGCCGCTTTTTGCAACCGCGCCATGATATCGGGACGCAAGGTTTCAAAAATTTCAACCGCCCGACTGCTGCGCATGGCCGCATATCCGGGCCAGCGCGCGATAATGTCGCTTGCGCCCTCGGGCAGCGCTTCGATTTCGGGGTTGGCATTATCTGTTGGTGCAAAAAAACCCTCGGTCAAATCATGCACTTCATTCAATTCCGACATCAAGCGGCCGCGCAGTTTTTCGGCGCCGCACATTCCCATGAAATTTGCCAGCCGGTCAAATTCTTCGGGCTGTTTTGGCAAATCATGCGTCTGGGCATCATTGACCATTTGCAACCTATGTTCGACTTCTCGATGGCTACGATAGCGTTCAATTAGCAGTTTTGCAACATTTTCGGGAATCCATTCCTTTTCGACCAAAGCCTTTAACGCAGGCACGGTTTCACGCGATCGCAAATCCGGATCACGCCCGCCGGCAATAATTTGACGGGTTTGAGTGAAGAATTCAATCTCGCGAATGCCGCCGCGCCCCAGCTTCATATTATGGCCTTCAAGCACAATCGGCCCGCCTAGACCTTTGTGTTCGCGAATGCGAAGACGCATGTCATGGGCATCCTGAATGGCGGCAAAATCCAGATGTTTGCGCCAGATAAATGGCGACAGGCGTCTCAAATACGCCTCGCCCGCCGCAATATCACCGGCACAAGCGCGCGCTTTGATGTGGGCGGCGCGCTCCCATGTGCGGCCCAGCCCCTCGTAATAACGCATCGCAGTGTCCATCGATAAACAAACCGGCGTGGTCGATGGATCCGGGCGCAAGCGCAAATCGGTGCGAAAAACATAGCCGTCATTTGTGATATCCGACAAGAGGGCCGTCATTTTTCGGGTCACTCGGATAAAACTGGCGCGTGCGTCCTGATAATCATCATCGCTAAAACGCGTTTCGTCAAACAGACAAATCAGGTCGATATCGGAAGAATAATTCAGCTCTCCTGCCCCCATTTTACCCATCGACAGCACCACCATTCCGCCCGCTGTGGCCACGTCTTCAGCTGACATTCCCGGCAGTTTTCCGCGTTTAATTTCGGCGGCGATCAAAGCCTTTAACGCCGCATCAACCGCTAAATCGGCGAAATCCGTCAGGGTTCCGGTGACCTTTTCCAACGGCCAGATTCCGCCCAGATCGGCCAAGGCTGTGATGGCCGCCATTTTGGCCTTGGCTTGGCGCAACATTGGTTTCAACTGCTCTAACGGGGCCGATTTCAGCTCTTTGAACAGGGCCTCGATTTCAGTTTGCGGATTTTCAAAAGCGGGGCGCAACCAGTCGGCCTGACGCTTGATAATCACAGATAAATATGGGCTGCACCCCGCAGTGCCGTTGATTAAATCCCGTATCTCGGGGCTGATATCGGGGAAAATAGCGGCAATCTCAGCGCCACGTTCAATGTTATAGGCAATCGGGGTGCGGGTGATTTGGGATGCAAAATTCATACCGCAAAGATGCGTCTTCTGCATCTTAAGAGCAAGCCAGTTGTTTGAGAAATTACCGGGTCATTTTTTTGCTGGCAATCAATAAATGTAAACATTATTTACATTGCACCTTGTATTTCCACAGCTAACACCAATATTGATAATGTGAAAGAGATTTACATCAACGGAAACCCTAAGAATGGAGACGCACATGAACACCATCACCGCATGGCCATCACAGGCCGAAAACTGGCTGGACCAAAAAGGTAAACCGGCCTGGATCATCGCAATGGTCCTTGGTTTTATCGTTTTTTGGCCTGTCGGGCTCGCCCTTTTATTTTATATGATCTGGAGTAATCGCATGTTCACAAAAAAATTCAAACAACCTAAAATATTCTCTCGCAATGCCTATACATCGTCCGGAAACACGGCATTTGATGCCTATAAAGCCGATACATTGCGCCGCCTGGAAGAAGAGCAAGGCAACTTTGAAGCTTTTCTGGAACGCCTTCGTGAAGCCAAAGACCAGTCAGAATTTGATGATTTTCTGGACGATCGCGCCAAGAAGTCCGTCGATATTAAAGAGCCGATTGAGGCCTGATGCGCCAAAATGGTCCCATTAAACGGGGCCATTTTAACCGTGAATATAAAAGGGGCTTGGCGGATTGGCCGCGCGTTGTTATCTTAAATTTGTAACAAACCAGAGACAACAGATTTTCAGATGCGCCACAGCCTGCCCCTTGCCCCGCAGTTTTACGTCACTGCGCCCCAACCCTGCCCCTATCTGGATGGCCGGTTCGAGCGCAAATTATTTACCTCGCTGCAAGGCGAACACGCGGTAAAACTGAACGATGCACTGTCAAAGCAAGGCTTTCGCCGCTCGCAAAACGTGCTTTACCGCCCGTCTTGTGCCGACTGCGCCGCCTGTTATTCCGCGCGCATTTGCGTGGCCGATTTCACCCCGACCAAAAGCCAGCGCAGGGTTATAAAACGCAATGCAAATTTAAGCCGGAGCGCCACTTCGCCCTGGGCCACCGATGATCAATATAGCCTGTTTCAGCGTTATTTGGCACACCGCCACGCCGATGGTGGCATGGCCGATATGGATGTTTTCGAATTTGCCGCCATGGTCGAGGAAACCCCGATTAAAAGCCGTGTTATCGAATACAGCCACCAGCCAGACCCTGCGCAGAAAAGCCAGCTGGCGGCGGTATGTTTAACGGATGTTTTCGATGACGGGATCAGCATGGTTTATTCGTTCTTTGAGCCGGATCTGATCAAAAACAGCCTTGGCACATATGTTATTCTGGATCACATTAAAATTGCCCGTGACGCTGGCCTGCCCTATGTTTATTTGGGCTACTGGGTGCCGGGAAGCGCGAAAATGGATTATAAATCCAAGTTTGGCGGGCTGGAAATTTTCCGCGAGAGCCAGTGGTCTGCGGTGAAAGATTCAGCCGAAATTGCACCGGATACAAACCCGATGGCAATCGAGCCGATATCCGAGCAAGTCGCCCAGATCGCCCTGCCCGACACCATATCCCTAAAATAAAAAAGCCCGCCGAATTGGCAGGCTTTTTCGTTTTTCCAGCTATTTCAATCAGTTGCCAAACATTGCAGGCACGATCGTCACCACCGCCGGGAAGCTCCAGAGCAAGGCCAGCCCCGCCACCTGAATCATCACAAACGGAATAACGCCGCGGTAAATATGCCCTGTGGTGACTTCGGGCGGTGAAACCCCGCGCAGATAAAACAGCGCAAAACCAAAGGGCGGGGTCAAAAACGAGGTTTGCAAATTTACCGCGATCATGATCGTAACCCATTTTGGATCAAACGTGCCGCCATAAATTACCGGCCCCACAATCGGAATCACGATGTAGATAATTTCAAGGAAATCCAGCACAAACCCCAGCAGGAACAGCACCCCCATTACAATCAAAAACACCTTCAGCTCATTGTCAAAACTGGTCAGGAAATCCTGAATGTA
>CAYSBD010000046.1:0-16336 GCA_964429175.1 uncultured Marinosulfonomonas sp.
ACATTCAACTTACTGAATGATAATTATGGCTATCCTAAATTACAGCAACTTTGTCAATTGATTGCTGGTTTTACATTCATAACAGCGTGTTTAGGGTGATCTTAGTGTTTTGTTATATATTCACTTCCTTTAAGACAGCGCTTGAAGAAGACCTTTGTAATTGTTAATACTTGATATGATAGCTGCCTTAATTATGACGACCTACCAGAGAAACCGGTGCGGGGGCACTGAGATATCGGGTTTGGCGTGATTTGGAATTACAGAAGGTAGCATTTTATTATGCCCGATATACTTTTAGGCGGCATTATAATTAACGAAATTCTTGTGGACCCGAACGGGGCCAGTAATTTCGACACGGACGGCAGCGGCACCGCCAACCACACCGATGAATATGTCGAAATTCATAACATCTCGGCTGCCGCGATAGATATTTCCGGCTTGCAGCTTTGGGATTCGGGTGTTGGCAACTGGTTCACCTTTCCCGCCGGCACAATGCTTGAACCCGACGCCCACGCCATGGTAATGAGCGGCGTTCAAACCGGTGGTAGCCTGCCAACCAGCACCAATCCGGATGATCTGTTTTTTGATGCCGGACGCGCCTCGCCGCTAATCAATAATGGCGGCGATAATGTTGTGCTTTATGATCCGGCAGCTGACGAATATGTGCAGGCCACCTTTAATGGCGATGTGCTGGATAATCCGCCGGCTGATTACCCCGGTTTTTCTGCGACCAGCACACAGATTGGCAGCGGCGAAAACTTTGGCAATGACATCGACGGTTTTTCCATTCAGCGTGGCGGCAATGACAATTTTATCAATGACGCCCCGCCGACAGCCGGCACAGAAAATGTATGTTTCACCCAAAACACCATGTTGGCCACCCCGTCAGGCCAAGTCGCCATTGAGAATTTGCGAGCTGGTGATCTGCTGTTAACCAAAGACAACGGGGCGCAAAAAATCCTGTGGATCTGGGCCAAACGCCGAAGCAGCGCTGAAATCGCGGCCAATCCGGCCCTTGGTGCGGTCCGGATTTCCAAGGGGGTGCTGGGCAACGCCATGCCGACCCGCGATCTTGAAGTTTCGCGCCATCACCGTATTTTAGTTAGCTCGAAAATTGCCCAACGCATGTTTGGTCAAACCGAAATTTTGGTGGCCGCCAAGGATTTGCTGGAAATCAAAGGGGTCACGCTGGCCCCTGCCCCCAAAACCCGCGCGCTTGTTTATTACCATATTTTAATGGAAAATCATGAAATCCTGTTTGCCGACGGGGCGGCCGCCGAGAGCCTTTATCTGGGCAATCAAGCCTTGAAATCCATAGAGCCGGCAGCACGGGCCGAATTACAATTGATTTTTGGAAAAGATTGGGATGATTTCATATCGTCCCTGCCCAAACCGGCCCGCAAAATCGCCGCCGGAAAAAAAGTGCGCAAACTGGCGCTGCGCCACCGGAAAAATCACAAATCACTGATGCAAATAAATGTGCCGGATTGCGGTCTTCAACATTGGGCTGAGATACGATAAAATATTTGTGATAGCTTTTAAGGGCCAACCACCGAAAAGAAGCAACCAATGCAAGCGGACCCGACATTCGGATTAATGCTGCTTGCCCTCACCCCAGCCCCGTTCAAAGCGCTTCTAGAGCGCATCTAATCTATTAAGAAACAAGTATTTATCCGGTGACCCGAGGCAGCGTTTGTGCAAGCAAATGCGTTCGGGTCGCCGGGTGAATGCAGTTTGATTGGATTTGCTTTAATCGCAGGCTTTTTGGGGACATCCCTACTTTAAATTTGTGCCGCAGTTCATTAACCATGAGACCGCCCTCGCCCCGCATTTTGCCTTGTTGATTATAACATTTATTTCTTTGGCGGCGCTAAATGCATTGGCCTATGCCCTGCTAGCCGAAAAATTGCGCAAACGCATCAGGCGCCCGAATGTGCTGAAATATATTAACCGCGCAGGCGACGGCGCGTTGATGGTAATGGGTGGCTTAAGTGCTTCGTTGCAACGCAGTTAAGCCGCGCCATTCTTAAAGGTCTTCATTCGTATAGTGCTACAAATGCGCTACGACTTTTCGAACTTGCGCGGCATGGCGATGCTCAAAAAGATAAATCCCTTGCCAGGTTCCCAACCGCATCCGGCCATTTTGCACAGGAATTGACAGGCTTACCGGCAACATCGCCGCCTTGATATGGGCCGGCATATCGTCGGGACCTTCATAAATATGGGTCAAATAGGCCATGGCAGGGTCCGTTGTGGGCGGCACCAAACGGTGAAAAAAATTCTGCAAATCGGTCTGCACTTCGGGGTCGGCATTTTCCTGGATCAACAACGAGCAAGAGGTGTGCTGCACCAGCAACGTCAACAGCCCGTCAGATTTCAGCCAGCCGGCAATTTGATGGCTGAAATCATAAAGGCCGGGACCGCTGGTTGAAATGCTAAATGTGGTTTGCATGATCCCCAAGCCGCGCCTGTTTTAAGCCACCACCACAACCCGTGATAGCAAAATATCAAGAATACCTTGGCGCGCAATATCTTCGCCATCACCGGCAACGGCGGCAAATTCACGCGTTAGACGCTCTAGCGCGGCCTCGTATAATTGGCGTTCCGAATAGCTCTGCTCGCGTTGATCATCGGTTCTGTGTAAATCGCGCACGACCTCGGTAATCGCGATCAAATCACCGGAATTAATCTTTTGCTCATATTCTTGTGCGCGGCGCGACCACATGGCGCGTTTGGCCTTGGCTTTACCCTTTAGCGTTTTTTGCGCATGTGCAATCGTGCCGGGCGCCGAAAGCGCGCGCATGCCCACCTCGATAGCCTTGTTAATCGGCACGCGCAGGGTCATTTTATCTTTTTCAAAGTCAATCACATACATTTCCAGCTCAAAACCGGCCGCTTCCTGTTTTTCTACGCTCGCAACTTTGCCAACCCCGTGGGACGGATACACAACAAACTCGCCCGGATTGAAATCCAGTTTCTTTGACTTACTCATAAAGGTCTCTTCCTTGCTTGCGGCCGGATCTGAAATTCCGGCGATAAGAAACCACCCGTCAGGCAATCAACGCTGAGGGTGGCGATTATTTCAACATTTCGTTCAACGCATAATATAGCATAAATTCCGCCCTGTTTAAAGCGCAGCAAGCCCCAAGTTGCAGATTTTCTTTAAGATTCAGCTTACAATCAAAGCCGATTCACCAAAAACGCGGCCCACGGCGGCAAAACGCATAGCCGCGAATCGTTATTCGCTACCCTTACCGGCTTTAGGCGAGAAATATTTTTCCAGCTTGCCTTCTTCGCCATCGCGCTCTTCGGCCTCGGGCAACTGATCGATTTTTTCGAAAATCACCGGCCATTCTTCGGAATATTTCCGATTTAAATCAACCCATTTCTCCATATCCGGTTCGGTATCGGGGCGGATGGCATCGGCGGGGCATTCCGGCTCGCAAACACCGCAATCGATGCATTCATCAGGGTGGATCACAAGCATATTCTCGCCCTCGTAGAAACAATCTACGGGGCAGACCTCGACACAGTCGGTGTATTTGCAGGCAATGCAATTATCTAGAACAACATAGGTCATGGATGCACTTTGAAATTCGGCTACGGCGTGTTGCTATCCTCTTATCTGGAATCATTCAAGGTATGAGCCGCGTAAAAGTCGCGCCATTCGGCGATCTTTCTTGCTTGGGCGGCCTTTTCGCTCAATCTGGGCCTTTTTAACTGTAGTTTCCACGATCGGGGTTAAATCAAGGTAAAGATCTTGCGCCTCGGGGGCCGGCCCGCGGCGGATGCCAATGGCTTTGATCCGGATCACCCTGATGCGGTCGGCTTGCAAAAAAGTTAACGTATCACCTGCCACCACCATCACCGAGGGCTTGGAAATCCGGCTGCCATTCAGCTGCATCCGCCCGGCGCTGATCTGTTTTGTGGCCAGCGACCGGGTCTTGAAAAACCGCGCGTGCCAAAGCCATTTATCGACACGCGCCTTGATCGGTGCATCAATCATCCAAGCCCTAGCCTTTGTTTTTCAACCCCATCAAAGCCGCCGCAAAGGGGTTGTCGGGATCAATCTTCTTTTCCTTTTTAGGCGGGCGGGCCTGATAGGATTTGGCCTTGTTATCACGCTCGGGGCGCTTACCCTGAGGCTTGCCACGCGGTTTGCCTTTTGCTGCGGGTTTGGCTTGCGGCTTGGCATGATCCGCGCCGGTTTTGCGCTTCACCACCCACTTAAAGGTATAAAATACCTCCATTTCAGGGGCCGCTTCCGGAACAGCTTCGGCCACATCCGTTTTTCCTGCCGTTTTATCTTGCGCCGCTTCAACCTTTGTAGAATCCGCAGGCTTTTCAACCTCTTGGGTTTTATCCGCCGCAACGACGGCCTTAACCTTCACCCGCTCGCCTTTTTCGCCATTATAGCCCAAACCCTGCATCAAATCGGCAAATTGCTCCAGCGTCATGCCGGTGATCGACAGCATATCGGGGTTGGCTTCAAAGCCACCGCGACTGTTTTGGGCGCGCAACATATCGGCCAGACGCTCCAGCATATCGATCCGAATTGCACGGCTGCCCGCAGCGCGATAGCCCGACATGGTATCCCAGCCGGCCGGCGCATCTTTTTCGGTTGGAATCGTGACCAGACCGGGCGGCGGGCTTTCGGGGAATTCATCCAGCTTGCCAGCCAGCGACCACAACAACAAACGCAAACGCGTCGCGGCAGGTTTTAGCAAAACCGGCATGAAAATAGTGAACTGACCGAAACGAACACCGTGTTTGCGCAAAGTCGCGCGCGCATCCTGATCCAGATCCTTGACCTCGGCCGCCACATCGGCACGCGCCACAATGCCAAAACCCTCGATCATTCGGTAAGCAAAACCACGCGCAATCGGGGGCAAGGTTTCGTCCTTGGCAAGCGCCAAAAGCGGCTCGAATAACGTGGCGGTCTTGCGGTCGATAAAATGCTGCAAACGGCGCTGGACCTTGGTGGCCACATCCACGCCTGCCCCGTCATCGACAAAGGCCACGGCCAGCGGTTTCATCGCGTCAGAACCGGCAACGATTTTACCAACGGCCGCATCGCCCCACATCAAACCGCCCTGATCGGTGAAATCAATTTCGGTGTCGGGCGAATTATAAAACCTGTCGGCGCGCAAATGAAATTGCGGGGCCAAGGCGGCCACACTTGCGGCGCGCAAGGTTTTGGCCTGCTCGGGGTTGTCCGTTTTGTCTTGCGTAAAACAAAACCCGTGCAAGCGGCCAATCAGTTGCCCTTCAACGGTTACTTCACCTTTGTCATTTACTTCGGCCACGAGGCCCTCCTTCTGCTTTAAGCGGCGCAACAAAATCGATGTGCGCCGGTCAACAAATCGTTGTGTAAGACGCACATGCAGCGCATCCGATAGCCGGTCTTCTACAGCGCGCGTCGCGTTTGGCCAATGGTTTTCGTCATCAACCCAGCCCTTGCGTTGGCAAACATAGGTCCAAGTGCGAATAAACGCCAGACGTTTCGATAATGCATCAATGTCGCCATCACTGCGATCCAGCCGTTTGACCTGACGCGCCAGCCAATCATCGGGGATGCGGTTAAACGTTTGTAAATGCAGGAATATTTGTTCTAAAAGCGCGGCGTGTTCGGCGTGGCTGATGGCGCGAAAATCCGGTATCCGGCAAACATCCCAGAGCCGTTTAATGTCTTGGGGGCCGCCCAGTTTGGCCATTATTTTATCGCGCGCCGCCAGCGTTTTTAATGCCCGCAAATCATCCGCCTCGTACCCACGGGCCAACCAGACATCATTTGTCGGCCGCTCCAGCGACGCAATCAGGCGCGCGGCATTGCCAAATTCCAACGCAGGATTGCGCCATTGCAGTTTTTGAACCGGCGCAAAACGGTTGTCTGAAATCGCTTTGACCGCCGCATCTTCCAGCAGCGGCGCCGCGCCCGTCACACCATAGCTGCCATGGCGCATGTAACGTCCGGCGCGCCCGGCAATCTGGGCCAGCTCATTGGGTTGCAAAGCCCGCATTCTGTGGCCGTCAAATTTGTGCAGCGACGAAAATGCAACGTGATGAATATCAAGGTTCAACCCCATGCCAATCGCATCGGTCGCCACCAGATAATCCACATCGCCGTTTTGATACATTTCGACCTGCGCATTGCGCGTGCGCGGCGAAAGCGCCCCCATCACCACCGCCGCGCCCCCCTTTTGACGGCGCAGCAATTCGGCGATCGCATAAACATTATCAACCGAAAAACCCACAATAGCACTGCGCACGGGCATCCGGCTTAGCTTTTTTGAGCCAGCATAACTTAATTCGCTAAGCCGGTCGCGGTGGATAAATTGCGCCTTTGGCACCAGTTCGGCAATCGCGCTGCGCATAGTTTCTGCGCCCAAAAACAGCGTTTCAAACTGGCCGCGGGCGTGCAGCAAACGGTCGGTAAAAACATGGCCGCGCTCAATATCTGCGCAAAGCTGGATTTCATCCACCGCAACAAAATCAGCCGCCAAACCCCGCGGCATGGCCTCGACTGTGCAGACCCAATATTTGGCGCGCGGCCCCGCAATGCGCTCTTCGCCCGTGACCAGCGCCACCTGCGAGGGACCGCGCAAAGCAACGATGCGCTCATAAACCTCGCGGGCCAACAAACGCAAAGGCAGGCCGATGACGCCGCATTTATAGCCCAGCATCCGTTCAATCGCGTAATGGGTTTTTCCCGTATTTGTTGGCCCTAAAACGGCGATAATGCGTTGTTCTGATTGCATAATAAATCACTGCAAATCTACAGGGCCACATCTTCAAGCCGGGCCACAGCCGCGCGTGCTTCTGTGTTTTGCGGCATGATTTCCAGCACCTCGCGATATGTTTCAAGCGCTTTTTCTGGCTTGCCCATCGCTTCCTGTATCGCCGCAAGTCCCTGCATCGCCTTGAAATGACGCGGCTCAAGCGCGATGGCGCGGCCCACATCAAGCAGTGCCGGGCCGTATAAATCTGCCCTGAAATAAGCCGCGCCGCGCATGTTATAGGCTTGGGCGAACTCGGGCGCGTGGTCAATCAGGGCGCTGAAATGATCAATCGCCGCCGCTGTATTGCCGCTCTCTAGCGCCGCGCGGCCACGATTTAGCAACAAATCCATCGAGGCCGAACCGGATTTGGACCAACGTTTTGTAATTTGGCGCGCGATTCGTTCAGATTGCACAACCGGAGCCGTGCGCAGCGCGTCAAATAAATCATCCACCGTCACGTCTTGGGCCGCCAAGGGCAAAGAAAACAACATTGTCGACAATAATGCCGTAACGATACGTTTGTGAATTCGGTTTAATATGCGCATAATGCGTTTGAGTTTAACCTAAATCTGGCAAATTGCGAGACCCTAATAAACCTGTTAACAAAACCAAAAGGATACCAACATGAGCGACGTTATCGAGACTGCCGTAACAGCCCTGAACGAAAAAATCGGCGGCGATTTTTCCGGTTTGGCCAAATTTGTGCTGGGCGACGAAGGCACGGTGGTGATCGATGCCGATGGCGCACGCGCAGGCGATGATGATGCCGACGTAACCCTGACAGCAAGTGCAGAAGTATTTCAGCGCATTCTGGATGGCGACACCAACCCGACGGCCGCATTTATGACCGGCAAATTGAAAATCGACGGCGATATGGGCATGGCGATGAAGCTGGCCGGATTTTTGAGCTAAAGGATGCAAAACGCCCCGTTACACGAGGATGTGGCCAAGGCACCAAAGGGCGGCAGCGCTTATTGGCTGACCACATCTGACGGGGTGCGATTGCGCATTGGCGTCTGGGACAAAAGCGTGAACGGCACGATTTTTCTGTTTACCGGACGCACGGAATATATTGAAAAATACGGTCAGGTGGCGGCGGAGTTTCAGGCGCGTGGCTTTGCGATGATCGCGCAGGACTGGCGCGGTCAGGGGTTGTCCGACCGCCTGCTGGATGATCCGGCCAAGGGCCATGTGATGCGTTTTGCCGATTATCAGCATGATGTGCGGGCAATATTTAAGGCCGCCGATGCGCTGGATTTGCCCAAACCGTATTACCTGCTGGGCCATTCGATGGGCGGCTGCATTGGCCTGCGTTCCCTGATGAACGGGCTGGATGTCAAGGCGGCTGTTTTTACGGCACCGATGTGGGGCATCCAGATGTCCGCCCCGATCAAACCTTTTGCGCACAGTTTTAGCCGCTCTTTTAGCAAGCTGGGGTTGGGCGATAAATACGCGCCGAGCATGAGCGCCGATAGCTATGTGGTGACCGCTCCATTCGCCGATAACCTGCTTACGACAGACCCTGAAATGTTTGCCTACATGCAGCTTCAGGCCAAAACCTATCCGCAGCTGGCCTTGGGCGGCCCCAGCATTCATTGGCTGTTTGAGGCTTTGAGCGAAACCCGTGCGCTGGCCAAAATGGCTTCGCCCGATGTGGCAACGATTACCTTTTTGGGCAGCAACGAGCGGATTGTGGATTGCAATGCGGTGATTGAGCGGATGCAAAACTGGGACAACGGACGTCTTGAGATGTTTGCGGGGGCCGAGCACGAAGTGTTGATGGAAATCCCCAAGATCAGGGCCAGAGTTCTGGAGCAGACAGCCGAGCTGTTTTTGCAGCATCCGTGATTTTAAAAAACCGCGTTTATGCCATAGGCTGTGAAATGCAGAAATTAAGACAGTAAAAAAATGCAGATGAAATGACGACCCTTTTTAATTCGCTGCCCGAATCGCAGATCACTGACGCCAACAGCATCTGTTAACGCTAAATTTTCCATACCTATTTCGGGTTCTAAATGGCTCTGGTATATGTATAAAAATCTATTTTACCTGCAACCTGCCCCGGATAACCGGAGTTCGCTGTCTATCTCTGCCGACGGCGTCTGCGCCTGCCACCATCGTTGCCGCCGGTGTTGAAATTAACCTCCGGTAAACTGACGATTTTGGCGAGAATTGGAAACGGGTCAACCGCATTGGGAATGGCCGAGGCATTGACGAAATGCTCTTGAAAACGTGGCTCGATCGCGGTTTCGATTTTGTCGATTTCACGCACGGTTGACTCAATTTCGGCCCGCGAGGAACGGTTCAGCAAAGCAATCCGCGCACCGGTTCCAGCCGAATTTCCTGCGGACGTGACCTTGTCCAGCACGCAATCGGGGATCATGCCCAGAACCATCGCGTGTTTTGGCGAAATATGCGCGCCAAACGCACCGGCCAAAACGATGCGATCCACGGTATCCACCTCGAATTTATCCATCAGCAGACGCGCACCGGAATAAAGCGCGGCCTTGGCCATCTGGATCTCGCGAATGTCGCGGTTTGTTACCGTGATCACCGGCCCAGCATCGGCCGATCCATCCCAAACCATGTAGGAATTCGTGCGCCCGTCAACAAAACAGCGCGTCGTTCCGACCTGCTCGGCCGAACCAATCAGACCGGGGCCATCAACGATGCCGGCCATGCGCATTTCGGCCACCAGCTCGATAATACCCGAGCCGCAAATGCCCGTCACACCCGTGCTGGCAATCGCGGCCTCAAAGCCGTCATCATCGGACCAAAGCTCGGATCCGATCACCTGAAAACGCGGCTCTTTGGTAACCGGATCAATCGTGACGTGTTCAATCGCCCCCGGCGCGGCGCGCTGGCCAGAGCTGATTTGCGCCCCCTCAAAGGCGGGTCCGGTGGGCGACGAGCAGGCCATGACCCGGTCGCGGTTGCCCAGCAACAATTCGGCGTTGGTGCCGACATCGACAACCATGACCAGATCAGCGGATTTATCCGGCGCCTCGGCCAAGGCCACGGCGGCCGCATCGGCCCCGACATGCCCCGCGATGCAAGGCAGGATGTAGCAGCGGGTTTGGTCGTGCAATTGCAAATCAAGCTCGGATGTTTTCAGCCGGATCGCATCGGATGTGGCCAGCGCGAATGGCGCCTGACCCAGCTCGTAAGGGTCAATGCCCAGCAGCAAATGATGCATGACCGGATTGCAAACAATCACGCTGTCCAGAATTTGGCTTTTGTCAATTTCGGCCTCGCGGCAGATTTGCGCAAACAGATTGTTCAGCCCATCGCGCACGGCGGCCGTCATTTCGCCCGCACCGCCCGCGTTCATCATGCCATAAGAAACCCGGCTCATCAGATCTTCTCCAAAGCGGATTTGCGGGTTCATAATGCCCGACGAGGCCACCACATCACCGGAATGCAAATCACAAAGATGCGCCGCGATGGTGGTCGAGCCAAGGTCAATCGCCAGACCATAAACCGGCTTTTCATAAAACCCGGGCCAGACCTGCATAATTTGCAGCGGCGCATTATCGGCGGGCTGGTGCAGGGCGACGGTGACGCTCCATTCGCCCTTGCGCAAGGTTTTTTGCAAAGACGTCAAGATCAACAGATCGGCGCTGATCTCCTCCAGCGACCACGGTGATTTCTGGGTTTTCAGCGCTGCAATCAACCGCTCCAGATCACCGGAAGGATCGTGCATATCGGGCTGCTGAACCTCGACGTAAAACAGCCGCACGGTGGGGTTCAGGGTAATGTCGCGCGCCTCGGCCCGTTTGCGCACCACCTGTTTATGCACCTGACTTTCGGGCGGCACATCAATCACCACATCGCCTGAAATATTGGCCTGACAGCCCAACCGGCGCCCGTCAATCAGGCCGCGAATCGATTTATAACGCGCCTCGACGCTGTTCCATTCGCTCAGCGCATCCGGGCCAACCGTCACGCCGTGTTTGGGAAATTCACCGTAAGATGGGGTGACCTGACAGCGCGAACATTTACCGCGCCCGCCGCAAACGCTATCCAGATCGACACCCAACTGACGGGCAGCGTCAAGCACCAGCGTTCCGGGCGCAAAATTACCGCGCTTGCCCGAGGGGGTGAAAATAACCAGTGGATCCGTTTTTGCCATGATTTTTGGGTGCCTGTTCGTGCCTGTTCATGCTGATGATTTAAATGCGCGAATCAGCCCCGACGCCGCCGACCACTGCGCCTGCCACCAGTTTGAGCGGCTGTTTTTGATGCCTCGGGGAAGGGCGTTCCTGCCTCGACCGCATCCATAATCCGGCTAAACCTGATCCATTCAGCTCCGTGCCGGTCATGGTCCATCAGCATATTTGCGGCGCGAACGGCCTGCATTTCGACGGGCCGTATCGGGTTCATGATGGCGCTGGTCATGCCCGCCGCCATCGCCATTGGCAAAAACGCGGCGTTGATCCCGTGGCGATGGGGTAAACCAAAGCTGACGTTCGAGGCCCCGCAGGTGGTGTTCACCCCCAATTCATCGCGCAAACGACGCACCAGCGCAAAAACCTGAACGCCCGCCGTGGCCATCGCGCCCACCGGCATCATCAGCGGATCAACCACAATATCATGCGCCGGAATGCCGTAATCGGCGGCGCGTTGCACGATTTTCTTGGCCACTTCAAAGCGCACATCGGGGTCTTCGGAAATGCCGGTGTCATCGTTGGAAATCGCCACCACGGGCACGTTGTATTTTTTGATCAGCGGTAAAATCGCCTCCAGCCGGTCTTCTTCGCCCGTGACAGAATTGACCAGCGGGCGACCCTCGCAAACCTCAAGACCCGCAGCCAATGCCCCCGGAACCGAGCTGTCGATACATAAAGGAATGTCCACAAGCCCCTGAACCATAAGCAAAACTTCACGCATCAAAGGGGGTTCGGTTTCATTCGGGTTGGGGTTGGAATTGTAAACCACGCCCGCGTTGATATCCAGAATATTGGCCCCGCAGGCCACTTGTTCCAACGCGTCTTTTTGCACGGTAGAAAAATCGCCGGCCTCAAGTTCGGCCGCCAGTTTTTTGCGCCCCGTCGGGTTAATGCGCTCGCCAATCACGCAAAACGGCGCGTCAAAGCCGATGATGGCGGTTTTTGTTTTACTCTCGACTACGGTGCGGGTCATATTTGGTCCTTGCTTTCTAATCTATCGGCGTTTTCTGTTTCATTAGCTGCAAGCGCGGATTTGCCACCATGCGCGGCAACCCAGTTTGCATTCGCCTTGATACCACCCAGCGGGAAAAAATGCACCTGCTCAATCTTGCTGTCAGGATTGGCGGATTTATGGGCCGCAAATTCGGCCAGCAACGCATCTGGTTCAAATGGCAGCAGCAATTTGGTGACATCACGCGCGCGCCTTTGCAGCACTTTTAACGATGCGCCCACACCGCAAGCGATCGAAAATTTAACCAGGGTTTGCAATTTGGCCGGACCGGCAATCCCGATGTGGATCGGTAAATCAACGCCCGCAGCCCGCAGCCTGTCAGCCCAGTCAAACACAGGTTTTGCCGAAAACATAAGCTGGGTGGTGATCGCCATTTCAGCATCACTGCGGTTGGCAAAATCCTGTTTCCAACCCAAGGCCGCCATCAGGTTTTTATCCGACCCATCCGCATCAATATCGCGGTTGCCCTCGGGGTGGCCGGCAACGTTTAAATAGCTGAAACCGGCGGCATCAAACAGGCCGGTTTCCAGCAGCTGCATCGAATTTTCAAAATCCCCGCAGGCATGTTTCAAACCACCTGCCAACAGCAGCGCCTGATCCACATTTGCCTCGCCTTGATAGCGCGCAATCCAGTCGGCCAGCGTGGTTTTATCCTTGATAATCCGCGCCGCAAAATGGGGCACCACGACGTAGCCCTGCGCGTTCAGGCGGGCGGCGGTGGCAACCATATCGCCAATCGCAACCCCGTCAATATGGGCGATATAAACGCGGGTGCCTTTGGGCAGGTAATCGCGAAAATCAGCAATCTTTTCGGCCGTGCCCGGCATCACCTCGATTGAATAACCCTGAAGAAAGCGTTGCAATTTCGGATTGGCGGGCAGCGAGGCTACCTTGGGTTTCTGTCTGAAATGTAACGGCGCCATGATGCTCTCCAATACTATAATGGCCGGGCTAAATAGCCGGATTTAGTCCCAGCCGTCGTTTTCAATCAACAGCTTGATGCGCGCCCGGTCGTATTGCGCGTCCAGCCGTTCGGCCTCGGCGGCCGCAATTTCGGCCCCGTCACCATCGATTTGAGTGCGATCACCACGGCGCCATTCCGCCAGATAAGCATCCGTTCCCGCCGCACCGGTTTTCATTGCGGCCCGATCAATGGCTTGCTCAAAGCGCTCGGGTAATTGCACTTTGTCGGCGCGCCGTCCCTTGCCCACAATAACCTGAGCCGGAATATCTCTCCAATAAACGATGGTCACATCAGGCATTTTTACGGATTCCTTTTTTGTTCCAGCATGACGCCGGTCGCGCCGGTTTGGGCGCTTGTTTTCGACATTACAAAGCGATCTTGCGACGCTTGCATCTGACAGCTGTCTAACGGGGTGCAGCGTTTGAGGCCAGTGGCGCGGATCGCAATAATATTCATGTAGATTATGAGCAGCATTTTTTGCGCGCTTTGTCACCTTGCACAACGGCGCGCGCGTGGTTAGTTTAGGGGTAACTTGAAATGGAGGGCGCAACCATGGCGCCCAAGCGTCTGACAGGTGCAGGCGCGTTCCCGATTGCGGTTGAGCCGCCTGCGCCGGATAACCCCGATTCTGCCTCGCTTTATGCGGCGCTGGATTTGGGCACAAATAGCTGCCGTATGCTGATTGCGCGCCCGCAGGGTAGCCAGTTTACGGTGATCGATAGCTTCTCGAAATCCGTCCAGCTTGGAGCGGGGCTTGAGGCGAGCGGAAGGCTTAGTCGTGCGTCGATCAACCGCACGGTTCAGGCGCTGCGGATTTGTCGAAAAAAGCTGCAAAAACATAACGTTAAAAAAATGCGTCTGGTCGCAACCGAGGCCTGTCGGCGCGCCGCCAATACGGCCCAGCTCAACCGTTTGGTAAAGCGCGAAACAGGTCTGGTTCTGGAAATAATCCAGCCCGAGGAAGAGGCCCGTCTGGCGGTGATTTCCTGCGCCCCGCTGGTTTCAAAACAAACCGAGCAATTGCTGGTGGTCGATATCGGTGGCGGCTCGACCGAACTGGTCTGGATCGACATCTCCAAAATCGCGCCACCGGACCGCGCGCGCTCGATCATGCGGCTTCATGCCGGATTTAAAGCGGACGGATCGGGCGTGCCCCACGCCAAGGTGGTCGACTGGATTTCGGTGCCTTTGGGCGTGGCCACGTTGCGCGATTTATTCGACGATGTGGCCGATGATGCAGCCCGTTTTGCGCTGATGTCGTGCCATTTCGAGGACCATCTGGAAAAGTTTTCACCGTTCGATAACCCCCAAACCAAAGCAGGTTTTCAGATTGTCGGCACTTCGGGCACGATCACAACGGTCGCGGCTTCGCATTTGGGCCTGAAGCGTTATGACCGCAACAAGGTCGACGGCTTGCACATGACATCAAATCAAATTGACGCGGTGGTGTGTGATTATCTGGCGTTGGGACCTGCGGGCCGGCGTGCAGATCCGCGCATCGGGCGTGAGCGTCAGGCGCTGATTATGTCGGGGGCGGCGATTTTGCAGGCGCTGTTGCGGATTTGGCCGACCGACCGTTTATCGGTGGCCGACCGTGGCTTGCGCGAAGGATTATTATACGCACAAATGAGCGCCGACGGGGTGCTTGAGGATGAAATATAATGACAAAAAAACCGGTTACTAAAAACACCAGCGGGCGCGGTCAGCGTGGCTTGCGCGTGAAGGTAAAAACAGCGCGCGGGCGTAAACTTAGCTCGACTTTATGGCTCGAGCGCCAATTGAATGACCCGTATGTTATCCGCGCCAAATCCGAAGGGTATCGCGGGCGCGCGGCCTTTAAAATTATGGAGCTGGATGACAAATACCGCTTTTTGGTGCCCGGCGCGCGGGTGGTTGATTTGGGCGCGGCCCCGGGTGGCTGGTTGCAGGTGGCCGTGCCGCGCATCAATGCGTTGGGCGAGCGCTCGGGCAAGGCTGTGGGTCGGTTGCTGGGCATTGATTTGCAAGAAATCGAGCCGGTGGCGGGGGCTGAATTGCATGTTCTGGATTTCATGGAAGATGACGCCGATCTGAAGGTTAAAAAATGGCTCAATGGTCAGGCCGATGTGGTGATGTCCGATATGGCGGCCTCGGCTTCGGGGCACAAACAGACCGACCATTTGCGCATCATGGCCTTATGCGAGGCGGCGGCCTATTTTGCCTTTGATGTGCTGGAAGAAGGCGGCACATTCATTGCCAAGGTTCTGGCCGGCGGGGCCGAGGGCGATTTGCAAAGGTTGCTAAAGCAGAAATTCACCAAGGTCGCCAATGTAAAACCACCGGCCAGCCGCGCAAACAGTTCGGAGAAATTTGTGGTGGCAACGGGGTATCGCGGCTAGCGGTGTTCGTCGTTTTGCGCGACCAGACGGCTGGGCCGCAATTCGCCAGTATCCAGTAAAATCGAATAGGCCACCATGGTCACTGCGGTGTTGATTTGTTTTAATGCGCGCAGAGTTTCCTGGTGGGTATTGCTGGTTTCGATACTGTCGGTCGTGCCTTTACGCAGCCGTTCCAGGTGGCGCAATTGCAGTTTTTGCTCTACCTCGCGCAGGGTTTCTTTTTCTTCGACCAATTGGCGGGCACCATCCACACTGTTTGTCATCAGAACATTTAGCGCAAGCTGCAAATTGGATAAAACCCTGTCGTGAAAATCGCACAGATCACGCCAACCTTCGGGTGAGAATTTAAGCCCATTTGCGCCAATTTTACGGGCAATACCCAACAGGTTTTTTGAAATAACATCGCCGGCAGATTCAAAGTTAATCGCGGTTGAAGATAGCTCCATAATCTGGTTTATTGCGCCCTCTGACAGTTTGCTTTTATGCAGTTTCACCAGATAAATCTTGCTGTTGAAATGCATGGAATCGACGTTGTTTTCGTTGCTCAGCACCGCTTTGGCCACAGCAACGGCACCAGCCAATCGACCCGCACCAGCAAGATTTGTGTGACAATTGCCGAACCCAGATCAGCGCCCAGAAAAATCGCCAACCCAACCCCCACCGACAGCGTGCCTTTGGTTGAAAAATTCGTAACCAAAAGCGCGACGGCGGTTGAGCTTTGCAACACAATCGCGGCCAAAACACCGGTGCCTGCGGCCAATGTCGGGTTGTCCGAACTGCGGCGCAACCAGGTGCGTAATTCGTTTTTATAAGCCCGCTGCACACCTGTGCGAATAATTCAGACGGACCATAATAACAAAGCAGCCGCGCCTGCCAAGTTTAGTATAAATACGAGCAATCCAGCCTCTTTCTTTGCGTAATATAGTGTATACTCATAGGATTAGAGGCCCTGATTTGCAAGTGATTTGGGCTGACAGCACAGGGCAATCCACTGAACGTCACTGAGCGATAATTTTGCACATGTAGTCATCGTC
>CAYSBD010000047.1:0-16297 GCA_964429175.1 uncultured Marinosulfonomonas sp.
GGCATCGTAAAAAAACAGTTCTTAACATTTGGCCCCTGATCTGTGCAACAAGGTCTCAGAATAGCATAAACCTTTGCCACAGAACCGTCCAGCGCACCGAATTTGTAGAATACCGCATGAAAGAATTGCTTGATTGATCGCGCACAAGCGGTTAGGTGACGGCGTCCTGCCTTTTGGGGCCAAGTTACCGCAACCTTGTTAAAACGGAATAATTCAACATGACACATACCCTTCCCCGCATTCTTCCCGGTATCATTATCATGGCTGCCATTGTGGTGGCCTCCAATATTCTTGTGCAACATTTGTTTGGTCAATGGCTGACTTGGGGCGCATTTACCTATCCGCTGGCCTTTTTGGTCACCGATGTGATGAACCGGGTTTATGGCGTTTCGGCGGCGCGCAAAGTGGTGTTTGCCGGCTTTGTTGTCGGGGTGATTAGCTCGCTGATTGGCACGCAAATTATCGGAGAATTCGGGCCGCTGGTTACTTTGCGCATCGCGCTCGCCTCCGGCATTGCCTTTCTGACGGCCCACATGCTGGATGTCGCGATTTTTGATCGCCTGCGCGATGGCAAATGGTGGCGCGCACCGCTGGCCTCAACCCTGATCGGCTCAAGCGTCGACACCGTGCTGTTTTTCAGCATCGCCTTTTCGGCCACACTGGTTTTCATGGAACCCCTCAACGATGTCAGTTGGGCAAACGAGGCATTGCCGCTGTTGGGTCTTGGCCCCGTCGTGCCGCTTTGGGTGTCTTTGGCCTTGGCCGATTGGTTCGTAAAACTGTCGCTTGCTCTGCTCGCCTTGGTGCCATTCCGCCTAATTGTTACAAGACTGACACCAAATACAGTATAAAACCTTTTGACAAACACAAAATATGTGCCACCATCGGGGTGTTTTTAACATTCAGAAAGGAGGTGCCAATGTCTATTGGGATAAAGGAGCAACTGGTGAGGATTACTTGCGAGATGGCGATTTAGAGGGCAACCCTTTTAAACAATCATCTGGCAACGGGCATCTTTGCCGCGCTTGCCACCTCCACTTCTCGAGAGGAGCCTTTGTAAAATTACAGGGGCTCTTTCCGTTTTTCGCCGGCTGCATTATGGTTAACCCATGTTACGGATAAACGATAAAATCACTTTGGAGGATTGGGAGTTAAGCGAAAGTTTTAGCCGCTCTTCCGGTCCGGGCGGCCAGAATGTAAACAAGGTTTCAACCGCAGTCGAGCTTCGTTTTGAAGCCCAGCGCAGCCCCCAATTAACAGCTGCCGTCAAGGCACGACTAAAGCGGTTGTCGGGTCGGCGTTGGACATTGGACGGGGCGATTGTGATCCGGGCCGAAGAAACCCGAAGTCAGGCCCGCAACCGTGAAATCGCCCGTGCGCGATTGGTTGAATTAATTGAAAAGGCGTTATTCGTGCCCAAACGCCGGATTAAAACACGCCCCACGCTTGCCTCGAAACGCAGACGGGTTGAGGGCAAAGTGAAACGTGGGCAGGTAAAAACATTACGGGGCAAAGTCAGGGGCGATGAATGAATTTGATTGACCGGCGAAAAAAATTGCTTGGGCGTCATGTGACAACTTTTTATGACACGCCATTTGCGCCAGTTCGTGGCGATGGGGTCTGGCTGTTTGACGCGGATGAAAACCGGTATCTGGATTGCTATAATAACGTGCCCCACGTCGGGCATTGCCACCCGCATGTGGTCGACGCAATCGCACGTCAAGCGGCCACTTTGAACACGCACACACGGTATTTGCATGACGGAATTCTGGAATATGGCGAGCGGCTGACGGCGAAGTTCAAACATAATCTGACCTCGATGATTATGATGAATTCAGGCTCCGAGGCTAATGATGTTGCCTTGCGCATGGCGCAGGCCGTGACCGGAAAAACGGGGATAATCGGCACCGATAACACTTACCACGGCAACACGGCGGCAGTTAGTCAGCTAAATTCCAAAAAACTGCCCGTCGGGGGGTATGGAGACCACATCCGCCAAGTTCCGGCACCTGACAATCTACGGCCTGTCGGGGGTAGCCTTAAACGGCAAGCAAAGGCATTTTGTGCTGGAATAGAGACTGCTATTGACGAATTAGAGACGAATGGGCACGGCATTTGCGCCCTGATTATCTGTCCGTTTTTTGCCAATGAAGGCTTTCCAACATTAGAGCGCGGGTTTTTGGACAAAGCCATTTCTGCCGTTCGCAAGGCAGGCGGATTGATAATTTCAGACGAGGTTCAGCCGGGTTTTGGCCGTCTTGGCGATCATTGGTGGGGGCATGAAAAGTTGGGTTTTGCACCTGATATTGTTACGCTGGGCAAACCGATGGCCAACGGGCATCCTGTGGCCGCAACGATCACACGGCTGGAGATACTCGAAGCTTTTCAGGATGCTTTCAAATACTTCAACACTTTTGGCGGAAATCCGGTAAGTGCAGCGGCGGCACTGGCAACGCTTGAAGTTATCGAGGCGGAAAACCTGCCTGATAATGCCGCTAAAGTCGGGCAATATGGACTGTCCCGGCTGAATAATCTGGCTGCCAAATATGACGTGATTGCAGACATTCGCGGGGCCGGTTTGTTTTTTGGCCTTGAGCTGATGCAGAACGGCAAACCAGCATCTACTTTGGCCGTAAAAATAGTCAATACGATGCGCCGGCGCAGGGTTTTATTAAGCACCGTTGGCCGCTATGATAACACGTTGAAAATCCGCCCGCCTTGTGTATTTTCACGCGAAGATGTTGATTTGCTGATCGACGTTATGGATGCTGCATTTACCGAGGTTTTGACCGAATGAATAATGAAGATGCAACTCGATTTGCCAGTGCCGCATTGCGCGCATGGGATTTGCCCGATTGCACCCCGCGCCTGATTTCAAACCGCGAAAATGCGGTGTTCGAGGTTGTCTCACCCGATGGTGGCCGCGCAGCATTGCGCCTGCACCGGCCCGGATATCAGACCAATGAGGCGATCCGCTCAGAGCTGCTTTGGTCTGAAGGTTTGGATAAGGCAGGCATGAAATTACCCCGTCCGATTGCCGCCAAAGATGGCGATTTAATAGCAAAAGTTGACGAGGCCGGGCGGATGGCTTCGATTGTGACTTGGGTTGAAGGGGTGACTTTGGGCGATGACGGGATTGCAGAAGAATGGGGCGAAGAAATCCAATTGCGCCTCTTTTCAGCGCTTGGTGCGGAGCTTGCCCAACTACATAAGCTAAGCGATGGGCTGGATTTGCATGATGGCTTTGAGCGCACAGTTCTGGATGTTGATGCCCTGTTGGGGGAAAATCCAAATTGGGGGCGGTTTTGGGAAAATCCGGCTCTAACACTGCCAAACCAAGAGCTGTTGCTCTACACGCGCAATCGTTTGCACAGCATATTTATGGCGTATCAGGCCGGTGGCGCTGACTTTGGCCTGATCCATGCCGATGCGATAAGCGAAAATGTGCTGACCGCTGGTGACACTGTGACGCTGATTGATTTTGATGACGGCGTTTATGGTTTTCGGATGTATGATCTGGGGGTTGCGATGTCGCAGGTCTGGGGCCGCGCGAGCGCAGGAAAACTGGCGACAGCATTGGCCGAAGGTTATGGTTTAAGTGCAGAGGAGGCCCGGATTTTGCCGCTATTCACTGTGATGCGCACGCTTGCGTCTTGTGGTTGGGCCATCGACAGATATGCAGCCGATGATCCTGTGTTGGCTGGTTACGCAGATCAGGCCGTGCGGGCCGCATCATGTTTTATGACCGAAACACCATTGTTTCCGAACGCCTAAACGACAATTTCTTGCGTTTCCTGCTCACCCAGCTCGAACACACGTTTATAACGGGTAATTTCATTAGCCGGACCCATGGCTTTGTTCGGGTTATCAGACAGTTTTACAGTTGGATTTCCGTTGGCGCTAATGGCCTTGCAAACGATTGAAAATGGCGCAAGGCTTTCGTTGGACGTCAGGCCACGGAAATCATTTGTCATCAACGTGCCCCAGCCAAATGATGGCCGAACCCTGCCGCTAAACTGATTTTGCAGCTCTATTATTTTCTCCACGTCCAGCCCATCCGAAAAAATCACCATTTTCGTTGTCGGGTCTTCGCCGCGATCTTTCCACCAGTTAATCGCGGTTTCAGCGCCAGCGGCAGGATCACCGCTATCAATGCGAATCCCGGTCCAGCCTGCCAGCCAATCGGGCGCATTTTCAAAAAACCCTTTGCTGCCGTATGTGTCGGGTAAAATGATGCGCAGATTGCCGTCATGTTCATCCTGCCAATCGGACAAAACCTGATAAGGGGCCTGCCTTAGCGCATCATCCGTTTTGGCCAATGCGGCATAAACCATGGGCAGCTCATGCGCATTTGTGCCAATTGCCTCGACCTCGCGGCGCATGGCAATCAGGCAATTGGATGTGCCGACAAAGTTTTTGCCCAAGCCCTCGCGCATGGCCTGCACACACCAATCTTGCCACAAAAAACTATGCCGGCGCCGGGTGCCAAAATCGGCCAGTCGCAGGCGATCAAGCCCGCGCAATTTTTCAACCTTTTCCCACAACTTTGTCATGGCGCGGGCATAAAGCACCTGCAGCTCGAATTTATCCATTTTTTGCAAAACTGTTCGCGACCGCAATTCCATCAACACAGCCAGCGCCGGAATTTCCCAGAGCATTACTTCGTGCCATTTCCCCTCAAACGTCAACCGGTATTGCCCGTCATGTTTTTCAAGATGATACGGCGGCAATCGCATGCCCTCAAACCATTCCATAAAATCGGAACTGAACATCTGGCGTTTGCCGTAAAATGTATTGCCACGCAGCCAAGTGCTTTCACCGCGCGACAGTGAAAGTGATCGAATATGGTCCAGTTGTTCACGCAGTTCGCCTTCGTCGATCAGATCGGCCAGACGGATATGTTTAGAGCGATTAATCAAGGAAAACGTAACATTAGTGTCGGATTTGTTACGAAACACCGATTGGCACATCAGAAGTTTATAAAAATCGGTGTCGATCAGGGATCGCACAATCGGGTCAATCTGCCATTTGTGATTATAAACGCGGGTGGCAATATCAGGCATGTTTCAAGGCTCCAGTTTAACGCCTGCATCCTGCATTGCGACGCGCGCTGCAGCAAGCGATCCGTTCAAATCAATAGCTCGGCAAACGCTTTGCAGAACCGTTACCTGAAAGCCCAATCTAGCTGCATCCAGGGCAGAGTATTGCACACAGAAATCTGTGGCAAGCCCAACCATCGTCAGGGTGTTAATGCCCCGGGTGCGTAAATATCCCTGCAAGCCGGTCGGCGTTTTGTGGTCATTTTCAAAAAAGGCCGAATAGCTGTCGATGGCAGGGTTATACCCTTTGCGGATAATCATATCGGCCTGATCCGTTTGTAAATCAGGATGAAATTCAGCACCTTGGCTGCCTTGGATGCAATGATCCGGCCATAATATTTGTGGGCCGTAAGGCATGTTAACCATTTCATAAGGATCGCGCTGCGCATGGCTGCTGGCAAATGAGGAATGGCCGGCAGGGTGCCAGTCCTGCGTTAAAATGCAGGCGTCAAAATCGGCCATCATGTTATTAATCTGCGGGACAATCTCACCGCCTCCGGCCACAGCCAAGGCACCGCCGGGGCAGAAATCATTTTGCACGTCAATTATAATTAAGGCATTGGTCATGATTGACTCCGGGTTTTAGAAATCCAGATTTTCCACATTCAGCGCATTATCCTGAATAAACTGCCGCCGCGGCTCAACCACATCACCCATCAGCTTGGTGAACAGATCATCAGCCTCGGCCATGTCTTCAATCTTGACCTGTAGAAAAATACGCGCCTCGGGATCAAGCGTGGTTTCCCAAAGCTGGTCAGGGTTCATTTCACCCAAGCCTTTGTAGCGCTGCAACGACAGGCCTTTTTCGCCCTCGGTCAAAATCGCATAAAGCAAGTCAACCGGCCCAAAAATCGGCGATTCGCGATCTTTGCGCACCAATTTGGCGGGCTGGGCATAAATATCTTGCAATACATCCGTCATCGAGCCCAACTTGCGCGCTTCGCCAGAACGCAAAACGCGGCCATCCAATGTGCGCACCTCATCCACACCGCGCAACATGCGGGTTAGACGGATGCCGTGATCCTGCGTCGGACGACCCTTCCAGCCGCGCTCGTATTCTTCGGCAATCAGGTCCAAACGGGTGGCAACGGCATCGGCCACACCCTGCAAATCAGCGTCGACCTTGCCGGTGATAAAGCCGCCTGCAATTGCCGTTTGCTCCAGAATATGACGCGGATAATGGGTTGGAAACGCCTCTAGAATACGCCGCGTTTGACGGGCTTCGCCCACCACGCGCAACAGATCCTGACCGCTGATTTCCTCGCCTGAATCCAGACGTAAAATCGCGCCATCAATGCCTTGCTCGATCAGATAATCATCAAGCGACGGCTGATCTTTCAAATAAACTTCGGATTTACCGCGGCTGACTTTGAACAGCGGCGGCTGGGCAATATAAAGATAGCCACCCTCGATCAATTCGGGCATGTGGCGAAAGAAAAATGTCAAAAGCAGGGTGCGAATATGGGCGCCATCGACATCGGCATCGGTCATGATAACGATTTTATGGTAGCGCAATTTGGAAATATCAAATTCCTCGCGGCCAATGCCGGTGCCCAGCGCCATCACCAGATTCCCGATTTCCTGACTGGCCAACATCCGGTCAAATCGCGCGCGCTCGACATTCAAAATCTTGCCACGCAGCGGCAACACGGCTTGCGTCATCCGGTCACGGCCCGTTTGGGCGGAACCGCCAGCGCTATCACCTTCCACTAAAAAGACTTCGGTTTTGGACGGGTCTTTTTCGGAACAATCCTTGAGCTTGCCTGCCAGAAAATTGACATCCATCGCGGTTTTTCGCCGTGTCAGTTCGCGGGCCTTGCGGGCAGCTTCGCGCGCATGTGCGGCCTCGACAATTTTGGAAACGATCATCTTGGCGGCGGCGGGATTCTCTTCAAACCATTCGGCCAGCTTTTCGTTAACTAACCCCTCAACGGCGGGGCGCACTTCGGATGAAACCAGCTTGTCTTTGGTTTGGCTGGAAAATTTAGGGTCGGGCACTTTGACGGACAACACACAGGTCAAACCTTCGCGAGCGTCATCGCCGGTAAAACTGATCTTTTCTCTTTTCGCGATGCCGCTGGATTGCGCATAATTGTTAATCGTGCGGGTCAGTGCGCCGCGAAAACCGGCCAAATGGGTGCCGCCATCACGTTGCGGAATATTGTTGGTAAAGGGCAGCACATTTTCATGATAGCTGTCATTCCACCACATTGCGACCTCAACGATAATATCGTCTTTTTCGCCGATAAAAAATATCGGATCCGGTAACATTCCGGTCTTGGAGCGATCCAGATAACGCACAAATTCACGCACGCCACCTTCGTAAAACAGCTCGGATTTCAGCGGCTCGGCGGGGCGCTCGTCGGTTAGAATAATCCGCACGCCGGAATTTAGAAATGCCAATTCGCGCAGTCGATTTCCCAAGGTGTGAAAGCTGTATTCAAGATTTGAAAATGTATCGGTCGAGGCCATAAATCGCACTTCGGTGCCGGTGCGCCCTTGCGAATCGCCCACCACTTCCAAGGATTTGGCCGTATCGCCATGCTCAAACCGCGCGATATGTTCCTTGCCATCACGCCAGATCCGCAGCTCCAGCCATTCAGACAGCGCATTCACCACCGACACGCCCACCCCGTGCAAACCACCGGAAATCTTGTAGGAGTTGCTGTCAAATTTGCCGCCCGCGTGCAGCTGGGTCATGATCACTTCGGCGGCAGAAACACCTTCTTCCTCGTGAACCCCGACCGGAATTCCGCGGCCATTATCGCTAACCGAAATCGATGAATCCGCATGGATCGTGACGCTAACCGCATCGGCGTGACCGGCCAAAGCTTCGTCAATGCCGTTATCAACGACCTCATAGACCATATGATGCAGGCCAGAGCCATCATCTGTATCGCCAATATACATGCCGGGGCGTTTGCGAACAGCCTCTAAGCCTCTGAGAACCTTAATAGAATCGGCACTGTATTCTTCTGGGTCTTGCTTGTTATCTGACACGCGTATGTTCCTTGTCCATTTGCGCGATTTATACGGGTATTTCAGGGGAATGTCACGCGGTTGAGACAATATTTAAAGGCTGGATATTTTTGACACCGATGAGCTGCCCCCATCCTCGCTCACCTCCAGATACATCGCGCGTTTCCCCAACACATCGAACAATTCCGCGCCGGTGCCGGTCATCCAGGCCTGCGCCCCCAAGGCACAGATTTCATCATAAACCGCGGCACGTCTGTCAGCATCAAGATGGGCCGAAATTTCATCAAGTAACAAAATCGGCGGCGCCCCTATTTCGGCTTTCAGGGCGCGCGCATTGGCCAGAATCAACGACACCAAAAGCGCCTTTTGCTCGCCGGTTGAACAATCGCGTGCCGGCACACCTTTGGCGCGGTATTCTGCAAAAAGATCGGCCCTGTGCGGTCCGACAAGCGTGCGACCCGCCAAAAGATCACGCGCGCGGTTTTCGGAAAAAGCCGTCAACAAGGCAGATTCATCTTCCAGCGCATCGGCAAATTCTGCATGGATCAACTCTAGACTGGCTGTCGGAAAGGCCGTTTTTGCCTTGCCTTGCGCCGCAACAAGTTGGGCAATCGCGGCTTTTCTATTTTGATGTATTTGCGCGCCTGTGTTTGCCATTTGCGCTTCCAGAGCACCATACCACGCGCCATCGCGCTGATTGTCTTTTAACAGCCGGTTGCGCTCGCGCATCGCTTTTTCATAGCCTAAAACCACATCGGCATGGGCCGGCTCAAAGCTCATTGTCATGCGGTCTAAAAATCGTCGCCGCCCGTCAGCACCCTCAAGCCACAAACGATCCATTGAAGGCACCAGCCACAAAATGCGCGCGATCCGGCCCAGCGCCACTTGCGATACGGTTTTGCTGTCGATGCGCAGATTGCGAGGCAAGCCGTTTTCCGACCAGGTTTCAACCTCGTGCATCTGGTGCAGGCTTTGCAGAATCGCGCTTACTTTCCAACCCACGGCTTCGGGTTTGCGCGCAATTTCATCAACCTTGGCCCGGCGCAAACCACGGCCGGGCGACAGCATCGAAACGGCCTCTAAAATGTTGGTTTTACCCGAGCCATTGGCCCCGTAAATTGCCACGGGGCGTTCATCAAGCGTAATATTTAGCGCCTTGTGAGACCGGAAATGTGAAAGCCGCAGCTCTTTTAGGCGTAAATCCGTCACACCCGCATCGGCATCACAACGTAAACGGCCGATGTGTCATTGCCTTCGCGCATCAGGGTTGGATCACCCGAAGAATTGAACATAAACACCGCATTTTCGCGATCGACCTGACTGGCGATTTCCAGCAGGTATTTGGCGTTAAAGCCGATTTCCAGCGGCTCGTCACCATAAGCCACGGCCAGCTCTTCTTCGGCCGCGCCGCTGTCGGGGGCGTTGACCGACAGGATCAAACGGTCTTCGTCCAGCGTTAGTTTTACAGCGCGCGAACGCTCGGAAGAAACCGTGGCCACACGATCAACCGCGCGGGCAAATTCAGCGGCGTCCACCTCTAGTTTTTTGGTGTTGCCCGTTGGAATAACGCGGGTGTAATCGGGGAAAGTTCCGTCGATCACTTTGGATGTCAGGGTGATTTCCGGCGTGGCAAACCGCACCTTGGTTTCCGAAACCGACACGGCAATTTTTACATCATCCGTATCCAGCAATTTGCGCAATTCATTCACCGTTTTGCGCGGCACAATCACGCCGGCCATATTGGCGGCCCCATCCGGTAAATCGGCGTCGACGCGGGCCAAACGGTGACCATCAGTGGCCACACAACGCAGGGTTTTGCCGCCATCCACTTCGGAGACGTGCATATAAACCCCGTTCAGATAGTAACGGGTTTCTTCGGTGGAAATGGCAAATTTGGTTTTATCAAACAGATGGCGCAAAACTTGTGAATCGGCCGAGAAATTCGAAGCGTATTCCGAAGATGCCATCACCGGAAAATCTTCTTTTGGCAATGTCGCCAAGGAGAAATTTGATCGCCCCGCCTCGATGGTCAAACGCCCCGAGGTGCCATCATCGGACAATTGCACCAATGCACCGTCCGGCAATTTGCGCACAATTTCATGCAGCATCACAGCCGAAACCGTAGTCGCCCCGGCGCGTTCGACTTGGCCGACGGTTTTATCAACCACTTCGATATCCAGATCAGTGGCGCGGAAACTGACGGCCTCGCCCTCGGCCTCGATCAGCACATTGGCAAGGATCGGAATGGTGTTGCGCCGCTCAACCACGGATTGGGCTTGGGATACGGCCTTCAACAACGCGGCGCGTTCAATACTGATTTTCATTGCCGTAACTCCTACACGGTATCGGGGCGTCAAAACTAACCTATTTCGCGCCCCGCTCAAGTCTTTTGTGAGAATTTCTGCCCAATTGGTTGCCGCGTCAAGGGCTTATGCCTCTAAAGAGCGCCTTAATAGCACCAGATCGTCAGAAATCTGGCTATCCAGCGCCTTTAGCTCTTCTATTTTGCGCACGCCGTGCATGACCGTGGTGTGATCGCGCCCGCCAAAATGACGCCCGATTTCAGGCAGCGATCGCGATGTCAGCTGTTTGGCCAGATACATGGCAATTTGGCGCGGGCGGGCAAGGTTGCGCATCCGGCGCGGGCCGATCATGTCGCTAAGGCGAATGTTGTAATGTTCGCTAACCTTGCGCTGAATTTCCCCGATTGTGACTTTGCGATCCGAGGCACGCAGAATATCGGCCAGACAATCCTGCGCCAATTCCAACGTGATCTCGCGGCCCACAAGTGAGGCAAAGGCAAACAGGCGGGTCAAGGCACCTTCCAGAACGCGAATGTTGCTGGTAATGCGCTGGGCCAAAAATTCGAGTATGCCATCGGCCAAAACCAAACCGTTATATTGCTCTCGGTAATATTCCACCTTTTGTTGCAGGATGCTCAGGCGCAATTCGTAATCTGTCGGGTGCAGGTCAACCACCAGCCCGCATTGCAGCCGTGATTTGATCCGTTCTTCGAGTTTCTGGATTTCGCCGGGCGCGCGATCTGCTGAAATGATGATCTGTTTATTCTGATCGACCAGCGCGTTAAATGTGTGGAAAAATTCTTCTTGGGTGCTGTTTTTACCGGCAATAAACTGCACGTCATCCACCATTAAAACATCAACCGAGCGAAACATTTGCTTGAAATCCATCATCTTGCGTTCCCGCAAAGACTGCACAAAACTATACATGAATTGTTCGGCCGAAAGGTAAATCACGTTTAAATCAGGCTGGCGCAATTTCAGATCATGGGCAATTGCGTGCATCAGGTGGGTTTTCCCAAGACCAACGCCACCATATAAAAATAGCGGGTTAAACGTAACCGGCCCGCCTTCGGCAACGCGTTTGGCGGCGGCATGGGCCAGCTCGTTTGGCTTGCCTACAACAAAGCGATCAAAGGTAAAACGCGAATCCAGTGATGCGCCGATTTCAGCCGTCAGCGGGTTAGGGGTGGCGCGGGTTTTGGCGGCCGATTTGGCGGCGGCTGGTGCATTTGCCGGCGTGTTTTTTGCGACAATAAATTCTACCCGGGTGACGGCTGTTCCGGCTGTGTTTAAAAGATGCTTTATCTGGTCGGCAAAGTTGCGGCGCATCCAGTTGCCAAAAAATTGTGTGGGCACAAAAAAAGTAGCAACACCATCTGCAAGGCTGGAAAATTCAAGCGGCTCGATCCATGTGGAATAATTGTTCGCCCCAATTGTACCCTGCAATTGTTGGCAGATTTCATTCCACATATTTTTCGTCATTATTTTACCCGCCAAAAGCTATCTTATTTCATCTAAATATCTGCAACAGATTTTCTGCAAATTCTACGTCTTTACATTTCCTGCGCTTCACAAGCCGCTCAACAGTTTAGCCCGGCCTAAAAAGGCCAGTGCGCCAAACGGCACCTACAGCAATATGGGTTGCCGGACATAAACGGCGATTAAGAACAGTAGAAATCGCTACTGGCCCTGCACCCTCACTCCAAACACCAAGGCCATAAATGGACCTGATTAATGGACAATAGCTAAACAAACCGGCCGCATATTTTCAATGCCAGACACCAAAGCGAAACCGCTTTTCGTATCTTCCAGATATTGTCGGGCCTAATGTCCCCCCAACGATGTGAATCGCTTGGACACGTTAGCAAGGTAGAACACGACCGCGCAACAGAACTTCGATCTTGACTCAAAGATAGTTAAATCGAATCTGTTTGATCTGAAAATTATCCAATAAAAACGGTAAAAATCTGTAAACTTAAAATAGCAAAAGGACGCAAGCTTGTGGCCTGCGTCCTGAAAAATCTTCAAAATCCATGCGGATTTTAAGGCACGGTTTTAACCTTTTTAAGACAGCGCTTTTACCCGCGAAGACAAGCGCGACATTTTACGGGCAATTGTGTTCTTGTGAAAAATGCCACGGCTGACACCGCGCATCAATTCAGGCTGTGCGGCGCGAAGTGCGCTTGCTGCGGCCTCTTTGTCACCGGATTCGATTGCTTCTTCTACTTTGCGCAAAAATGTGCGGACACGCGAACGGCGCGCTTTGTTTATTTGAAAGCGGGTCTCGTTTTGACGGGCGCGTTTTTTTGCTTGAGGCGTATTTGCCATGTGTCGGGTCCCTTTCCGGGGTCAATACTATATTTCTGTGTAAGATCCCCGTCCGGATTTATACCGGTCGTTCCGGCCAGAACGGGCCTCACACGCATGTGCAACGGCCTATAAAATAGAATCAGCCAAAATGAAAGCCCAAAAACCCAACGCCGTTATTTTCCGCGAAACCGTGCTTCGCGTTTTTCCAAAAATGCGTTCATGCCCTCGGATTGATCTTCGGTGGCAAAAAGCGAATGGAACAGGCGGCGCTCAAATAGCAGCCCTTCACTTAGGCTGGTTTCATAGGAACGGTTCACGGCCTCTTTTACGGCCATAACCGTCAGCACGGATTTGTCTGCAATCTTGTGTGCCGCTGCCATGGTTTCTTCCATCAGCTTTTTTGCGGGCACCACACGGCTGACCAATCCAGAGCGCTCGGCCTCGTCCGCATCCATAAAACGCCCGGTCAGATGCATTTCCATGGATTTGGATTTGCCAACAAAGCGCGTCAGGCGCTGGGTGCCGCCAATTCCCGCGACCACGCCCAAATTGATTTCGGGCTGGCCAAATTTAGCGGTATCGGCTGCAATTATAAAATCGCACATCATCGCCAATTCGCAACCACCGCCCAGCGCATAACCCGCAACAGCCGCAATCACCGGCTTTCGGGTTTTTAAAATCTGGTCGGTTTCCTTGCCAAAAAAGTCCGACATAAACATATCGACAAAGCTTTTATCCGCCATTTCCGTAATATCGGCACCCGCAGCAAAGGCCTTTTCCGAGCCGGTAATAACGATGCAATGCACTTTTTTATTTTCTTCGGCAGCTTTTAGCGCCGCAGCCAATTCGCCCAATAACTCAGAATTAAGCGCATTCAACGCCTTTGGCCGGCTCAACGTAATAAGTGTTACGTGGTCTGCGGTTTCAACGTTTAGCGTTTGATAAGCCATAAATTTTTGCCATGTTGTTTCAATTCAAGACAATTTCTTATCATTCTTTAGCGCCTGATCAAGCTATCTTTGGCATTGCGCACAGTAAAATGTTGACCTGCCCGACTGAACGATTCGCAAGATTTTTCCATTACATCCTGTAGTTACACAGGGTTTTCCTTCGCGCCCGTAGGCTTTGAAGCTGTGCTGGAAATATCCCAACTCACCATCGGCTTGACGATAATCCTTCAAGGACGAGCCGCCCGATTCGATGGCTTCGGATAAAACATCGCGAATAATCGGCACCAAAGACCGTATTTTAGGCACCGACAATTGCCCCGCCTTGCAGATCGGCGAGATACCGGCCCGCAGCAATATTTCGCAAACATAAATATTGCCCAGACCGGCCACGACACGCTGATCCAGCAACACATTTTTAATCGGGCTGTTTTTGCCTTTTAGCCGATTCAGCAAATAAGGCTCATCAAAGCTATTGCCCAAAGGCTCGGGGCCAATTTCGGCCAGCAGTTTATGCGTATCAAGCGAATCCGTCGGGGCCAAATCCATCGCGCCAAAGCGGCGCACATCATTAAAAACCACCCGCACATCATCTTGCATATGAAAAACCACATGGTCATGTTTTTCAATATCCGGATGATCCGGTTTTGAAATCAATATCTTTCCAGACATGCCCAGATGAATCAGCAAGGTTTCCCCCGAATCCAGATCTGCCAGAATATATTTTGATCGCCGCCGCAACCGCTCAATGGTTTTGCCAGTCAAGCGCCCCGCCATATCATCGGGGAAAGGCCAGCGCAGATCGGGGCGACGCACTTGGGCGCGGACGATCTGTTTTCCTTGCATTACGGGCAAAAGGCCACGGCGAACGGTTTCGACTTCAGGTAATTCGGGCATCTGGTGTGACTTTCATTGTATCGCGCGACAGGGTCATTATAAGGGGTGCAAGTATCAAGGACGATGAGCCAATGAGCAAGACCGCGGATAAAACGACCCACTTCGGATTTAAAACCGTAGCCGAGGATGAAAAGGCCACAATGGTCCACGGCGTGTTTTCAAATGTTGCGTCAAAATACGATGTGATGAATGATGCAATGTCGATGGGAATTCACCGGATCTGGAAGGATGCGATGATGAATTGGCTGGCACCGCGCGCCGGTCAAAAGCTGCTGGATGTGGCGGGCGGGACCGGTGATATTTCGTTTCGGTTTTTAAATCGCGCAGGCATGACAACAGGCACAGGCACGGCCCATGCCACGGTGCTGGATTTAACCGAACCGATGCTGGTGGCCGGTGCCAAACGCGCCGAAGCCGCGCAAATGGCCGATAACCTGAACTGGGTTGTGGGTGACGCGATGGCGCTGCCCTTCAAGGATAACACATTTGACGTTTACACCATTTCTTTTGGCATCCGGAATGTAACGCGCATCCCCGATGCTTTGGCCGAAGCGTTTCGGGTTTTGCGCCCCGGTGGCCGTCTGATGGTGCTGGAATTTAGCCAAATACCAAATGACATGATGCAGAAAGTTTATGATCTTTATTCCTTCAACATCATCCCGAAACTTGGCGAGATGATCGCAAATGACCGCGATAGCTACCAATATCTGGTCGAATCAATCCGCAAATTCCCAAAACAGGACGACTTTGCCGAGATGATCCGTCATGCCGGTTTTGCCAACGTAAAATACCGCAATATGTCGATGGGTATCGCGGCACTTCACTCTGGCTGGAAAATATAGACAAATGCGCGGACCACATAATATCTGGCGGCTGATCCGAACGGCCGCAACGTTTGAACGAACCGGTGCATTGGGTGTTGCGTTAACGGCAATGAATGCTCCGGCCTCGGTTCGGATTGCGGCGCATGTTCTGGGCTGGCCGTTTAAATGGCTGGGCCTAAAGGGCGATCCTGAAATGCCGCCCGTCACGCGTGCGCTGTCTGCATTGGGGCCGGCCTATATTAAGTTTGGTCAGGTGCTTTCAACCCGGCCTGATCTGGTCGGCGAAGATCTGTCGCTCCAGCTGCGCGTGCTGCAAGATAAGTTGAAACCGTTTTCTACAGATGTGGCCAAGGCTGTGATTGAAAAAGAATTGGGCCAGCCCGTTGATGAAATATTCAGCGAATTCAGCGATTCCGTCGCGGCGGCCTCGATTGCGCAGGTGCATCACGCGCGACTGATCGATGGTGGCAAAGAGGTTGCCGTTAAGGTTTTGCGCCCGGGAATTGAGCGCGCATTTCGTAAAGATATTGATGCTTTTTATTTTGTTGCTTCGGTTATTGAACTTTTGTCACCATCCGCGCGCAGGTTGCGACCGCATGATGTTATTGCCCATTTTGACAGTGGTGTGATGAGCGAGCTTGATTTGCGCAGCGAAGCATCTGCCGCGTCCGAATTTGGCGAAAACTCCAAAGAGGATGCAAATCTTCAAGTTCCTGCCGCAGATTGGAGCTTTTCCAGCAAACAGGTGCTAACACTGGATTGGGCCGAGGGTTTGCCATTGGGTGATAATGCCGCGTTGGATGCCGCGGGCCATGATCGCAAACTGTTGGGCGAACGGATATTGCAACTGTTTTTAGGGCATGCGCTGCGAGATGGGTATTTCCATGCCGATATGCATCAGGGAAATATGAAAGTTGCCGGGAATGGCGATATTATAA
>CAYSBD010000048.1:0-16074 GCA_964429175.1 uncultured Marinosulfonomonas sp.
GAAGGGCAAACCACTGTCGGTCAACGGATATGCACATATCCGATCTCGTATTCCCGGAATTTTCAGGCGCTTTTTTTGGCGGCGTCGCCCCCTTCAACGCGTTATGCCCAAAAGTTGGTGACGCTCTGATCAGGCGGCGTTTTGATGTTGTTTGATGAAAAGTTGCTAAATGCGGCGGCAAGGACACAGGAAAAAGTTGATTGCAGCACAATGCTATGCGCCGAAAGACATATCAATCACAGCCTGTTATAAGCCGTTAAAATCTACGGTCACCATGTGGCCGCAAGATAAAAGCCAGAGGGAAATTTATAGAAAATGCCAAATATAATCGCATCTTTTGCCCTTTTGGTATGGCCGATTGTGATATATTTGTTTTTTAGATATTTGCCTCCGTCAAAGGCGCTTATCTGTACAATACTGGGCGCCTATCTATTATTGCCACCGCTACCGGCAGGCTTTGATTTCCCGTTACTGCCCCCGTTGAACAAAGAAACCCTGCCAAACCTGATTGCGTTTTTGATCTTTGTGTTTGTGCTTGATCGAAAACGGGACATATTGCCAAAATCCGGCATTACTCTTTTCTTGATTGCCGTGTTTGTGCTGACCCCGATTGCAACCGTTTTAACCAATCGCGAGCCGGTTTTATTCATAGCCGCCGGACTGCCCGGGCTTAGATGGACGGATGCCATCGCGCTCTCGATTAATCAGGCAATTTTATTGCTTGGATATTTAATGGCGCGATCCCTGCTTGCGACAGCCGATGCGCATCGCGATTTATTGGTCGCTCTTTTTATGGCAGGCATGGTTTATTCCTTGCCAATGCTGTTTGAAATTCGTCTAAGTCCTCAGCTTAATCTATGGATTTACGGCTTTCATCAACACTTGTTCGAGCAAGCAATGCGCGGCGACGGGTTTCGCCCGCTGGTATTTTTGTATCACGGCATTTGGGCGGCTTTTTTTGTGATGACAACAGCAATAGCAGGCCTCGCGCTTTGGCGAAACGAAGCACCGGTTGTAAGCAGCAGATACCTGTTTGCAGCCATATACCTATTAATCGTGCTGGTTCTTTGTAAAACGCTTGGCGCGCTGTTATTTGCAATTTTACTGGTGCCTTTGATAATGTTTGCAGCAGCCAAAACACAGCTGCGCTTTGCGGTGGCGATGGTGTTTTTAGCACTTGCATATCCTGCCCTGAAAGGCGTGGATTTTATCCCGACAAATATAATGCTTGATGCCGCATCCAAGGTCAGTGGCGATCGCGCCCATTCGCTTGCTTTCAGGTTTGATAATGAGGTTTTATTACGCGACCGGGCCGCCGAAAAACCGTTATTTGGTTGGGGGTCATGGGGGCGAAATCATTTGCACGACCCGGTTGACGGCACAATCACAACTATCTCGGATGGGCGCTGGATTATCACTCTGGGGGTTTTTGGCTGGTTTGGTTTTATTGCCGAATTTGGTTTGCTGGGTTTGCCGATGTTGTTGCTTTGGCGAGAAGTGCGGCATTTACCCTCGAATGAAATCCCGCCGTATCTCGGGCCGTTGGCATTGCTGTTGGCGGTAAATCTTGTCGATCTGATTCCCAATGCGACGCTTACAACAATGACATGGTTATTGGCAGGCTCACTCTTGGGCCATGCAGAATTACTTGCTCGCCGCCGTAGAAAAACGAGCCCCGTAACTGTCGCGGCCCCCAAATCCCGAACTGTCATTTAACAGGAGCTATGCGTGCCGGATCAAGCCAAACTAAAAAAGCCACGCGTGCTGGTGATTGCCGAAGCCGCAAATCCTGAATGGGTTAGCGTGCCTTTGATTGGCTGGTCTTTGGCTGTGGCCTTGGGCAAGGTTGCGGATGTTCATATTGTGACCCAAATCCGAAACCGCGATGCTTTTTTGCGCGCCGGCATGATCGAAGGCCAGGGTTTCACCGCGATTGATTCCGAAGCCTTCGCGCGCCCTCTTTGGAAACTGGGCAGCGTGTTGCGGATGGGCGAGGGCAAAGGCTGGACCGCATTGCAAGCCGTTTCCGCCCTGTCATATCCGTATTTTGAACACCTGATCTGGAAAAAATTCGGCACCGATATCAAGGCTGGAAAATATGATATCGTGCATCGCATCACCCCGCTTTCGCCAACAATCAGCAGCCCGATGGCCGCGAAATCTGTGCGTGCCGGTGTTCCCTTTATTCTGGGTCCGTTAAACGGTGGCGTGCCTTGGCCCAAAAGCTTTGATGCCGAACGGCGTCAGGAACGCGAATGGCTGTCATATATTCGCGGGGTTTATAAGACGCTTCCGGGACGTAAAAAGACATTAAAACATGCCTCTGCCGTGCTGGTGGGATCGCGCCATACCCAAAGCGAGATGCCGGATAATGTGCAGGATAAATGTATTTACTTGCCGGAAAATGCCGTTGATCCAGCCAGATTTTCGAATATATCAAAGCCTGTAGATGGCGTATTGCGGGCCTGCTTCATCGGGCGAATGGTGCCTTACAAGGGGCCGGATATGTTGTTGCAGGCGGCTTTGCCTTTGCTTAAATCCGGCAAGCTTCGGATTGATATGATCGGCGATGGACCGATGCTGGAGCAGCTAAAAGAAATCGTGAAAGACTGCGGTGATAACGTGACATTTCACGGCTGGTGCGCCCATGAAAAGGTTCAGGATATCGCGGCGAATTGCCAATTATTCGCCTTTCCCTCAATCCGCGAATTTGGCGGTGGTGTGGTGCTCGAGGCGATGGCGCTGGGCTTGACGCCATTGATTGTCGATTATGCGGGGCCGGGGGAATTGGTAACGCCAAGCACTGGTTTTAAAGTTCCGATTGGAACAAGGCGGCAGATTATTGCAGCATTTCAGGATCGCTTGCAGAAAATTGTGGAATCACCGGAAATTTTGGCCGTTACAGGTGCCGCCTCGCGCAAGCGTGTTGCGGATTATTTCACTTGGGATAAAAAAGCACAGCAAGTTTCCCAAGTTTATGATTGGGTTTTAAACCAAGGCGAAAAGCCTGTGTTCTTTGATAAATTACGCTAACTCGCGCGCCGGAATTCCGACAACAGTCGCACCCGCAGGAACATCTTTGGTGACAACGGCATTGGCCCCGATACGCGCATGGTCGCCAATGGTTAACGGTCCCAATATTTTCGCCCCCGCGCCAACATCCACATGCCCGCCCATAATCACTTTGCCAGACAGGGTAACCTGCTGAAAGATCAGACAGTTCGCCCCGATTTTCGCATCTGGATGCAGTATTATTCCGGTTGGATGAGGCAGGCACAACCCGCCGCCGATCTGCATATGTAAATGCACTTCGCTTTGGGTGATAACAGCCCAGAATCCGTGCACGATCACCCAATATTTTTGGGCCACCTTCCCAAAAAACCCGCCGCGTTGCTTGGCCTGCTGATACCGACGCACCGCGCGCAGTAATTTAGGCCCGGCATCCCGAAACCCGCGTATATCTTCGCGACTCCAGTCAGGGGTTGTGGCGCTTATCATCTTATTCGCAGCCAAACCGGCCTCCCAATCATTAAATCAGATTTAATTCTGGCGTGTGCAAGGGGTAACACACAGCATTTCAAAAGGTTTACTGGCTTGACTGCCCCCCCCAACCTGCGCGTTATAGCCGGATGATCAGGCCAAAAAAAATATGACTTACCGCAGTGAAATAGACGGGCTAAGAAGCATCGCCGTGATGGCTGTTGTGCTGTTTCATTTTGGGGTGCCGGGCATTTCAGGCGGGTTTGTCGGGGTTGATATATTTTTTGTTATTTCCGGCTTTTTAATTGGCAATATATTGTGGGGCGAATTGGCCAGCACGGGGCGCATATCATTTAGCCGGTTTTACGCGCGCCGCATTAAACGATTGATGCCGGCGTATTCTGTGGTGGCCTTGGTTACTTTTGCGTTTGCATGGCTGATTTTTTTACCGTTCGAGATGCGGGAATTTGGCAAAGCATTGATCGCCTCGACGGTTTACCTTTCGAATATTTTATTTTACCGGCAATCGGGTTATTTTGACAGCGGCGCAGAAGAAAAAGTATTTCTGCACATGTGGTCGCTATCGGTAGAGGAGCAGTTTTATATTGTTTTGCCAATTTTGTTATTGGTTTTAAGCCGCAATAAAACACTGCTGATTATTGCGTTATGTGCTATATTTTTGGCGTCTTTAATTTCCAGTATTTTTATAACTTTCAGCTCCCAAAACGCGGCCTTTTACTTGTTCCAATATCGCGCATGGGAATTGCTGGCCGGTGTGCTTCTGGCAATCTACGGGCGCGAGAAATCATTTAACTGGCAGGTATCACCATGGCTTTCATGGCTGGGCATCACACTGGTATTTGGCGGGATCTTTTTTATCGACCCGGCAAAAGGATTTCCTGGATATCAAGTGATTTTCCCAGTGTTAGGCACTGTTTTGCTAATATTAAACGGGCGTGATACCAATGCAATCAATCGGATGCTGTCGTTAAAAACACCGGTCGCAATAGGTTTGATTTCATATTCTTTATACCTCTGGCATTGGCCCGTTTTCGTTTTGTCGCATTATTACTATGACGGGTATGGCACGGCAGTTGAGCCGGCTTTCTGGATTGCTCTAAGTATGCTGCTTGCATGGCTATCCTGGCGATTTGTCGAGCGCCCTTTTCGCCGCGCAAATGCCATGTCTTCGACAACTGTATTTATGTCCGCAGCCGGGGCTTCGATACTGCTGGTGGCCTTAGGCGCGATGTTGTTTTTAAAAGATGGCTTGCCCAACAGGTTTGGCCCGACGGCTGCTATTCATATCAACGCATCTGCCGATTTCCTACAGGATTGGTCCCGCTGTTATGTCCCCGAGACGGGTGATTTTGCAGGGGTTGAAGTTTGTCCGATCGGGCCGGAAAATCAAGCCCCGAAAGTTGTAATTTGGGGCGATTCCCATCTGCGGGCCTTCAAAGAAGGTATTGCACAGCAGGCGCGCGAACAAAATGTTGCCGCGCTGCTAATCTGGCACGCCGGATGCCCGCCATTATTTGAGGTAACCAAGCAGGAAACAGCGGCTAGCCCACAGCAAGACAAAGAATGCATGCTCGCAAATCAACAGATCAGAGCAACGCTGCCGAATCTGGGAATTGAGCGCATTTTGCTGGTTGGGCGCTGGGCGTATTATGCGCAAGGTTCTGGAATTGGCCTTGATGCCGAAAATGAAATCCGTCTTTCCATGCCTTTTTCGCAGGCCGTCAGTGTCACAATTTCCGAGCTTGAGAAAAGCTTCTCGGATATTTTTATTCTAAGACAAGTTCCTGAAGTCCCCGAGTATGATTCGCGCAATATTTCCCGATTGCTCGCGCATGGAAGAATCGAGCAAGGTGAGGCGCTTGACGCGATGCTAACCGTTGCGCCAGCGGCACTCGAAGCCCGCATTAAAGCAGCAGAGGCCGCGTTTGAGGGGCATAATATAACGCTTCTTGATCCCTGGCCGTTGCTTTGTGATGAAAATCTGTGCGCCGCCGTGCATAATGGTGAGGGTTACTATTTTGATAACAACCACCTCACGAATACCGGCGCGCGTCGATTGCGGGAAATATTTATGCCTGTATTTACCTTGCCCGAAGGGGAAAGTGATGGATAAAGCCACGCAAAAAATATGGGACGTAATTATAATCGGCACCGGCATGGGCGGCGGGCCTTTAGGGCGGGTTTTGGCCGAGGCAGGGCTTAGCGTATTATTTCTGGAGAAAGGCCCAATGGGGGCGCCCGCCGAAGAACATCGCTTGGATAGCGAGGTATTTGACCCGGTTGCGCGTCTGGTTCGCGGGTTTTGGCCCAAGCCGATGAAAGCCACAATTGACGGGCGTATGACCGAATTTTTTGCGCCGCTGGGGGCTGCTGTCGGCGGCTCATCTGTTTTTTACGCGGCCACACTGGAAAGGCCTGAACGTCGGGACATCGAGACTACAAGCAATATGCCTCATCCCACGGGGGGCTGGCCGGTTTCATATGACGAATACCGCCCCTATTTCGCGGCAACTGAACGAATGCTTCACGTTCACGGTCAAGAGGATCCGCTTTATAATGACGGGCCATCTAGCTTGATTACACCACCGGAAATTTCGCCTGAAGATAAGGCTATGATGGATAGCTTCAAAGCCTCGGGTTTGCATCCGTATCACGCACATATGGCAATAAAAAATATGCCGGAATGCATGGAATGCATGGAATGCCTGGGTAAAAAATGCCCGCACGGGGGCAAGATGGATGGGCGCAGTGCGGGTGTTATCCCTGCATTAGAGACTGGTAATGCTGAAATTATTGACCTCTGCGAAGTGACGGCCTTAAAGGGCGGCGATGGTTCTCTAAGTCATATTGAGGCAATCCGAAAAGGCAAAAAACTGACATTTCGCGCCCGGCGGTATGTGCTGTCTGCGGGTGCGCTCAGTTCGCCTCGTATTCTGCTGGCTTCACGGTCCAAAGAGTGGCCAAATGGCTGTGCAAACAGCAGTGGTCTGGTTGGAAAAAACCTGATGTTCCACTTGAATGAGATGTTTGCGATATTTCCAAAACCAAGCAGCCATAGCGCATCAAAATCTATTGCAATGCGGGATCTTTATAATGATGATTATCAACGCTACGGCATAATTCTGGCGATGGGAATTGATGTATCATACGGTGAAATGGTGCATTATCTGAATATGGCGTTTGATCGCTCAATCCTGAGGCGGTTAAAATTTCTGCGTCAATTCACGCGTCTTTTTGCAGCGGTTTCGGTTAAAATTTTTGGCCATGCCAAGGTGTTTGTCGGGATTTTAGAAGATTTTCCTGACATTGGTAATTTTGTAACTTCTGATCCCAATGATCCAGAGATTATTCATGTCCATTATCGCCTTGCGCCCGAGTTGTTAAAACGGCGCAAACTGTTTCGCAAAAAGATTAAAAAAGCGATGCGTGGCCAGCGTGCTGTGCTCATTGGGTTTCAGCCGGAGCTAAATTTTGGCCATGCCTGCGGCACAGTTTGTTATGGTTTTGACCCGGCTACCAGTGTGCTTGATGAAAACTGTCGCGCGCATGATCTCGAAAATCTATACGTCGTAGATTCATCCTTTATGCCAACATCAACGGGCGTCAATCCAAGCCTGATGATAACGGCAAATGCATTGCGTGTTGCCGATTCTATTATTGCCGATATATCTAAATAAGGGAGATAAAAGCATGACTAATCCAGCCAAAAAGCTACAAGATGGCATTGCAGTTGTTACCGGTGCAGGCTCTGGTCTTGGGCGTGCGTTGGCGATTGAGCTGGCTGAAAAGGGGATGCGGGTTGTCGGTTTTGGCAGACGAAAAAATGCGTTGCAAGAAACCTGTAATCTAATCCCTGATGAACGGTTTCACCCGATGGTTGTTGATGTGGCAGATGCTGATGCCGTGCGCAAAGCATTTGCCGATATTGACAAGCGAGGCGATGTGACGATCCTGATAAATAACGCAGGTGTTTTTCCACGCCGCGACTGTTTGGATGAAACCGCGGAAAGCTTTATGCATACAGTTGCGATAAATCTGGGTGGCACATTTTCCTGTAGCCGAGCCGCATTGGAAACGATGACAAAAACCGGTGTTGGGCACATTATTAACGTATCCAGCTTTGCCGATCTTGCCCCGATGCCGGCAGCGGCGGCCTATAGCGTGTCCAAAGGTGCCGGGCAAATTTTAACCCGCGCATTGGTTGCGGATCTGGGGGACAGATTTCCCGCAATTGTGATTAATACCTGGATGCCGGGGATGCTGGCCACAGAGATGGGAATTCCCGATGGTTTAGCGCCAAAAGTTTCGGCTGGCTGGGGTGTAAAACTGGCGCTTTGGCATGATCCGGAATTAAATGGCGCGGTGTTTGAGCAGGATTACGAAATACTGCCCCCGCGCTCTTTGAAGGGGCGTATCAAGGATAGGTTATTGGGCAGGGGTCGAACACCAAGGCGGCTTGGCTAACGCCAGCGCTGGCGTAATGCGGCAAGTGTATGTTTTGGCAAAATCCAAAAGCAACGTATATACCGGATGAATAAACGGCCCGGATTTGAAAACATTCGCCAAGCCCACTCCATCGCAACGGCACGAACCCAGCGCGGTGCACGGTTTTGCGCACCAGCTAAAAAATCCAGACCAGCACCGATCGAGGCAAAGCCTACTTTTGGCGACAGTTTGCGCCCGCGCGCTGCGAACTGCTCCTGTTTTGGCGCACCCAGAGCAATAAAGCACAAACCGATTTCATCTGCGTTCAAGGTTTCAAAAATTTCTGCAGCCACATCCCCGTCAGGGTCAAACCCGAAAGCCGGTGAAACCTGTGTGATAATCCGCAAATCCGGCACTTGACACACCAGCGCTTTGGCCGCTTTTTGCAAAATTTCTTCTGTGCTGCCCACCAAGGCAACTTTCACGCCTTCTTGTGCTGCAATTTTTGCCATCGGCAGAATTAATTCTGACCCCGGCATTAATTCAACCGGTGTCCGCCCAAGCCTTGAAAGCCAAACAATCGGGTTGCCATCAGCCACAATCAGATCATGGGCAATATAAGCTTTGCGAAAGACAGGATCGGATAATTTAACCAAATGATCCAGATTAAGCGTTGCCAGCGTAAACCCCTGCGCACTCTTAAACCGCCTTCTGGTTTCCTGCCATAAATCTGCCGCTTTGGCAGTGTTAACTGTTACCTGTTCCGCTCCAAAATGGAAATCCACGCCCATAACCCTTTTGACAAAAAACCAACACTTGCAAACCTAACATATCGTATGCGCATATCCGACTGGAAATTTAAACTGTTCAACTGTAATATATCATTAACACAAAAGTATTTAATGCCGATCGAGGGCTGGTCATGACGTCTATCGCAATAATCGGCTGTGGTTTTGTTGCCGACCTTTACATGAGATCGCTAGAGCAGTTTCAGGATTTAACCATAGATTTAGTCTATGATCAGGATGCTGCGCGTCTTGAAATATTTTGTGACTACTGGAAATTGAAACCGGCGGGCACACTGGATGGCTTTCTTGCAGCATTAGAGCCTAAAAGCATCATCCTTAACCTAACCAATCCATCGGCACATTTTGAAATAAACCGGGCCTGTTTACTGGCCGGCCATCATGTTTATTCTGAAAAGCCGCTGGCTGTGAATATGGCGGATGCTTATGCGTTGTTCGATCTTGCTGCCGAGCGGGGCCTTATGCTTGCCTCGGCCCCTTGCAGCGTTTTAAGTCAGGCGGCCCAAACCCTTGCCAAAGCCGTGCGTGACAATGTGGCTGGCACGCCCAGACTGGTTTACGCCGAACTGGATGACGGCTATATTCCCCAAGCTCCCTACCACGATTGGAAAAGCGAAAGCGGCGCGCCGTGGCCGTTTGAGGATGAGTTTCGCACCGGATGCACGCTGGAACATGCCGGCTATTATCTAAGCTGGTTAATCGGAATTTTTGGTCCGGTTGATCGTGTGGTTGCGGCATCTGCGGCTTTGATACCAGATAAAGAAATTGACACCGGCACCCCCGATTTTTCGGTGGCCGTATTGTTTTTTGAAAACGGTCTTGTGGCACGATTGACCTGCTCGATTGTTGCGCCGCATGATCACCGGATCAGGGTGATTGGCGATAAAGGTGTGCTGGCTGTGAAAAAGGCATGGGACAATTCTGCGCCTGTGCGGTTTCATCGCCGCTTCAGAATTCGGCGCCGGTTGATTGATAGTCCGATTGGGCGAAAATTGCGCCTGAAAAACGCGCTGCCAACAAAGATAAAACGGCGTGGGGCAGCCTCGATGAACTTTGCGCTTGGTGTTGCCGAAATGATGGCGGCATTGCGCGAGGGGCGCGATTGCCGGATGTCGGCTGAATTTGCCCTGCATATTAACGAGGTCACACTTGCCATTCAAAATGCACATGCCACCGACGGGGTGCAAAAAATGCAAACCCGTTGCGAGGCACTAAAACCGATGACGTGGGCAAAATGACAGAGCAGCTGATTATGATAACCGGTGCTGCCGGTTTTGTTGGAAAACACACTGTAGAGGCCGCTCGCAGCCGTGGTCACAAGGTTTGCGCCGTTGTTCGCCGCGCCAAAAGCATACCTCAAAGCTGGCGGGATGATGACGGCATCACCGCTGTTATTTGTGATCTCGGCGTTGATCCTGCCGGCATTGGATTGGCGCTAAAAAATGTAGACACTGTGATCCACATTGCCGCATCTTTGGCAGGCGACGATGCGGCCCAAATGCAGGATACGATAGCGGCTACAAAAACGGTATTGGCCGGAATTTCTGAACAATCCGGCCCTGTGCATTTGGTGCTTGCCAGTTCAATGTCTGTTTATGACACCATGTCAGTTAATGCAGGCGGGACTGTTGACGAGCATACAAAAACAGAGCCTAATCCAGCTAAAAGAGACGCTTATTGCCGCGCAAAACTGGCGCAAGAAGCTATGTGCCGTGATGCAATACCCGATCTAAGCATCTTGCGTATTGGTGCCGTGTTTGGCAAAGGGCGCGTTTGGAACAGCCATTTGGGCATCGCAGTTGGCCCACTTCTGTTGCGGCTGGGCGGCAGGGGTCAGTTACCGCTTTGTTATGTAAAACATTGCGCCAAAGCGTTGGTATGGGCCGCGGAAAAACCGGTGGTTCTGGTTAATGTTGTTGATGATGATCTGCCTGACAGGACCGAATTTATAAATGCTTTGAAAAAAAATGGCTGGCCAAAATTCGTGATTTCTCTGCCATGGAAAGTTCTGGATGTGCTGGCATCAATAATAGGTTTGCTGCCCATTACTCCCCCCGGATTATTACGAAAGCCGGTTTTACACGCCAGAATGAAACCTTTGAAATACAGCAATAAAAAACTGCGCGAACAGCTGGGTTGGACAGCTGATTACAGCTTTGAGCAAGCAATGCAGGAGGCCGGAAAATGACGGGACCAATCGCCTATTTAACCGGTGAATACCCCCGCGCCACGGATACTTTTATTCAGCGCGAGGTTTTGGGGTTGCGTGATTGCGGCATCAAGGTTTTGACCTGTTCTATCCGCAAAACCGGTGCCGAACATATTGTCGGTGATGAGCAGCGCAACGAGGCAAGGCAAACCTTTTATGTGCTGGATGCTGCAAAAAACCCACGGCATTTAATCCGGTGCCATTTCAAAGCGTTGATCAAATCCCCCACTGGGTATTTTCGCGGCCTAAAGCTTGCTATTTCAACGCGGCCTCCCGGGTTAAAGGCTCTGTTTTATCAGATGTTTTATTTTGCCGAGGCCGTAGTGCTGGCAGATTATTTACACAAAAATGGCGTTAAACATCTGCACAATCACATTGCAAAATCGAGTTGCAGCGTTGCGATGTTGGCCAGTGAAATCAGCGGTATTCCTTTTAGTTTTACCCTGCATGGACCCGATATTTTCTTTGCGCCTGAGAAATGGCGATTGGATGAAAAAATCGTGCGGGCTCGATTTGTTGCCTGCATTAGTCACTATTGCCGCAGTCAGGCGATGGTATTTAGCGGGCCAGAGCACTGGGATAAATTACATATTGTGCATTGCGGGGTTGAGCCGGAGCGGTACGCTGAGGCACCTGAAAAAAACGGGAAAAATCTGTTGTTTGTTGGTCGACTTGCTGCGGTTAAAGGACTGCCTGTTTTATTTCAGGCGCTTGATAGATTGTTAAAAAAGCACCCTGAAATCTGTTTGACATTGATCGGTGACGGGCCTGACAGGACCAGCTTGGAGGCGCAGGCAAAACCATTGGGCGATAGGGTCAAATTTGTTGGCTATAAATCCCAAACCGAAGTTGCCCAATATTTAAACAAGACCGACGCATTGGTTTTGCCCAGCTTTGCCGAAGGTGTGCCCGTTGTGTTGATGGAGGCGATGGCCGCGCGTGTGCCGGTTGTGACGACCCGAATTGCCGGAATATCGGAATTGGTCGAGGACGGGATTTCAGGTGTGTTGGTTGCGCCGGGCGATGTGGCGGCGTTGCACACAGCGATTTCCGGTGTATTATCCAGCCCGGCAAAGCGTAAAAAAATGGGGGATGCGGGGCGCAAAAAGGTTGTCTCGCAATACAATGTAAAAACCGAATCCGCATGGTTGGCCACTATTTTTGAAAACTACGAAAAGGGCGTTAGCGTTGGCTTGCGGCCCAATAAAGAGGGCGATAAATGAGCGTTCAAAACCTTGCCATCGTTTTTATCGGCCGCAATGAAGGCGCGCGTTTAGAGCGTTGCTTGAAATCGTTGAAAGATACAAATGCCCAGCTGGTTTATGTTGATTCAGGCTCGAGAGATAACAGCGTTGCCAATGCCAAAGCCGCCAATGCCACGGTTGTGGAGCTTTGCGCAGACCGCCCCTTCACGGCTGCCCGCGCCCGAAGTGCCGGCTTTGATGCGCTGGAAAATGTGCCCGAGTTCGTGCAGTTTATTGACGGCGATTGTGCGGCTCAGGATGGCTGGCTTGCGGCTGGTCTTGAAACTTTGCAGCAAAATCCAGAGCTTGGAATTGTTACGGGTTGGCGCTCTGAAATTTACCGTGACAAAAGTGTTTATAACGCGCTTTGTGATTTTGAATGGCACCGGCCGGCCGGCGATATTCTGGCTTGTGGTGGCGATATGATGGTGCGCAGTCAGGCGTTTATTCAGGTTGGCGGTTTTGATGAAACCGTGATTGCAGCCGAGGATGATGAATTTTGCACGCGTGTGCGAAAGGCGGGCTGGAAAATCCGGCGTATTCCGGTTGAAATGACCTTGCATGATGCGGCAATGACGCGGTTTAGTGAATGGTGGAGGCGCGCCGTGCGCAGTGGGCATGGCTTTGCGCAAGTGGGCGCGATGCATCCCGAATATTTCAAAACAGAGCGTAAACGGGTTCTGTTTTTTGGGGCAATTTTTCCTCTGTTCGGGCTTTTATTATGCCTGATATTGCCTTTAGGGTTAATCGCGATTGTTGCCGTCTACATTCGTTCCTATATCCGTAGTGTGCAGGGTTTGAAACGCGAAGGTCTGCCCGCTAGTGAGGCATGGCATCACGGCATGTTTTTAGTGTTGTCAAAATTTCCCAATCTGATTGGAATGGGAATTTATTACTGGCGAAAACTGCGCGGTCATAAAATGAATATTATTGAGTATAAATAAACCGGTTAAGTTGAGAGAGAGTATTATGACGAATAGCAACATCCGAGTCGGTATCATCGGGGCCGGATATATTGCCGATTGGCACGCCGATGCAATCAAGCTGACCAAAGGCGCAGAGCTTTGCGCGGTTTGTGATACATCCGCCACCAATGCGCAGGCTTTGGCCGATTTGCATGGCGCAAAGGTTTTTACTTCGCTTGATGATCTAATTGCCTCGGGCACGGTTGATGCGGTTCACATTTTGACCCCGCCACAAATGCACCGCGATCTGGCGATTCAGGCCTTGAACGGTGGTTTGCATTGTCTGGTGGAAAAGCCGGTTGCGCTGTCGCATCCTGAAACGGCTGAAATAATCGCGGCCGCCAAATCCAGTGGAAAACAATTTGGTGCCGGGCATAATTTTATGGGATTGCCGTCGTATGACCGACTAAAGCAAAAATTGGCGGATGGGCAGTTGGGGCGCATTACCTCGGCTGAATTTAACTGGCATTTTCCGCTTTCTCCGCTGCGTTCTGGCCCCTTCGGCCTGTGGTTGTTACGAGAGCCGAAAAACCTGTTGCTAGAACTGGGCCCGCATTTGTTTGGCTTTGCAGTTGATCTGTTTGGCACGCCTGAAATCGAATATCTTAGCCTGAGCAAGCCGGTCTATTTCCCCGACGGACAAATGCGCGAACAATCCTGGCGCATCCTTGCCCGCGCCCACACAGATGATGGCGATGTTGATTTGGCCTTCAACCTTTCGTTGGTTGAAACGGCAGATGATCGGTCGGTAACATTGCGCGGCTCCAGTGCCACCGCACGGCTGGATTATGCGGCCGACACGCTTGTGGTTGCGGCGGAAAATGCTTCCGATATTGTGGTTAATCCGCTGAACAAACAGCTGTCTCTAACATGGCAGAATTTGCGCGAAGGTGCGGTGAATGCCACGCGGCAAATCACTTCGCTTTATCGTAAAAGCCCCTATGGTCTTAGCTTTCAGGGCACCTTGGCGCGATTTTATGCTGCGATTAATAATGGCACCCCGATGGATGCGCGCTTTAGCGGTGATGCTGCGCTAAAAGTTATGCGCGCAATTGATGATGTTCTTGCATTAATGCCGCAAACTGATCCGGTTAAAAAACCCGCTAAACGGCGCAAAACCAAGCCGGATATTCTGGTGATTGGCGGCACCGGATTTATTGGCCGGCGCCTGACCGAAACCTTGGTCGAGCGCGGCCATGATGTGCGTGTTCTAAGCCGTGGCAGCAACAATCCGTTTTCCCATCTTGGGGCGTCGGTGGAAATAGCATCGGCTGCGTTAAAAGATACGGACGGATTGCAGGACGCGATGAAAGGCATCAAGGCTGTTTATCATCTGGGGAAATCGCTTGATTCCACATGGGAGGCCTGCCTGCAAAATGATGTGGGCGTGACCGTTGGCATCGCCAAAGCCGCACTTGCCGCCGGGGTCGAGCGCTTTGTTTATACCGGCACAATTGCATCATATGACATGTCTGATCCGGATCAAGTGATTACCGAAAAAACCGGCTTTGGTGCGGATATGACCGATCGGAATCTTTATGCGCGCTCCAAGGCGATGTGTGAAGAACGCCTGCTGGAAATGGCCAAAAATGACGGTTTGCCACTGACAATTGCGCGGCCCGGAATTGTGGTTGGCGCGGGTGGTCCGTTGCAACATTGGGGCATTGGGCGCTGGCACGGGGCCGGTGCGGTGCGAATTTGGGGCAGCGGTAAAAATATACTGCCGTTTGTGCTGATTGATGATGTCGCCGAGGCTTTGGTTAAAATTATCGAGGTGGATGATGCAATTGGTGAGTCGGTGAACCTGATCGGTGAACCAATGTTGTCAGGGCGCGATTATTTTAATGCGATCCACGATGCTTTGGGTGCGCGGATTACGGTGAAATCTGGGTCATTGCATGCGTTTTATCTAAGCGGTAGCATGAAATATCTGTTGAAAAAATACGCATTGCGCCGCAAAGGTTTAAATAATGCGTCCTTGAAGGATTGGAAATCGCGCGCGCATTATTCACCGTTTGACAACAGTCACGCCAAACAATTGCTGGGTTGGCAGCCTGTCGCGGGAAAAGAAGAATTTGTGCGCGCCGCAATAACGGACGCAAATTTGTTTGGGTTTTAAAGCGCCCAACCGATAAAAAAACCGGAGCAGAAAATGGCAGACGAAACAGAAACAACCCAGATTAACGCAGCGCAAACGCAATCAACTGCGCTGGTAACTTTGGATAATTGGGATAATTTCGAGAGAGTTAAACTTAACAATCGAATTCTTGAAAAAAACCTTGTCATAAGTGCTGCGCGCAAAAACCCTGCACATAAAGCCTTTGATGTTTTACGCACGCGGATGATGCAGGCTTTGGGTGATAAAAACTGGCATCGGGTTGGCATTACTTCGCCAACTGACGGGTGTGGTAAAACATTTGTGGCGGCCAATCTGGCAATCAGTTTGGCCCGCGCTGAACTTAACAGAGTTTTGCTGATGGATATGAATTTGCACGAACCGGATCTGGCCCGGGTTCTGGGTGTGCAGCGAGAAATTTTGATGGCTGATTATCTGTCAGGCATGATTGAGCCAGAAGATTTTTTCCTGCGCTTGGGCCCGAGTCTTGTGGCCGGGTTAAACAGCAAACAAGCAGATGATGCAGCAGAATTGGTGCAAAGCGATATGGCGGCAGATGTTCTTGAGGAAATGCAAGATATGCTGGTCCCTGATGTGACGCTTTTTGATCTGCCACCGATACTGTCCAGTGATGAAGCCGTTGCCTGCTTGCCGCATTTGGATGCTGTTTTGCTTGTTGTGGGTGGCGGCAAAACCACCGATAAGGAAATCAGACAAACAGAAGCGTTGCTGGACAAACAAATTCCCTTGCTTGGCGTTATCCTGAATCATTCCGAAGATTAAGTTTGTGGGCCAATAATGACTGATA
>CAYSBD010000049.1:0-4407 GCA_964429175.1 uncultured Marinosulfonomonas sp.
CATCCTGATTTTGCATCAAAAAAAGCGCCCGAAGACAGGGTTTGATCGGCCAGCATTTGAAAAGTTTCAATTCGTTTCATAGCCGAGTATATGCACGAAGGCGAATATCCGGTCAATAGCATATATGACCGATCGAATATTAAGCTTGAATAAACCTGACCCCGTCAATCTCTTTGATCTCTAACAGGTCTGCCTCGTAAATATCGGTTAATTTATCGACCAAATCCTGGGTCCAGCCTGAAATATCAATCGCGTCTTCCAGTTTGTCTTCAATCGCGAATTTATCCAGAAATGCGCTGATAATGCGGTGTTTTTGTGTGTTATTCTTTGGGGGGTGGCTGCCCAGATAGCTATAAAATCGTTTTAAACCATCGGGTTGCATTATTTCGGCCAGCAGATCATTTTGGCCATCCAAAGCAACGGCGCGATCAAGGCCGCTCAGCGAATACAGCAGATCGGAATAGATCAGCGGCGTGTCCTCATTGCACCAGATCGTTAATTTCGCTTCGGGACAGCTGGCGCGAATGCTGTGCACCAGATTGGACCATTTCACATCGCGCAGAGCCATGCGGAAGATGAAATCGGCAAAGAGCATATTTTTAGTTTGACCAAAAACCGCGGGAATAAAGCTGGCTGGATTGCGCATGCTTAGATGAAATTCGATCTCGGCACCGGGGAAAAGCCTGGCAAGCGCGGGCAGGCGTTGCTGGGCTTGCAGGTAAAACTGTTTGCGGGCGAAAATCAACGGAATGGGGCTCAGGAAATTGTCATGCGATAGCAGCAGGCGTTTGGGGGTGTCGCCCTCAATGACGTTTTCGTGCAGCGCGTCGATGACTTCTTGCGTCGGGCTTTCATCGCCGATTGATTTTAGCAGCTGACGGATTTGTTTGCGGTATTTGCCGGGGCCGGGAACGCAAACGCCGTGCTCTTTTAGTAAATCACGGTTTTTCAGCAGCGATTTCAGCAGCCTGTCTTCGTCTGTAGCATGCGCGCCAATATGAAAAACAACCTGCATGATGCCTCGTTTCGTTAAATTATTTGCCGCCAACATAGCGGGTTTTCTGGACAGTTAAACCCGTTTCGGTTAGCTGCGAAATATGACCATGCAGAACATGCAACAACCCGGCGGCGTGGCCCGCCGCCCTGATGGTGATGCCGGCGGTTTTGTTTGTGGCAAGAAACAACAGCTAAATTCGGGTCAGTCGTATACCGGCCAATTTCATAAGGATCAAATACCGGCCAATTTCATAAGGATCAAAGCAAATGACACTGGAAATATTCAAACAACAACTGGAAATTCCCGACATTGTCCAAGCGCTTCGTGCCGGTGTGATTGGCGATGATTTGCAAATCAGCACGCCCTTTGGCCAAAAGAAACTGATCTATGCCGATTACACCGCATCCGGGCGCGCGCTGCAGCAAATCGAGGATTTCGTGGCCACGCATGTTTTGCCATTTTACGCAAATAGCCACACGCAATCATCCTATTGCGGCGCCTACACGACCCGCTTGCGCAAAGAGGCACGCGCGCTGATTTCCACCCAAACCAATGCCGATGACGGCTGTTCGGTCATCTTCTCGGGGTCTGGAGCGACTTCGGCTGTTAACCGACTGGTTTCATTGTGTGATTTATCTAAATCGGCGGGCAAGCCAACGGTTTTTATTGGCCCGTTCGAGCATCATTCCAACATTTTGCCATGGCGCGAAAGCGGGGCGGATGTGGTCGAAATTGCCGAATGTGAAAGCACGGGCGTTGATTTGGAAATGCTGGAGAGCGAGCTGAAAAAACGCGCCGGTGGTGGCATGATGGTTGGCTCGTTTTCGGCGGCCTCTAATGTGACCGGAATTTTGACCGATGTGGATGCAGTGACCAAATTGCTTAAAAAATACGGCGCGCTGGTGTTTTGGGATTATGCGGGCGGCGCGCCTTATTTGAACATGAATATGAACCCCGCGCAGGGGCTGGAAAAAGACGCGATTTTTCTATCGCCGCATAAATTCCCCGGTGGTCCGGGGGCGTCGGGTTTGTTGATTATTCGCAATTCGGTGGTGCAAAATGCCACGCCCACTTGGCCCGGTGGTGGCTCGGTTTCGTATGTTTCACCGTGGGGGCATGATTATCTGGATGATGTGTGCCAGCGCGAAGAAGCCGGCACGCCCAACATTATCGGCGATATTCGCGCCGCGCTGGTGTTTATGGTCAAGGCGGCGATCGGGCAGGATTATATCACCAGCCAAAACCGAAAACTGGTTGATCTGGCTCTGAAGGCATGGGCGGATAATCCGCATTTGAATATTCTGGCCGGTGATCGCCACAACAGGCTGCCGATATTTTCGTTCATTGTGAATGATGCCGATGGCAAGCATTATCATCACGAACTGGCCACGCAAATTTTAAGCGATGCCACGGGTATTCAGGCGCGTGGCGGTTGTGCTTGTGCCGGGCCTTACGGGCATCGTTTACTGGGGGTCGAGCGGCTTCAGTCCGAGCAAATACGCAGTGACATCAGCAAAGGCAGCGCGGTAGAAAAACCCGGCTGGGTGCGGTTAAATCTCAGCTATTTGTTCAGCGACGAAAAGAGCAATTACATCATTGAAAAAGTGAACCGTTTCCCGCTGGAAATTGCCGGTTATGCCGCGAATTATCCGCCGGATTATAGCACGGAAAAATAAGCCGCTAAATCGTCACCACAACCTTGCCGGTTGATTTGCGGTTGCGCAGTAAATCCAGCGCCTCGTTCACCCGCTCAAGCGGCAATATGTGGCTGATGTGGGGCTGCAATTGGCCGGCCTCATACCAGCCCAGCAGGGTTTTAAGGCTGTCCTGTAGCAGGTGGGGCGCAAATTTCAAATAGCCCCCCCAATAAAAACCGATCACGTCGATATTTTTCACCAGCAGGATATTGGCCGCAATTTCAGGCAGCTTGCCACTGGCAAACCCCAGCGGAATAATGCGCGCTTGGGGGTTGCAGGCGCGCAAGGCTGCCTTGAATAAATCACCGCCAACCGGATCAAAAACCACATCGGCCCCGCCCAGCGATTTGACCACATCGCGCAGATCATCGGTTTGGCTATTGATCAGATGATCCGCGCCGGCTTTGGCGGCAATCGCCAGCTTATCTTGGCCGCGCGCGCAGGCAATCACGGTTGCGCCCATGCGTTTGCCGATTTCAACCGCCGTTAAACCGATGCCGCCCGAGGCACCCAAAACCAGCAAAACCTCGCCCGCCTGCAATTTAGCCCGATTCGCCAGCGCCAGATGCGAGGTGCCATAAGCCACCAAAAAACCGGCGCCGGTGGTGATCGACATATTGTCGGGTAAAACATGGCAATGATCGGCCGCAAAACAGCCCGTTTCCGCCAAGCCCCCGTGCCCGTGATAAACCGCCACCCGATCGCCAATTTGCAAAGTTTTCACGCCTTCACCCAGCGCCTCGACAACACCGGCAGGCTCCATTCCCAATGTAAATGGCAGGGGGGGACGTTCCTGATAAGTTCCTTCAATCATTAGTAAATCACCGAAATTCAAGCCACAAGCCCCGATTTTTAGCCGGATTTCGCCAGGATTCGGAACCGGGATCGATCCGGTTGACAAGACAGCAGGTTTGCCAATGGTTTGAACTTGAAATCTACGCAATTTATATCTCCGTATAGACTAAAATTCCACAGGATATTCTTAGCCTGCATGATAAATTAAAGCCAGTAAAGGATGCGGTTTTCAGAGATGGAGGAACCGGAATAGTTGCACTTAAAGACAGGTGTTCTCGTTTCTTCAGGTTGTGTAAGCTGCGGTGTGATTGGAATGAAACATTCACAGGACAGGTCATTAGAAGTAAAGTAACGAATGTTTTTATGCCGCGATATCGCGTTTACATAATATATGTTCTTTTCTGGCATTTAAATGCGCATACTAAAATGCGCAACTTAAGGTTAAGTGTAAAACAATGAGTGAAGAAAAAATAAAACACCCTGTAGATGTCCATGTGGGCAAACGTGTCCGCCATCGCCGTTGGCTGGTGGGAATGACGCAACAACAACTGGCTGAAAAGGTCGGGATAAAGTTTCAGCAGATTCAAAAATACGAAACCGGGATGAACCGGGTCAGCGCTTCGCGTTTGTGGGATATTTCGGATGCGCTTGGCGTTCCGGTCAGCTTTTTCTTTGATGGTCTCGGTGATCTTAACGATAAAGAAACCGCGGAAAACGGTATTCCTATGGATATCATGGCCGACAAAGAGGCACTGGAGCTGGTGCGCTCCTATTATTCAATGCCTGAAAACCAACGCCGCCGCCTGTTTGATCTGGCGCGTGTGCTTAGCGACGCGGCCTAAATACACCCGATATCTTGACCCCTGCCATAAAAGGCATATTACCGTTTTGTGATATTGCAAAAAACGGGGCCAATGG
>CAYSBD010000049.1:4417-12429 GCA_964429175.1 uncultured Marinosulfonomonas sp.
AAAAAAACTATTTAAAAAATTTAAAAATATATATTGCTTTAAAATTAAGCTCTAAACTCTAACTACTTAATTACAATCCTTTTAGAAATTAAGTAAAACAGAACAAGAAAGCCTAAAGCAGACAGCGTTTGCTTTGGCTGATGTGGCGCAGGTGGAAACCTTGCGCCATTTTCGCTGCCCGGATTTGCAGGCCGATAATAAAGAAACCGACAATTTCGATCCGGTTACCGTGGCCGACCGCGCTTGCGAGCAGGCCATGCGCAAACTCTTGGCCAAAATGCGCCCCGCGGACGCCATTTTAGGCGAGGAATTTGGTTATAGCCAAGGCACAAGCGGGCTGACTTGGGTGCTGGATCCGATTGACGGCACCCGCGCTTATATCAGCGGCATCCCGACTTGGGGCGTGCTGATTTCGGTGCGTGATACAGGGGGGCCATTTTTTGGCATCATCAGCCAGCCCTATATTGGCGAGCGTTTTATCGGCGGCTTTAGCGAGGCGCGCATGACGGGTCCGCATGGCGAAACCGTGCTAAAAACCCGCGCGCCGCGGCCGTTGTCGCAATGCGTGATGCTTAGCACTTTTCCAGAAATTGGCACGCCTGATGAACGGGCGGCGTTTGACGCGGTGCGTGATCTCGTCAAGCTTGCCCGTTTTGGCACAGATTGTTACGGTTATGCTTTGTTGGCAGCGGGACAGGTTGATCTGGTGATCGAGGCCGGATTGCAACCCTATGACGTGCAGGCCCCGATTGCAGTGGTGCAGGCCGCTGGCGGAATTATCACCGACTGGGCCGGTAAACCAGCGCATGAGGGCGGGCGAATATTGGCGGCCGCCAATGTCGATGTGCATGCAGCCGCGCTTGAGATTTTGCAAAATTCGCTAAGCGCCTGATCAGAGCTGAACGCCAAACGCTTAAATAATCGCTTCAAACAGCGCTTTGGTGTTGGCCGTGGTCATTTCAACCGGATTTCCGCCAGTGCTGGGATCTTTCAGCGCCATCGCGGTTAATTCGTCAATCCGGTCAACCCCGACACCCATCTCCGATAATTTACGCGGGATTTTCATCGAATCGTTAAAATCCTGCACAAACTCACAAAATCCTGCAAAACCGCCTTTGATCCCCAAATAAGCGGCCGCCGCATCAAACCGCGCGGCAATCACCGGCGCGTTCAGTTGCAAAACGGCCGGCATACAAACCGCGTTGGTGGTGCCGTGATGGGTGTTATAAACCGCGCCAATCGGGTGGCTAAGCGCGTGAATTGCGCCCAGACCTTTTTGAAACGCGGTGGCCCCCATGGCGGCGGCCGACATCATATGGGCGCGGGCCTCGATGTCGGTTCCGTCGCTGTAGGCGCGCGGCAAATATTGCTTGACCAAACGCATCCCCTCCAGCGCAATGCCCTGTGACATCGGGTGATAATGCGGGCTTGAATAGGCCTCGACGCAATGGGCAAACGCATCCAAACCGGTGCCGGCCGTGAAAATCTGCGGCATCCCGACGGTTAATTCAGGGTCACAAATCACCACAGAAGGCAGAATTTCGGGATGGAATATAATCTTTTTCACATGGCTCACGCTGTCGGTAATCACCGAGGCACGGCCAACTTCTGATCCGGTTCCGGCTGTCGTGGGCACCGCAATAATCGGCGCGATGGCGTCGGCGTCGGCGCGCATCCACCAATCGTCAATATCCTCAAAATCCCAAACCGGGCGGTTTTGGCCGGCCATAAAAGCCACCATTTTACCCAAATCAAGGCCAGAACCGCCCCCAAAAGCAATCACCCCGTCATGCCCACCAGCCTGATAGGCGGCAACACCGGCGGCCAGATTTAGCTCATTCGGGTTTGGATCAACCGCGCCAAACATGGCGCGACCCAAACCGGCAGCATCCAGAATATCCAGCGTGTTTTGGGTGATCGGCAGGTTTGCCAGCCCTTTATCCGTGACCAAAAGCGGGTTTTTCATGCCGGTCGCCGCGCAAGATTGCGCAATTTCCGAAATGCGTCCGGCCCCGAATTTCATTGTGGTGGGGTAGGACCAATTTCCAGATAAGTTCATGATATCAAACCTTTTTTAGATGATAGGATTTTGGGCGCGTCAGGTTTTGATAGCCAATTTCAGACAATCCTCCACCGCGCCCGGTGTTCTTGCAGCCGCTCCAACACAGCGCCGGATCAACATAATCGGCGCGGTTCATAAACACGGTGCCGGTTTGCAGTTGCGCCCCAATTCTCTGGGCGCGCTCAATATCACGGGTCCAAAGCGAAGCCGTCAGCCCAAATTCGCTGTCATTCATCAGCTTTATCGCCTCGGCATCATCCTTGACTTTCATAATGCCAACCACCGGCCCGAAAGTTTCATCGCGCATCACGCGCATGGAATGGTTAACATCCACCAGAATTTGCGGCATCAGATAGGCACCGCCGTCATCTTGGGGAAACTGCGCCGGATCAATCAACGCGGTCGCGCCTGCCGCAATGGCTTCGCTGACCTGATCGCGCACTTCATCGGCAAAGCGCACATGCGCCATCGGGCCAAGCGTGGTTTCGTGTTTCAGCGGATCACCCAGTTTATAGCCGTCCACAATTGCCACCGTTTTTTCAACGAAGGCATCAAACAGGCTTTCGACCACATAAATCCGCTCGATCCCGCAGCAACATTGCCCCGAGTTAAACATCGCCCCGTCAATCAAGGTCTCGACAGCCGCGTTTAGATCTGCGTCTTGCATCACATAACCCGGATCTTTGCCGCCCAATTCCAGCCCGATTCCGGTGAATGTGCCGGCTGCGGCGCGCTCGATTGCCTTGCCGCCGCCAACCGATCCGGTAAAATTGACAAAGCCGAATGATTTGGCCGCAATCAACGCCGACGTGGTGCCATGGCTTAAAAACACGTTTTGAAAAACGTCCCTCGGCACGCCGGCCGCGTGAAATGCCTGCGCCATGCGTTCACCCACCAACGGGGTTTGGCTGGCGTGTTTTAACAGCACCGCATTGCCCGCAATCAGCGCCGGGGCGATTGTGTTTATTGCTGTCATAAACGGATAATTCCACGGAGCGATCACCAAAACCAGCCCAAAAGCCTCGCGCGCGATGTAGCGGTGGAACTGGTCAGTTTCTTCAACGATCACCGGTGCCAGCGCGCCCTTGGCGATTTTGGCCATGTATGATGCGCGCTGATTAAAGCCGCTAAATTCGCCGCCGTAACGCACTGGCCGGCCCATTTGGCGGGCTAGTTCCGGCACAATCTCATCGTTCATTTCGCCAATTATGGCAACGCCGGCCATGACCAGATCAATGCGTTCGGCCAGCGGGCGCGCGGCCCATTCGTTTTGGGCACAATTGGCACGGGCAACGGCCGCGTTGGCCTGATCCATGTTTAAAAGCGGGCGCTCGATGAAAAGCGATCCGTCAATCGGCGAGATGCATTTTAGGGTGTTTGTCATTGTTCAGGCTCTTTCAAATCCACGGGCTATTTCATAATCGGTGACGACGCGTGCGAATTCTTCCTGCTCCCAACTGGCGGCGCGCACATAATGCGTGACCACATCATCGCCAAGGGCTTGGCGCAGCATTTTCGAGCCTTTCAGCGCATCGCCCGCATCGCGCAGGTTGGCAGGAATATCATCAACCGATTTATCGGCATAGGCATCGCCGCTCAGGGGCGCGCCCAGTTTTAGCTGCTCTTTTATGCCGGCCATTCCGGCGGCCAATTGGGCGGCCATCGCCAAATAGGGGTTCATATCCGAGCCACCAATGCGGCATTCCACCCGCACCGATTTGGTGCCCTCGGCGCAAAGCCGGAAACCGGCCGTGCGATTGTCGATCGACCAAGCCGTGCCGGTGGGCGCAAAGCTGCCTTTTTGAAAACGCTTGTAGCTGTTGATGTAGGGGGCCATAAAATAGGTGTAATCGGGTGCGTATTTGATCAGGCCAGCGATGTATTGGCGCATTAAATCGGACATGCCATGGGGTTTATCGGCGTCATAAAACAGCGGCGTGTTATCTTTCCACAGGCTTTGATGCACATGCGACGAGCTGCCGACCTTATCGGCGTGCCATTTGGGCAAAAACGTCACGGCGTGACCGGCCGCCCAGGCGATTTCCTTGATCGCGTGTTTGGCAATGGAATGATTATCGGCGCAATCCATCGGCGCGCCGTATTTGATATTTAGCTCCTCTTGACCGGCCTCGGCCTCGCCCTTTGAGCCTTCGACAGGTACGCCGGCGGCCCGCAAATGATTGCGGATCGGGCGCATGATGTGTTCTTCTTTGGTGGTTTGCAGGATATGATAATCTTCATTATAGGCGCTGATCGGTTGCAGGTTTTGAAAGCCGTCGGCGCGGATTTCATCGAATGATTTTGCAAACAGGAAAAACTCAAGTTCGGTGGCCATCATTGCGCTCATGCCCAAATCGGCCAACCGGTTCAGCTGGCGTTTCAGCACCGCGCGGGGCGAATGCGTAACCTCATTTCCGTGGTGATCCAGCACATCGCACAGCACCATCGCCGTGCCCTCCAGCCACGGGACAGCGCGCAAAGTTTCCAGATCAGGCTGCATCACATAATCGCCGTAACCGCTTTGCCAGCTGGTCGAGGCATAGCCATCGGGGGTGGCCATTTCCAGATCGGTGGCCAGCAGATAATTGCAACAATGGGTTTCTTTATAGCCGCCATCGATGAAAAATTGCGCCACGATGCGCTTGCCGATCAAACGGCCCTGCATATCGACCATCACCACCAGAACCGTGTCAATGTTGCCATCGATCACCTGCTTTTTCAGGGCTTCAAATGTAAGGGAGGCTGTCATGGTTTCTCCGATTCGCAGTGTTGATAAATGGTTTTCAAATCAAACCCGATGTTGCGTTATCTTTAGCCGCTGCAATTTTGAGCGCCAGCAATTTCCACGATTTCTCAAAATATTTTACAACAAGGCTGCTGCGCGCATTCGCACAGATGGCTGTTTTCATGTGTTCACCGTGCGCTATCTTGCAGGTATGAATCGCCTTAGGTTTACGCCACCCAGTTAATCAAAAGGCCGGCCATGACACGCCCAATTGTTGGAATTATCGCAAACCATTACATAATCGGGGATGATTACCCTGCGTATGCCAGCGGAAAAATGAACGCCGAGGCGATTGGGAATGTGGCCAATTGCGTGCCTTTGATGGTCCCGGCGGACCCGCGTTTTGCAACGGTTGAGGAGCTGCTACAAACCTGTGACGGGTTTTTGTTTACGGGCGGGCGTCCCAATGTTCACCCATCACAATACGGTGAAAAAGCCACAAAAGCCCATGGTGATTTTGATCGTTGCCGCGATGAGCTGACCTTGCCGCTGATCCGGGCCTGTGTCGATCGAGGTCAGCCGTTTTTCGCAATTTGCCGCGGGTTTCAAGAACTTAACGTGGCGATGGGCGGCACGCTTTATCCTGAAATTCGTGATCTTGAGGGGCGGATGAATCACCGGATGCCGCCCGATGGCACGCTTGAGGAAAAATTCGCCCTGCGCCATTGTGTGCATTTTAGCCAAGCGGGAGTGTTTAAGGATGTGGTTGGAAAGCAAGAGGTTATGACCAACACATTGCACGGCCAAGGCATTAAATGCGCGGGTTCGCGTATCGTGATTGACGGGATTGCCGATGATGGCACGCCGGAGGCGGCCTATGTAAAAGACGCCAAAGGCTTCGCCCTGGCTGTGCAGTGGCATCCGGAATATAATGCGGCCGATGATCCGGTTTCGCGCCCGATATTTGAGCGATTTGGCGATGCTGTGCGTGAATGGGCGCAAAAATCAGATAGTAAAACCGGCTGATTTTCCCCGAAGAAATCATTGGCTGGCTGGCAAAGGTAATGTATAGGTTTGGCTTATGAAAAAACTTGTAAGAAAACTTGAAATCCCCCCGCTTTGGCTTGCTGCCTTTATCGTCAACGCCTGGTGGTTATCGGCGAACTATACGATGGATCTGAGTTTTGGCCCGGTCTGGGCTGATCTGCTGGGCGGTTTGCTGATTGGTGGCGGTTTGTTGATAATTTTGATGGCAGCCGCTGCCTTTTATCGTGCCAAAACCACGCTGATGCCACGTTCCCAAAGTAGCAGTTTTGTGCAGTCGGGCATTTACAAACGCAGCCGAAATCCGATTTATCTGGGTGACGCAATGATTTTGGCGGGTCTGATTCTGTATTGGGATGCGGTGCTGGCCTTGCCGTTAATCCCACTATTCGTCTGGATTATTGAAAAACGGTTTATTATAGGCGAAGAAAAACACCTGCGGATCAAATACCGTGCCGCGTGGGGCGCCTATGAGCGCAAAGTGCGACGCTGGCTTTAGGCGCTAATTGGCCCGAATATTCCCCCATGGCCGGGCTGGAACCTAGCCATGGAGAGACGTATTTATATGCTTTCAGGCAGAGCTGAAAACCCACAGGCTTAACCCGCGATCAGAACGTCGGCTCTTTCAAAGATATCCTTGAAAACCTTTTTGGCTTTGCCGCGCTGTTTGACCTCTTTGCTTGCTTCGTAATTACCCGAAGCATCGCCACAAAGGATCAGACCAACCATGCCAAGCGAGGCGTGGGGGGCGCAGTTATAGCCATAAGTGCCCTCAACAGTGATGGTAACTTCAAAATCTTTGCTAAGTTTGCTTTTCCATTTTTCAGCACCTTCAGGTGTCATGCCCTTGGTTGTCTGGGAATTGTGGCCTTTGTCAACGGAAACGAATTTCACAGTATCACCAGGATTGATCACCAACAGATCCGGTATGAAAACATTGCGTTTTCTTTTGTTGTCAGGATCTTTGTTCAGCATCAGAACTTCGTGCGTTACGGGGCCTTCTGCAGCTGTTTCGGCTACGGCGTCTGTAGCGGCTTCTTCGGTTTTGGCTGCGTGGTCATCAGCCATCAGTGCTGTGGGTAGGATGGTGGTGGCGGCTGCTGCCCCCATAAGCTTTAAAGCGTCGCGACGTGTTTGTGTCATTTTGCGTTCTCCTTGTTAAAGACAGATATCATTTAGCATTTATCGCAAAAATGCAATGTGCACTACTGTCCCTGCTCAAGGTATTACGGCTTTTCGGTAAATTCTGTGTTAAAAATGGCTTCAAAAGCACGTTTTAGCGAAATATCGACATCATCCATTGTCACCGGCAGGCCCAAATCAACCAGACTGGTGACGCCGTATTTGCTGATTCCGCAGGGGATAATGCCATCGTAATGGCTTAGATCTGGTTCAACATTGATCGAAAGGCCGTGAAAGCTGACCCATTTGCGCAGGCGTATACCAATGGCGGCGATCTTGTCTTCGGCCGGGGTGCCATCGGCATTTAGCGGCTTGTCGTTGCGGGGCACCCAGACGCCAACGCGCCCGTCGCGGATTTCGCCGCTTACATTGAAATCGGCCAGCGCGGCAATCAGCCAAGCCTCAAGCTGGCGCACAAATTGACGCACATCGCGGCCGCGTTTGCCGACATCAAGCATAACATAAACCACCCGCTGGCCGGGTCCGTGATAGGTGTATTGGCCGCCGCGTTTGCTGTTAAAAACGTCAAAACGATACGGATTGGTTAAATCGGCCGCTTTGGCGCTGGTGCCTGCGGTATAAAGTGGCGGATGCTCCAGCAACCAGATGGCCTCGTTCATGGTTCCCGCTGCAATACCGGCGGCGCGCGATTCCATTTCCTGCACCGCAAAATCATAAGGGGTCAGCCCCGTGGAATGTAGCCATTCAACCATAAAATAAAGCCTTTTCTGCCTGTGATAACCGCAGCAGATTAGTTTTCTGGTTACTGATCTTTCTCTCTATAGTCCAGATTGTTTTTGACCTGTTATAATATTTGGGCCAGCAGCTTATCATGCATTTACGGGCTAGGGGATAACTGGCCAGATGAGGGGTTTGGAAAAGGATTTTCTGCTAAATTCGTTTTACTACGCTGAAACTGGCGGTCAAATCATGGCTGGCGGGGGCGGGGCCTTGGGTGTTTTGCCGCCAAAAATCGCCGCCTCCGTGGCCGCCTCCGTG